>JBCCOI010000356.1:0-7690 GCA_039025515.1 Planctomycetota bacterium
AGCGCGGCGTTCAAAAAAGGAACCGCGTTCTCCCCCAAGTCCACGACTGTCTCTAGCATGCGGCCCGCGTAGAGCGGTTGTTCCTTGTCCGCAAGAATCTGAACGACGAGTGGCACAATCACCTTCGGATCGGACTCGAGCTTGCGAATCGAACCAACCGCCGCACTACGTACCATCGGATCAGCATCGCCAACCGCTTTCAAGAGGCCGGCCATCACCGTTTCACTTTCGTCGCCGATCAAGCCGATCGCTGAAAACGCCTTAAGCCTTGCGGCGAGATCATTATCGACGTCGTTTGCGGCAGCCAACAGATCGCCGATGGCGGCCTTGGCGTCTGGCCCCATCGCTCCGAGTTGCAATGCGGCTATTCGCCGTGACGCAACATCCGCGCCCGACAGCTTTGCTCGCAGTTCTGCGAGTGTAGAGACAGAGTCGTCGGCGATGACGCGTGACGAGAACGGAAGAGTTGTCACCGCGAAAACGGCCGTGATGAAGATTGACTTCAAAGAGATTCTTACGGAGTGCATATCTAAGTCTCGGGCAAATTCAAGTTTCATCACTGATCGTTTCGCAACGCAAGCTTTTGCAATCGCTGCAAGAAACGCACGGCCGCCTGAATCTCGGAATTCGGAAATTCGTCTTTGTAGGAAGGTACATGGCTTTCCCATGTCTTGAGCAACCGGTAGAGCTGCAATCCGTCCTCGGCCGACAACAGCCCATCGGCGGCGCGTTTGGAAAACAACTCCTCGACCATCAGCCTGCCTTTCTCGAAGTTCTCATGCGTTAGAACGATCGGCCAGGAGATCTTGCCAGTTTCCTCGTAGAATTCAGAGGATGTGAGCGGTTGCAGCTCGCGACGCTTGACGTGTTCGGCGAGCGATGCCCTTTTCTCCGCGCGAACTTCTTCGCCATAGTTCTTCTGGATCTTTCTTCGTTCAATGTAGCTCTCTGCGGCATACGTTCGATTCTCGAGATATTTGCGCCTTGCCACCTCGGTCTCTGTGGCGGCTTGGGCGCCCAAGAGAGCTGCTTGCCCCCGAGCACGAATGACGTCAGCCATCCCGCGCGCCATTCCCTCCTGCGCGGTGGATGAATGCCAGCCGAAGCGTCCCCCCGGTATGAAACTGCCAGCCGGAATGCGATAGCTGTTGGGAATGAGTGACGAATTGAATGACTGAATTTGAGGCTCCATGCCGACCGCAACCTGCGTCGACAATGCAATCGCCATAAAAACAATCAGGGAAAATCTTCCTGCTTTCATTGTGGCTTGACTCAGCTCCGAGAGATGAACGTTCTAGCTCAACACTATAGCAAGTGTCGCCCTGAAGAGCGTCTCTCAACCGGTCCGATTCCAAGACTCTCGACCGTGTCGATTCAGTCTATTGAAGCGCAATTGACATTTTATCCAGGCGTTTCAACGCCAGTTGTAACGTCTTTAGGTAAACTAAGAGGGGAATTTTTGTTCACGCGTATATGTTGCCCGGACGAATGTTTCAGTCACGCCCCAAAACGGCTCGCTCGGATGACCAACCGGGAAGCATTCCGGCACGGTCCGATAGCACGGTATGTCCCGACGGAACCTCTACGGACGGGCCGCAAGACGGCACCGCTGCCGCGGCAACGGTGCATTATCCTGGCGAACCTACGGCACATGATGGAGTAACACTCAATCCGCTCGCACTGGGCGTCTCGGCGGAATGGCTCTCCGCAAATGGCGCCGTGCTCGATGACTTTCGGCTCGTCAAAGTCATCGGGCGCGGAGGAATGGGCATCGTCTATGAAGCAAGGCAAGTCTCGCTGGACCGATCCGTCGCCGTAAAGCTCATCTCATCGGGCGAAGAAGTCGACGAAGTAGCGGTCAAACGCTTCAAGCTGGAATCACACGCTCTCGCAATTCTGAAGCATCCCAACATCGTTCCGATTCACTGCATCGGATCGACCGGGGGAGTTCACTACTTTGTCATGGATTTAATCCAAGGAGAGAACCTGGCAAAGGTCTCGAAAGCACTCGCCAAGCGTGCTTCCGTCCCAGGTGGCGAGACGCGCGAGAATACTTCCGCGACAAGTTCACGATCGCTCGAACGACTGTTGGCTCGTTGGAGTGATCTTCGACAGCGGGACTCAAATGCGTTTTATCGAGAGATCTGTGCTTTGATGATCGGCGCATGCGATGGTATCCACCACGCGCACCAATCGGGCGTGTTGCATCGTGACATCAAACCGGGCAATCTCATGCTCGACGATTCCAACAAGTTGTGGATCACCGACTTCGGTCTCGCTCAACTGTCCAATGGAAATGAATTGACGACGACCGGGGATGTACTGGGAACCGCCGCCTACATGAGCCCCGAGCAATACTGGGGTTCTAGCCGGGTGGACGCGCGGTCGGATGTTTACTCACTGGGAGCAACGCTTTTTAATTTGTTAACGCTGCAGAGAATCTCCGAACCAGCGCCAGAGACGTCATCTCAACAGGGTAAAGGCTCTCTGATCGAACGGATCCATGCATCTCTTTCTGGCAATCGGCTTCCCTCGGATCTCGCTTGGATTCTATCGAAAGCAACGTCCCATCGCCCCGACGATCGATATGAGACGGCCATTGAATTCGGCAATGATCTGCAGGCGTATGTTTCGGGAGAATCGATTCCGAGTCGACCGAATCAAGTTCTTCCAAGACGTTGGGCACTCGCCGGTCTCGTTGGAATCCCAGCTGCTTCGCTCGCCGCTGTTTCACCGCTTCGAACTTTGATTCCCCGCTCTCCCGCGCCGTGGCAGTCCTTCGGTCGCGACGACGGACCTTTTTATGCGCGTTCGTTGAAGTGGAAGGGAGAGAGTTCCCTCACCCTCGAGACCTGGATTCGAGCGGAGCAGGTTCAAGCGGCAATGCTCTTGTCGGTTTCTGGCGTCATCGACTTGCGTGTCGAACCTTCGGAAACAGGACTCTTGGCTTGTACTCAAATCACCGTGGGCGATGAGCATTTCGTTCAGGGTCGATCGCTCCAGACGATTCATCCGAATGAAGCTGCCCATCTGGCGGTCTGCTATGACCACGAGCAGCATCTCGTCAGTCTTTTTTTGAACGGCAAACGGGCCCGGTGCGCCTGGTCGGAACTCATCTGGCAACCGGATGTCGTTTCGGATGAAGATGCCTACACCATTATTGAGTTACCAAGCGTGCCTACGGCGATCCCAAAATCAATCTGGCCATCGTTGGGGCTGAGCATTGGAAGTTTAGTGACCGACGAACGCTGGGCCAGTGGCTATGCGTTTCGCGGCTCGATGCGTGGCGAAACCATCACGAGAGACGTGGTTTACACGTCCGACTTTACGCCGAATGCCGTGATCAAACTCCGCGACGAGACACTCGCGTCTTTTGAACGAACCTCTGATCCCACCGTGCTGCGCGATGTGTCTGGAAACGAGCTTCACGCGCAGTCAGTGATCAACGGGCCTCCAGTGGAATGGTTGTGAGGGCCTTCAATGAGTCAACGGTCGAACTGATCGAGGAAAATAGGTCGAGATCAAAGCGAGAAAAATGGCTTTCCATGTGAATAGTGACCTACTTTTCGAGAGATGACTGTTTCCCTCCGACGGTCGATCGCCATCCACTCGCTACGGGTTAGAAATGCGAAATTCATCTTCCTCTTTTCTCAGTAAAGAGACATATCAGCTCATTTACGCAAGTAAAACGATGCCTGGCACTTCGATGGAGTCCTATCTGGAAATCTTGCGAAAGTCGCGTCGCAACAACACTCGCAACGGCATCACCGGGATGCTCGCTTTCGGCGACGGGTGCTTTTTGCAAATTCTCGAGGGTGATCGCCGGATTGTCTGGCAGACATTCGCCAGAATTTCCCGTGATACTCGGCACCGTGATATCGAAATGATCGATTTTGCGGCCACACCAGAACGAATTTTTGGTGAGTGGAGCATGCAGAGTATTTCAATCCGACAGCAGCTTCTGAAGACTCTTGAGTTTGAGGACACGTTTCGCCCGCACAACTGGTCTGCGCGTAAGTGCGTGCTCTTTGCCATTCGTTATTCACTGCTCAGCCGGTTGGCAGTCACAGGCGAAGGCAACATGAATACAGCGGCGCCAGTTCGGTTGAAAGCTGAAGCGGTAACAGCCGCAGTCAGCGGGGCGACGGTTTGAGACGGAGAAAAATCGCGACTGATGTGCTTATGACCTCGCGATGCCACCGGGAATCGATGAGCTGGTCATCACGCCGAGTGAGAAATAGACCTGCGTCAGATCCTCGACGCCCATCTCTTCGATGATCGTCACTTGGTCGATCGGAACAAACAGATTGAAGCCGGTCATCGGCATTGGTGCTGATGGAAGATACACGATGTGGCAATCACGGTTCTTGAATCGGTAAACTTCCTTTGACGGCAGCAAACACAAGAAGCCCGCCTGCTCGTCTTCGCCGATGTAGCAATGAACAACCTTCATCCCTTGCATCGCATTGTCATCTTGTCCGGCGAACATTTGCACGACTTGCTTTACCGGCCCATAGACATTCTTCATGAACGGGATTCGTTGGACGATTCCGTCGACGAATGACTGAATTCGATTCTTCGCAGATCCAGAAACCAAAACGCCTAGCATCCAAATGCCGACAAGGACGATTAACCATCCGGTGGCAACTGCCAAGTATTCGTTCGTCGCGAACTGCATCCCCACGGAGCGGAGGCTCCTTCCGATAAAGCTGTCGGCGCCCACCGCACCGCGCAGAATATCGGCAACCCAGTTCATGATCCAAAGGGTGATGGCCAGCGGTAGAATCGCGACGAGACCGGTCAGGAATGTCCTCAGAAAGCCGTATTTCCAAAGCCGAGCCAAATAATTTCGCATCGATCTTCCCAGGCAAAAAAGTTTAGGGTTGCATAGCGTAGCGAACGGTCGTGATCAGATGATCGGCTCCGTCCGCTTCGGCGCGGCAATCGCTTCCTCGAGAACACTCTCAAATTGCCGAATCATTTCCGTGATGCCATAACGCTCAGTCACGGAACGCCCCGCTTGCGCCATCCGCTCCCGATCCAACTCGTCGCTTGCGAACCTTTGAAGTCCCTCCGTCAATCCACGAGTCGACGGTTCGACGAGAAGGCCGTTGACGCCATGCTCGATGATCTCCCTTGGACCGCTGTCGCAATCAACACTTAGAACGGGAACTCCCAAAGACATCGCTTCCAACAGCACCGAAGGGAAGCCTTCGTATTCGCTCGATAAACACAAGCATGTTGCCTTCGAGATCTCCTGGTCCAGCGATGTAGTCCAGCCGGGCAATTTGATTCGATCGCCCAGCCCCAACGATGCCGCCTGCTCCAACAGCGACTGGCGGAGTGGCCCGTCACCGAAAACCGTGAGTCTCCAGCTTGGATCAGATCCGAGTGCCTCATGGAACGCGTCGATGAGCCGATCGAAGCGCTTCTCGGGAGCGAGTCGTCCGGCTGCGACGACAAGACGGTAACCGGAAGCAAATCCTCGGTCAGAGAATGCTTCGGGTTTTCGCACCGCGGACGGAATCACGAAGACTTGCTTGGACATCGGACGCAGAAAATCAGCCGACGCTTCCGTCAAGGCGACGACTGCAGCCGCGTGCGGATAGAGCCGCCGACGAACTCGTTCCCAATAAACTCCCAAATCTTGCCGCGACGGATCACTCCTTTCGCAGACAACGGTTGGGAGACTGCGCCCCCTGCTCGTCTTACTCAGTCCAGCGAGCACGTCCAAATTCATTCGATCACAGAAGGAAACGACGACTTCAGGATCTGTTTCGAGAATCAGACTTGCGAGAGACGCCTGACGGCGTCGAACTCGCAGCAGAGCGCCTAACCCGAGTAAGTTTCGGGAGGACGCTGGACTCTTGAAGAAGCGACGTCGAACTTTGGAATCCACTTGGTGGCGATCGCTTCTCCCATCTTCCAGCGTAACGAGCGTCACCGAGTGGCCGCGGTTTGCTAGTTGGCTGCACAACATCGCCATGACTCGCTCCGCGCCTCCTCCATTGAGCGAGTGAATCACACAAACGATTCGCCGGGGTTTGGTCTCCGGTTGATGCGGCGCACCAGTCAAAATGAATCGATCGGATCGGCAGCCGGCGCCGGTAGCGTTTCGACCGAGGGCTCGATCGCTCGCGCGTCAAACGGCTTGTCGTCTGCAGGAGTGAGGATCGACGAACCCGAATCGGTAGCGTCCGTTGATTGCGGACCAGCGGATCCCGGGCGTATTGCAGGCCGCGGCTGATCAAGCGGAGCGGCCTCGACAGGACTCGTTGTGCTTGGAACTGCGGGTACCGACGGACGCGCCATCCATTGTCCTAGAAGCCGACGCGTCTCCTGGAAACCCGCGAGCGACTGAATCTGTCGGAGTTCGCGGTTCATCGTGACGGCTTCGTATCGACGCGCAAGATCAGCCGGCAAGGCGCTGATATCACCCCGACCGACTGCTTCGACAATTCGATTTGGCATCAGGTACTCAAGCCATCCTTCCGGTTCGGGCAGCCGAGTTTGTATGGAACGCGACAACTGATTGGCAGCCTCTTGCAGGCTGCTCCGGCCAAAGGTCTCGGCAGAGGTGACTTCAGGAATGCCGCCTCCGGCGCCGGGTCGATAGCGGTAGTTCGACTCGGGCAGCGGATTGATACCGGCTCCGTCGAGCGGCTGAATGAGCTGCGAAGATCCATAGGATCGCGGAATCACGGGACGAGTGAGCGCACTCGGCCCCGATTCAAAACGATACTCGTATCCATAGCCGCCATATCCCAGCGGGCGATCGGATTCATAACGATAACCATACGCCGGCGGAAGCAGATCCGTCGGCCCCACGTTCATCGAAAAGAAGGGTGTCCGTATCCGAACGCTTCCGGGTGCAAAATTCGCCGGCGGATAAGCCAGCGGAGGAGCGACGAACGTTGGCCCAAAATAGGCTCCACCTCTGGGTGCAAACCCTCTCCGAAACTGCGCATCTGCTTCAGGGGTGATTGTGAGACAAGCCGCAGCGACCACGACTGCGAGGCAACTCTTCAGACACAACTTTGACGACATGACGATTCAACCGACAAAAAGCGGATAGTTCGCAAAACGCGGACAAGCATCATTCCACCAACCAGCGAAATACTGCTTCCGAACCTAACTTTTCATTTTACCTCGCGAACAGCAAGAGGGTAATCGGCGCCTGTGCAATGGTCGATTAAACTCGCTTCCGCAGTGGCGACATCTGCTACGGTTAAATGTCCAAGCCCTCATTTGGCAACGCGAACGCATCTGCTCATCCGCAGAGTTTGTGGGTTGAATTGAGAGTGAGCCCGCTGGAAAGCGTCGACCCCAGCTCGGGCTCCGCAGAATGGTGCCGCCAGTTCTTTGATTCGAAAGAATGCATGGGCAATGATCCCAATTGGCAACCGGCTTGCTGTAAAATCACCTTAGGTGGAACCGGTCCCAGCGGCGGCCTAGAGCAAGCGCCTTGCCACGCCGGCGAGCGAGTTGCGTTGCCCCTTGTCAGGCAGCTGCAGTACGTGACTTTCAGCAGCTGTAAATTGTCTGCACTAGTGGTGGAACGCGGAATAACCTTGATTGTATCGGAAGACAAAATCCTAACCCGAAGACATCTGAGTTGTTGTCAACGGGTTTGGGATCATTTTATTGGGCAGAAGGTAGAAAGGCGACAAGTTCGGGGAGTTTGCGTTTC
>JBCCOI010000357.1:0-7689 GCA_039025515.1 Planctomycetota bacterium
CGATGACGCAGGTCACTATGTAATGGAGGATGCTCCGCGAGAAGTACTTGACGCGATCGATCGGTTCTTGAAGCACAAAATCGAATGCGTTGCTTGAGTCTGGTTCGCCAGGAATGTCGGTCGCCTGCGGACGCGGTTCGCTGGTGTTGCATTCTTGAAGCGACTTCACCAAAGCCGGGAAACGTCTATCCGGGAAAAGACTTCTCCGATTTGCGTTTTCAAGACTTTGTCCGCGCGTCGGAATTTGCGGCGGAAGCTTTTGGCGACTTGAGCTTGGGGTTCACGCACGCCGTGCTCAAAGCTGCGGCGATGAACTCGCGCCAGATTGGTACAAACGTCAATCTTGGGATCCTGCTTTTGGTAGGCCCTCTCGCTGAGACGGATTTCCGTTTCTCGGGGCGTCTCACAAACGGATGCTGGCAGAAGGAAGTGGCTCGGCTGATTGACCAATGCTCGGCTGAGGACTGTCACCGAGTTTTCGAGGCGATTCGAATTTCCAAACCGGGAGGCATGGGAGAAGTCGCCGAGCAGGATGTCTTCGCTGATCCGCCGGATGATCTTGTTGGGGCGATGATGCTCGCGTCGGACCGCGATTTGATAGCGGGAAACTATGCGGACGGTTTTGCGACCCTCTTCGAAGGCGTCGTTCCGATCCTCAGAGAATCAATCGAGTGCAGCGACGATCTTTTCGGTGGAATCGTCCACGGACATCTACGTTTACTTGCCGAGTATCCGGACTCTTTGATTCTGAGAAAACATGGGGAAGACCTTGCCGGCGAGATACAACGTCGTGCCGCAGAAGCGATCGAAAACAACCTGGGCCGAATTGAGCTGGATCGGTTTCTCCGTGAGCATTCGCTCAATCCGGGGACGACGGCCGATTTGATTGCGGCATCCCTTTACGTTCTTCTTCGAGAAGATCACTGATCCTTAGCAAGCAGATCTCCGTGGGCGAGACTTTATGAGCCAAGCGACTTTTCGCGTCGACGTCACCAAAGAACAATTCATCTTTTCCGCCGCACACTTCATCACATTCGCCGGCGATATCTGCGAGCGGCTTCACGGCCACAACTACGGGATCCGGGCGAGCGTTGAAGGTCCACTCGACGAGAACCGTTACGTCGTCGATTTTATTGCATTACGTGACGCGGTTTTGGAGCAGTCGCAAGCACTGGATCACCACGTGATCCTTCCGAGCGACCACGCCGAGATCAAAGTCTCCAACGATGAGAAAGAAACGACAGCCGTTTTTCGTGACCGTCGATGGGTCTTTCCAAACGAGGACTGCGTGATTTTGCCAGTGATCAATACGACCGCCGAAGAGATCGCGCGAGTCATCGCGGAACGCGTCAAGGAAAAGACTCGTTCACAGTTTGGCGACGCAATTGCCTGGATCGAAGTTGCCGTCGATGAGAACCAAGGGCAATGGGGCGTTTGCCGGCTTCCCTTTAACGAGTGAATGACGATTCAGCACTTGCGTATCTTCTCGCGGTGTTGTTTCACGTGTTGGGTCGCGTTGCGTGTATCAATGACCAAGTCACAGCTTGCAACGATCTCGTCATACTCAAACGCTGTGTGGTCGGTTGCGATCAGGACTGCATCCTGGGCGGCTAGAAATTCCGGCGTGAGATCGGAACTGGTCATCGCGGGCAAGTCGTAGTGACGCATTGCAGGCAACGATGGAACATGCGGATCGCTATAAGTGAGGTCCGCGCCGAGTTCGAGCAACAACTCCATGAGTTCGAACGACGGACTCTCGCGGGGGTCATCGACGTCTTTTTTGTAGGCCACGCCCAGAAGGCAAATCTTGCTGCCTCGAATCGGTTTTTGAAATTCGTTTAGAAACTCAGACGTTCGAGCGATCACGTAGCCCGGCATCGACCGATTCACTTCTCCCGCAAGTTCGATGAATCGAGCGTTCGAGCCTTGCTTTCTCGCGAGCCACGAAAGGTAGAACGGATCGATCGGGATGCAGTGACCGCCCAGGCCGGGACCTGGATAAAACGCATGGAACCCAAACGGCTTTGTCTTGGCGGCGTTGATCACTTCCCAAACGTCAATCTCCATCTGATCGAAGATCACTTTGAGCTCGTTCACCAAAGCGATGTTGACCGCACGATAAATGTTCTCGAGCACTTTTGCGGCTTCGGCCACTTCGCAGCTGCTGACGGGTATAACGCCCGCAACGGCTGACTCATACAGTTTGCTCGCCAGCTCAAGGCTTGTTGGATTGATGGCTCCGACGACCTTGGGTATGCCGGCTGCAGAAAAATCTGGGTTGCCCGGGTCTTCGCGTTCTGGGCTGTAGGCGACAAAAAAATCGACACCCGCTTTCAAACCCGACTGCTCCAGAATCGGCACCATGACGTCTCGCGTCGTGGTCGGGTATGTCGTGCTTTCCAGGACAACCAGTTGCCCCTTTCGAAGCGATTTCGTGATCGATTCACAGGTGCTTGTGACATACTTCAGATCCGGATCGCGAGCGGAGTCGAGGGGCGTTGGAACGCAGATGAGCAAGATATCGGGCTCACCGAGACGGCTCATTTGTTCGGTCGCGTCAAACTTGTTTTTTGCCAACCAAGCTTCAATTTTCTCGTCGCCAATGTGCTGGATGTAGCTCTTCCCCTTGAGGAGCGTCTCCACTTTCTGGGGGTCGACGTCAAAGCCGGTGCAGGCGAACCCTGCGTTGATGAAGGCATCGATCAGTGGTAACCCGACGTACCCCAGTCCGATGACGCCGACATTGCACTGGCGCGATTCAATGGATTGCAGCAGGGCCGCTGAGGAGTCGGACGTCACTTGATTTGCCTTGGTCGGTGTCGGATCGAAACGAGTCCCGTTCAGTGTAACCAAGGCGATTTTGTGGCCAATCAGGCCTGCTCAAGAATTGGCTCACGGCCGATCGACAGGGCGGTTAATCTGACAAGATTGATATATTTGGCAAAGGTGGTCAGTCCAAGCAGGAACATGACCAGGATCGGAATCCCAAGCATCGCAAAGGAAACACTGATAGGGGCCGACACGGTAAGAAAGGAACCGACAACAAAAAGAACGTAGCCGCCGAGAAGAAGCGAGACGAACAGGATAACGGTTTTTGATGATCGGGCTAACGAGCTCTGAGTTCGAGACTCGTTCAGACGCTTCAAGAAAACGCCAAACAGGATTGCCGCTAGGAACGCGACGAGGACCGGTGCGTGAGTTAGAGCAAACTCTAAAAATGAGAATCGCAAATACGATTCATACGGAAAGATCATCCCGAACACTGTGAGGAAGAACTGAGCGGCATGAAGCGAAGTGGAGTACCTGACTGCGGCGCGAGCGTTGCTTTCGACGGGAGCACTACAGCAGTAGAGCTGACCAATGAAGATCGCGAAGTAGCCGCCAAGCACCCCAAGCGTCATTAAGATGAGAACACTCCCTAAGAGAATCGTGGCGCCGCCAAAGCCCAGCAGCATGGCGAAAAGAAACGAAGCCACGAACGCAATGAATGACACGAGGGCGCCGTAGAAGATGGTGTTTAACCCAATCCGTACGCGGCGCAATTCGACCGAAACCATTGCCGGGTCGCCGACCGGAGTCTCCGAATCGATCGTCAGCGGTGCCTGGTAAGGGTTGATGGAGTTTCGTGTTGCAGTCATCGACGAAATCTCAAGATCAGAGAGGTGAAAGGCTGCTTATGGTTGTCTTACCATCAAAGCAATGCTTTACGTCACGATCGGGTTCGCGAGCGCGGCCGTGGAAGTCCAGCTGGAAATCAATGTTTCCATCGACGCCTACAGCTCCCTCTCGATCGATCGGACATCGGTCAACGTCGCATTCAACCAGCGATGGGCATGCATAGTTGCCGTCGGCCAAGAACTTCGGACGGATTGCCGGAAGATTCACGTTCCAAAGAGGCGGGTGAGGTCCTCGTGGCGAAGCATGAAAGGTCCCGCTTTCGGCGATATTCAGAAAACGCTTAATTGGCTCGAACATCCAGGCAGAAGCGTGATCCCAGGTTCGGTCGACTTCCGGCCGACGGTAGTGCGATGCGGCCATCGCTGGCACACCCAACAGTGAAGCCTCTCGGGCGGCGGCAAACGTCCCGCTGACCATCAGGTTGACGCCGAGATTCGCGCCCGCGTTGATCCCTGAAAAAACGATATCGGGCTTCAGGTTCATAGCGAACAATGCGACGCGGATGCAGTCCACGGGCGTTCCATTGACCGAGTACCAATTATCCTCGTGCTGCTGAAGCTTCAGTTGGATGGAAGTCTCGATGCTATGGCTGCATTCGCTGCGCCCGCGGTCGGGTGCGACGACGAAGATCTTTGGTTCGACCTGCCCCAGAGTTTGAAACGCATGTAGCATGCTACGGTGCATTGCCCTGAGACCGTCGGCCTCAATACCATCATCGTTGGTCAGAAGAATTCGCCGACGCCTTTGTGAGTTTGAATCGGTTGGCGACGCCGACCGATCAGGCTCGGGTTGCGATGATTGCGTCAAGCTCTTGTTTCAAAATCGGAAGGATTTCGTCGTATCCGTAAGCGCCCAGTGCTTCTGTACCGCGCTTTAAGTTGACTTTTGCCGGCCCGCACCAAAGGCCCAAGTCCGCGTCATCGGTTTCGCCCGGCCCATTCACTCGGCAACCCATGACCGCAATCGTGATATCGTAAGACTTCGCATACTCGGTCATTTCCTTGACGCTTTCCGCCAAGTCAATAAACGCTTCATTCTCGACCCGCGAACAACTCGGGCAACTGATGATGTTCAAGGACTGGTCATTGAGACGAACCACGGTCCGAACACGACCGGCATAGATGTCATCAATGATCTGCTGCCCAGCGATGACTTCTTCCGGCTTTCGGTTGTTGGGAAGTGTGAGCGAGACTCGTACCGTGTCTCCAATTCCCTTGCCGATCAACTGCTCAAAGGCAATTCGAGTCTTGATCACACCATCGGGCGGCATCCCGGCTTCCGTGACTCCCAAGTGCAGGGGAACGTCTGGCCTTGCTGCGGCAAAGCGTTGATTGGCTTCGATTACCTTTTGTGGGTCACTGTCTTTGCAAGAGACAACGTAGCGTTCAAATCCTAGAGAATCGACGTACTCGCAGTGTTCGAGGGCACTTTCCAGCATCGGCGTAATCGAATCCGCCGGGTCGTACTTTTGCTTTTTTGCTGGATCGACGCTGCCACAATTGACGCCGATTCGAATGGCACAGTCGTGCTCCATGGCCTGATGGATGATGAAGCTGACTTTCTCCTGCCAAGTCTTTCTCTTTTGATGATGAAAAAGGTGCCCGGGGTTGTAGCGAATCTTGTTAACGTGCGGGGCGACCTTCTCGGCGATCTTAAAGTTCTCCTGCAGGTCGACCGCTAGATTCGCCTTTGTCTGCTTTCGAATTTCGGCAAGTGCTTCCGCATCGGCGTTGCTATCGACGGCAATCCGCACAACACCGGCACCCGCTTCGCGATAGGCCTCTGCCTGGGCAACTGTGGCATCGATGTCGACCGTCTTGGTGGCCGTCATGCTCTGAACGGCGATCGGGTGACCATCCCCGATGATGACGTCACCGACGGCTACCGCACGCGTTGGATTTCTCTTGATCAACATCGTTCTTTCGGATGATTAAAACGAAACGAGTACGGCCGCCACCTCACCCACCATCGGGACGAGTTGCTGCTGCAGCCGCCTCACATTCATCGCTCTCGAGCCGGATACGCCGTGCCGTTCCAATTCCTCGAGATCGGCACTCAACTGATTCCAATCGTTGAGCAGATGCTCGGCTTCCTCCCGGACTTTAGCAAGGTGTCCACGGTCGCCCATGCGATGACTACGGCTGAGCAACTCGTGAAGTTCCCGGCTGTGACGATAAAAACTATTGGACGCGTCTGAGACCGCACGGCGATATTCGTTTGGACGCATGTATCGCTCGTACGAGTTAAGGGTCTGCCGCAGCGTCTCACTGGTGCCTTCTAACGCGGCTGCGGTATCCACCAAACGCCCCGTTCGACCTGTTGCGGCGTAATCTGCCGACAATTCAAAAACATCCCGCAATTGCTGACAGCCACGCTCCGTTTCGGCGAGCAACCCCGGTCGGATGGACGGAAGTTCGTTCAGAATCGGTCGGACCTCACACCATCTGCGATCGAATGACTCCACGGTTCCGAGCAATTCACGTCTCGAGGCGCGTCCGTTGCTGAGCCTTTGCAGGTCGTCGACCGAGCGACTGAGATCTCGCATGGATGCCAGGAGCGTTGCTTGCTGATTCGCATCCAGTTTGGACAATGCAAAAAACGTCATCGACCGCGAAAGCGATTCCAGTTGACCCGAAAGCCGATTCGCAATCCCCGAGACCTCAGAGACGCCAATCGGCGGAGGCATCCACAGCAGGGCATAGGTTTCATCGCCGCACTCGCTGATGCGATCGAGCCGCCGACTGAGAAATGGATCATTGAGTTGGTAAACTCGCTCAGAGTAACGGTTCCAGCGAATGATAAAGTCACTGAATCGGCTTACGCACTCGTCGTATGGCATTGCGCTAATCTCGCGACTTGCAGCAACCAATTGTTGTCGCAGGATTCGGCAATCATGCTGCAGTGTGCGGCACCTGCCACGTTCCAGGGATGCGAGTTCAAGATCATCGATGAGTGCTTGCATGTAGGTGGACGCAGTGATCATCAAATCGCGAAGCGCGACGCGATCAAATTGGGGCTGCATGTCCAGTTGCCCACACATCGCCGAACACGATTGATCACACCTGCGAACCAGTCCGCTCAATCGTTCGTCTATTCCATGAATCGAGCGGACACGAAACGACACGTGTCGATATCGACGATCTAATGACTGATGCGTCGGGATGATCCGATTGAGAGCGTCGAGGCCGTTCAGCTCTCTCAAGAGCGAATCGCACGTGGCGGAGACTTCCAATGCTTGGGGCAGCAATGCTCTCACCTGTGCATTGGATGACGAAGATCGCTTTAGCTCTGCAAGCAATCGGTCGTACTCGCCCGAGAATGAGACGAGCCGTTGTGCATAGTCTGCGACGACTCGACTGCGGACGTTGATCTCATTCGGTCGAGTCGGAACGCCGACGCCGGCCACGATCCCGCGGTTGCCGGCACCGAATCCACTGGGAAGCTGAACTTCGTATGGGTCGCGCCCCGTCGGCGGAAGCATTGTGCGTTGCCTTCCGGCTTCAAGAATCCTTGCTTCCGCCTCGAGACGCTTCCGGCGATCTTTTTCAGTTTGCGAATTGACCCAAGTCCGGAAAAGACCCTCAATCAGCTGCCCGTTCTGTGCATGCGCTCGCTTCGTCGAGAGTATCACCATGCCAGTCGTAAAGATGAGTAGAAGCGCGAGGCAACGCATAAAGAATTTCTCTATTTGATTCGGTACAGCGAATGACGAGTCCGCTGAATCAGCGAGTCTTCAAATGGCACGGGACTGGCGACCGTGAACGGTTGGTCGTCGTCCAAACGGTTCGTTGAAACGATTTTCGGGCTGGATGAATCCAGTGGGCCGATCACGTAGGTCGTTGCGTTCTCCGCAGTCACGAAAACATGATTGTTTGCAATGAGCGGAGAACTGCTAAAGCCGATTCGCGATTTGGGTAGCAGCACTGTCCACTCCGTCTTGCCGGTTTCTACATCCAGGGACCAAACCTTGCCTTTGTTTGTTTTGGAGTCGCCGACGAAGAAAACGCTACC
>JBCCOI010000358.1:0-7683 GCA_039025515.1 Planctomycetota bacterium
CCGGCATCCCTCTGCAGGAAGCTCTTCTGCATCAGTCAAATCCGTTCAGCTTGCAGGCGTATGCTACTCATGACACAGAAACAATGTCGCCTTTGGGTCTACTGATCTACGGGTGGATATGGCGTTGGTACATGGCGGATCAGAAGCCCCCATACAAGTTGAAACTGGTCGAACAACTCATTGACGTTTATCACGATAGTGGAGCGGACTGGATCACCCTGAGCTCATAGCGATCGCGGCTCACATGTCATCGGGCAAGACGAAGCCGAAGAAACTGACGGCGCGGTCCGAGAAGATTCATTCGCGGCTTGGAACCGCTTCCATCGTTGACGTGATCAAGCCCACTCCCGCCTGGGAAGCCGGGCTCAATGCTTTGGAGAGCCTTTGTGAACCGGCAGCGACCACGGCGCAGCCAGTCTCGGCCGCCGATGAACGGATGATATGGGAGGTAACCTTTGGGAAATCGTGGCTTCACGTGGCGCCCTTCATTCAGAAATACGGACCCAAGGGCTGGAGCAAGGGTCGCAAAGTAGCCTTCGAACGGCTTTACGAGCAGTGGCAAGCGCCCACGTTTGATTTCCTATCCGATCAAGACCAACAAATTTGCAAATCCCTTCGGCAGTTCACTGAGAGAAATTATCGCGGCTACCGCGAGACTTATCATGAATGGGATCAGGCAAAGCTCGTTGCCGCTGTCTTGAATCACCCGCAGCTCTACCTTCCAAACGAACGTGATGAACCCGTTCAAATTACCGAAGGCCGGCCGCACTTGACGATCAAGCAACTAGGGAAACAGATCCGACTAGTCGTCGAGCCAAAGTGCTCTCTCGACGACGATTTGGTACACATCAATAAAGTAGGGTCGCATCGATACTCAATCGTGCAATTTTCCAAGCAACAACGGGAGGTCGCCGAGTTAGTGTCGGAACTACCGGCAGTTCCAAGCGAAGGGCAAGATCGGGTTTTCAAGATCGCTCAGTCGCTCGCGTCGATCATTGACGTGCAGTCGGACATCGAAGGGGCTCCATCGACTGGCGAAGAGGTGGACGCGTCCTCGCAAATTGTCGCCCAGTTGACACCCTATCAAGACGGCTTGCGCGCCGAATTATTTGTCCAGCCGTTCGGCGAAAAAGGACCCTTCTGTCGACCGGGTACTGGTGCCCAGGCGATGTTCGCTAACGTCGAAGGCAAAGCTCTGACGACAACGCGGGACCTTGAGGCGGAACGAGAACATCTGCAGTAACTCATCGTGGACTGCCCTCCGCTGGAAGCACGGACCGTCAACGAGGAACAGTCCGAGTGGCTCTTCGAAGAATCAGATGATGCTCTCGAACTTGTTGCCCAGCTGCAAACGTTGGCTGATCAAGGCCTGGTTTCCGAGTTGTGGCCACGAGGCAAAACGCACGATGTCGTGGGTAGCCCATCCGCATCTGGATTTCACGTTTCCGTGCGACGTGATCGCGACTGGTTTGCGGCATCAGGCAAATTGAAAGTCGATAACGATTTAGCTGTCGATCTGATGAAGCTACTGGACCTTGCTTCGGCCAGCCCCTCTCGATTTGTGCGAATGGATGACGGCCGCTTTCTCGCTCTCACCCAAGAGTTGCGAGGGCGTATCGCCGACATAGCCGCGTTCGGAATGCAGGCGAAGAACAAACTCCGCTTCACACCCGCTCGTGCGATGGTGGTCGATGAACTGCTAAGCGACACGGATTTCAAGACCGACAAGCACTGGAAATCACATCTATCACGCATCGAAGAAGCTGATTCGATTCCGATTGAAACACCTTCGACCCTACAGGCCGACCTGCGTGATTATCAGCAAGAGGGATACGGTTGGCTGAAACGTCTGGCACATTGGAATAGCGGAGCGTGCTTGGCTGATGACATGGGTTTGGGAAAAACCATTCAGGCACTAGCGCTACTGGTCGAGCGGGCTCTTGACGGACCGCAGCTTGTCGTTGCTCCGGCGTCGGTAGGCTTTAATTGGGAAAGCGAAACTCACCGCTTCGCCCCAACCCTGACACCGAGGCTTTTCCGAGATTGCGATCGCGATCAGTTTTTTGAAGAAATACAACCAGGTGACCTGGTGATCACCAGCTATGGGTTGCTGCAGTCGGAAATCGAACGTTTTGAAGCCGTGCAGTGGAACACGATCTTGCTTGATGAAGCTCAGGCGATCAAGAACATGGGAACCAAACGGTCCCAGGCGGTGATGCAATTGCAGGCGGGCTTCAAAATCATTCTCACCGGCACTCCGATGGAAAACCATTTGGGTGAGCTGTGGAATCTTTTCCGTTTCATCGTGCCAGGACTGCTCGGCTCTCACGATGATTTTCGTAAACGGTTTGCCATTCCGATCGAACGAGACAACTGTCGGTCGACTCGCAACCGCTTAAAAAGACTCATTCAACCGTTCTTGTTGCGTCGTACAAAATCGGAAGTCCTCACTGAGCTGCCGGCTCGATCCGAATCACTTCTGGAGGTCGAGCTGTCACCCGCAGAAGCGGCGCTGTATGAAGCGCTACGGGAGAAGGCGCTTGAGCGAATCGCCGAAGCGGCGTCAGATTCAAAATCCGAAGGCGAGCAGCACCTCCAGGTGCTCGCCGAGTTGACTCGGTTGCGGCTTGCCTGCTGTCATCCGGAATTGGTGGGCGGGGACGGCATCGAAAGCACCAAGCTGGACTTGTTCCGGCAAAAGATCGGCGAAATCGTTGAGGGGAACCATAAGGTGCTGGTCTTCAGCCAATTCGTGAAGCACCTCGCCATCCTTCGCAATCAACTTGATGAGATGGGCGTGTCGTACCAATACCTCGATGGGTCGACACCGATCAAAAAACGTAAGGACGCGGTCGAGGCGTTCCAATCCGGCGAAGGCGATGTATTCCTGATTAGCCTCAAGGCTGGTGGAACGGGTTTGAATCTAACGGCAGCCGATTACGTCATTCACATGGATCCGTGGTGGAATCCCGCCGTCGAAGATCAGGCCACCGATCGAGCTCATCGGATCGGCCAACAGCGTCCGGTCAACGTCTATCGCCTGATTACCAAAGGCACGATTGAAGAGAAGATCGTTGACCTGCACAACACCAAACGCGACCTCGCGGACAGCCTGCTGGAAGGCAGTGACTCGTCAGGCAAACTGACCACGGAAGAGTTGTTAGGACTGCTGAGAGATCATCAACTGGCGGAGACCGTTGGTTAGACCTCGTTGCAGAATCATCATTTCCGGGATGGAGCAGAAGGCTCCGCCGGCGTCAAAAACCTGTTTGGAAATGTCGCTGAGTTTGTGGACCCATGGGAGGACATAGAGTTGTCCGGGAACAAATAGTCCAGGTGGCTTGATCGGCTCGGTTGCGGCCGACATGAACCTGAAGTCGCTTTACGCAGCCGGAATTAGGAATCTTGCAACGGAGCCACTGCGGCTTTCGAGCAAGTCCGTTGAACAACTTGATTTGTCAAGCCTTGAAGTGGTGTTCGCAACTCGAAGCAGGCGAATTCCGAAGCAACAACCGAGTACCAGCAGTTCGTCGGGCATGGAGTGAGCGTTAGCTGTACAATCGAGGGTGAATGCTGTGACGTTCTCTTTGAGTCAGAGACCACTTCACCAAAGCAACTGGCATGTTCTTTTCGATCATCCTGACGCTCGCCTTCTATCTTGCCGCGGCTTCCGGTTGTTTTTTCTTTGTCTTCGAACCCCTTCGACCAGCTTTCGAGCGTGGTGCGGGCAAACGAACACTTGGAACGATTGATTTGCTCTCCGCCTTTATTCCGCTGACGCTTGGATTTGCCTTGGTCCACTGGCGGTTGGATGAAACAGTTGTGGGTCCGAAATTACTTGCCTTTGCCGCGGTCTGGGTCACGCTGTTCGTCGGGTTCTCCACTTTCTATGCGATGGGGCTGCTGTGGCGACTGGACTTGGTGCGTTGGTGGAAACGGACGCTGGTCATTTCATTGTTGATGCCACTGGGCGGACTGACTTCTGTCTTGGCAATGTTCATTGTTTTGCACGGCGGAGACTCGTCCGGGACCATGCATCGTGCCATCGGTGTGGCTGCAGTGCTCATGTTTTGCAGGTCCACGTCCGTTTACCTGTACTGCAATCAGGATGAACGACCTGCCGCCGAGAGAAGGTAGACACTTCGCTTCACATTGCAGTGAAGATGCATCGGTCCACTGCAAGGCCAGGGCGAAGCTCACGGTCGAACTGGTCGAGGGCCTTGATCAGCGCATCATCTTCGGACATAGACAAATCAATCGAGCAGCTTCTTGATCCGCACTCCCACGATTTTGTACTTCGCCGAGCTATTCGGATTGCCTTCAAGATTTCGGGCTATCCACCGGCCGATCATCAAATGGCCGCGGGTTTCACTCGGGCCGGCAATCTCACTAACAAGATCTCCATCAAAAAAAGCCCGAGAAGCTTCCTCACGCATTTCAAGTCTTAGCGTCACTCGTTCCGGGACAGCAGTGAGTGACCGCGTGTGAAAGTCCGGTCCGCCATCCATCTCTTTTGGCAGGCTGGCAGTTGAAACTGACAATTTGCCAGGAATCATCCGAATCGCCATGCCGGTCTGAGACAAAGTTGTACTTTGAGGTGCCACCTGTCCCGAGAAGAGGGCGACTCCGTAAGGATCACCTTCACCCGAGATCGTCTCTACTTCCATTTCGATGGTGTGGGGCGAAGGCAACCTCAAGGGGTGATGCAGAAATTGATATTGCTGATCGCAGGACGATTCGATCACGATCGTGCCATCCTTCGGGTAGGACACTTCACCGTCACTACCACCGATGTACCAGAGCGTTGACTTCACATTCCCCAACAATTCGACTTCTTTGCCCAACTCGAACTCGTAGACGATCTCGTAGAGAGCTTCGAGTTGCTTCAAGAGAACCGCAGTGGCATCGCTCGGAGACTCCTGCTGATCGCTATTAGTTGATGCTTCCGTAGCCTCCACAATCTTCATCTTCCGATTATTCAAATTACTTTCCGAATTGGAAGTTTCGATCGTCTCTGCATAATTCCTAAACCTACCGAGCGAACGATCGATTTTCGCCAAGCGATCGGGATTCCAATTTTCATCTCCGCAGACCAACTCCCTATGTATCACAAGGAGGTCTTCCTTTGCATCATCGGCGGACGAAAACACACGCGAAAAACGTTCCGAAAACTGAAGCTGATAGCCCCAGTCATAAAAAAAAGCCGTTTCAAATACATCGCGATGACTTTCGATGAACCTGTGACGCTCCTCGAGCAGACTTGCATCCCAAAGAATTCTTGGAATTGAGAAAGCCTCGTAATTGGAAACGCGTGGATCAGGTTTTCCGTGATTGATCTTGTCCATGGAACGGCATAGATCGGCGAACCCTTGAGCCAAACCGGTATTCCTATCAAAATTGACTAAGGGGCCGGTATCTTTTGATAGGTCTTGCAACGAGCTATAAAAGAGAAACTTGTTGTCCGCCGAGTGTTTTGAAAAACCAATCAGCTTAGTAATAAAGTCTTCTAATTGTTGTTGTGATCCACCCCATCTCGGCATGAGCGAACTCCCCCGCCACGATGCTGTCCACTCGGAGTCGCATTGCGAAAGCATGGCAAGACGGAAGGCCTGCGACGAGTCTAAAACTCTCATACCCCATCGCATATCGAGCTGAATTAGCTCCTTTGCAACCATGTTGTCTTTGGGTTCCAAATTGAACGCCTTAATGACATGGTCCCTAAATCGCTCTCCATACTCGGTGAAAATTTGATAGTCTTCTTGACTGACGGTCGACATTACACCACCACCGCGCGCGGTTGAGGCAATCTTGTTGTAAAGACTAGCAAGCAAGCGGTGCAGAATGAAATCGTTCACTATCGACTCACCACCGGCTTGTTCGCGGATCTTTATGAGTTCCTCGATTAGATCAATTCGGCCGGACTTATTCATCAGTGCGAAGCCTTGGAGGATCCTGTAGACCAGGACGGCATTACTCGAATCATCGCCGGCGTGTTTTCGAAGCTGTTGAGGAATCGTCTCCAATAACCTTTCTGTCAAATAAGCCCGGTTATTTTCACTGAGCGTCCGTGACTGGCGCGAGCACTCACAAACCAACAGAAAGGTTGCCGTCGGGTCGCATTTACGACTTCGCAGCGACTCACCCACGCGATTCAGTATCTTGGTCCGATTCTCATTAGTGAGGTATCGAAAAAGCAGATTGAGGTAGAGAACAAACGGGTCAGAATTCCCGTTCTCGAATTGGCCAAAAATCACGTCCTGGGCGTCGAGATCTGGAACGCGCCCGCTGTTTAGGTCGACGATGTTCAGTTCGTATGCCTTCACCAATTTCCGTTTTACGCTTTCATCATCGTTCGAGTTCTCCAGATAGTCGTCTCGCATGGCGTCGCAAAATGGCTTGCCAGCTTGCGCGATTTCTCGAGTCGTCGGCCCGACATTACTGCCGTCCTCACGAACCAGCGGGGTCCCTTCGGGATCGGCAAAGCTCTCCGCCAACCAACGATCTTCTTCCAAGAGTTTCAGGATGATAGTACGGAAATCCTTGCTGATTTGTACCGGCTCGGGTCGATACTTCTCCAACCGCTTCTGCAGCTCTGGCGGTAGGTCGTCTGGAGAGATTTGGTATTGAGCGCTTCCGTAGCGTTCTACGTTGGGAGTAGCCGAATCCGTTTGTGAATCGCCCGGAGGATCCGCAAGACACTTAACGGGGATCGTCATCGCTAGAAAAGTCGAGACGAAGAGGATCAAGTTTCGCCAATACTTTTTCATGGTTCTTACCGATAAAATCGCGTCTGGATGTCCCTGCTCGATGCCGACAGAAGCCGATCAAAATTGAGTTGGGGATCGACTTGCCCCGTTTGTCATCGACATGATACGCGATCGGATTTTGGTGAACGTGAAAAACGCCAAAGCACTGAGAAAAAGGCGGATTCGTACTGTGACGTTCCTCTCGGGGCCAGCAACGTTGTAAACGCGGACACAAATGTTTCCCGAAGCTGGCCGGAAATGACTGGTCCCTCGCTTTTACGCGTCGGGTAAGGATTTTGCGGCACTCTCGACGAAACTGTCCAGCTAGTTTCCCGTTGTTACTGGAAGTTGAAATGACCGAATCTGATCGAATCGCGCGTTTGACGGCGCTGCTTCATGGAACCGGTGCGAGTGTGAACGATGCCTACGGAGTCTGGGCTCTCGAATCGACTCTATCTGACGAACACATTATTGAACTCGCCGAGTGGGCAGATCTCCCGACGGATTTTGATCTTGTAAGCGGCACGGTAGGAAACGGGCGACATGTCGATGACATGATTCTGAAAAGGGACTGAAAATCGCTGGCTTGCTGTCGCGACTCTCTGTCGTTGACGAGCCCTCCTATGCAGCGATCCTGCACTTCCGACTCTGACGGAAGGAAACGCCAATCATTTGACCGTTTGCGATGGGCGTCTCACCGAATACGAGCTTTCTCAATTTGGAGGTCCCACGATGTTGACTGAAACAGAGAAGTTGCGAAGGCACCAAGAACTGCCACCACCGGACCCAGTTCCTAAGAACCACAATCGCGACAAAGCCAGCGAAATACACCGAATCAAAGCCGGTGAAGATTGGTATCGTGTCGCCGAGATCTACGACGTGGATGTGATGGCGTTGATTGCATTCAATTTTGACACGACGGTACCCGAATACGTTA
>JBCCOI010000359.1:0-7672 GCA_039025515.1 Planctomycetota bacterium
CGAAAGCGGAACATAGGTGCTTTGCGGAATATTTACGGCCCACGGGAATTCGTCGATAAAGTAGCTTTGCCGTACCGCGTGTCAATCGTGGGGGCTTGGCGGGCTTAGGCGAGAGCTTTCGTCGCTCGAACATGTCGCCCGCAGTGGGTCGCCCTGCTTCGGTGGGCGGCCAGAAACGCAAATAGCCCGCGTTTTGCGGGCTATTTGACGCAGTATCGCGACAGATACTGTAGAGCGGTGGAACGAGAATCGACGGATGCTGAGGCAGTTTGTCACGCTTGGCGTGCAAAGGAGGCGATATTTTCCGTCAGAAAAGTTTACCTATTTTTTCAAGACGACCGGTGCAAAGTCTGCGGCATCACACGGCGGGTCCCAGCTCCCGGACTCCGCTATCGGAGCTCCGAGCCGTCTTCTTCCATGGAAGCCAGCAATGCTTCCATCTGCTGTCCATTTTCGAAGTTGATCTCCAGTGGTTCGTATTCATCACCCTGATTGAGAACGAATCCACTGATTCTCCAATCCGAATTCTGCTTTCGGAGCGTCCAAACCACTTCATAGGTTGAATCCTGTTCGCCGCCGAGCTGCTGGGCCGGCTGATCATCGATTAGGAAGGTTTCGACGTAGACGCTGTGCTGCTGACTCGGAATCGGCATGATGCGTCCCACCTTGAAACGGGTGTCGGGGGATCCGGGGAATTGAAGCGGTCGCCCGATTCGAATCATTTCTTGCTGCGCCAGCTTCGTAAGCAACAGGTTTGCAGAGTTATCGTTGCCACCCCGACGAACCCGATCGAGGAATTGACTGACGACCTCGCCGGGTGACGGCGTCTGCGGCGGCGCTTCGACAGACTGCGATCCGGCCAGCGTCCCTGCCTGTCCGGAGCCAGACTCTTTAGCCATTTCGTTCTCTGAGGCACCTCCGCATCCGACTGACAGCAAGATCGCTGCCGAGGCGGAAAGCAAGAACGGAGTTTTCGGGGCGAATAGCGTCGTCAGGGCAAATACGCGTCGCGTGCGTTTGGGCGCGTCCATGGCGGAAACCCTTGAAAGCGGTGGATTGGGAATGCGAGGTCGTTGGGTCGATATCAAGATTTGCTTCAAAGCGTCAACGCGAATCTTGGGAAGACCGCGCTGCCCACGGCGATGAACGACGAATCGAAAACAATGCACCTATCGTCGATTCGCACACTTGGCGCAAAATAGCACCCCGCAAAACGAGATCTGGACCCCCATGATCAAAACGATGCAACTCAACACAACCGCCACGCTTCCCGCCTGATATGCCAGCCACTCGCAATGTGATCGAAGTCGATTCTGAACGAATCGATTTGAAGAACCGCCAACTCGCCGCATTCCTGGCATGGCTGCTGCCCGGAGCCGGCCATTACTATCAGGGCCGAGTCGCCAAGGCGAGCCTCTTCTTCGTTTGCATCATGACCACTTGGACGCTCGGATTTGCTCTCGGCGGCGGACATGTCGTTTATGCGTCTTGGCAACCGGGTGATCGTCGCTGGCATTACTTCCTGCAAGCAGGCGTCGGCACCGCCGCTCTACCTGCTTTGGTCCAGGGGAACCGAATGCGGCAAATGACCAATGAGAAGGGTGTGACCAGCCCGGCATACGAACCGCTTTGGGGAGGCTTTATGGCGCCCCCGCAGAGGCCGGTGATCGAGGATCGTACCGATGAGGTCTCCGCTTGGTATGCCCGCTCCGGAGCCGGATACGAAATGGGAACCTTTTACACGATGATCGCCGGACTGCTGAATATTCTAGTCGTCTACGACGCTTACTCCGGTCCGCTCTCCGTCCCCATTAGTGGAAGGAAGCAGAAGGAGGCGAAGGATGATGACGAAACGGATGTCGAAGAGGTAGAAAGCGAGAAGACGGACGCGGAGGAAACCTCATCATGATGTCGATTTCACCATCGTATTTGCTTTATTACGTCCCGCTCATCATTTCGATCTCGCTCGTTTTTGGTGCGACACGTCACGAAGACACCAACACGGTGCTCTGGCATGCCTTCTACACCGCGCGTTGGATTACGGGATTCATGGCGATTATCTTCGCGGCATTGTTCGTGCTGAACTGGATGCTCTAATGCATCCTGTTGAATTCATCCTTCCTCGGGGAGCCGCGTGAGAGTTTTAACGCTCGGTGCGGGAACCGTTGGGCACTGGATCGCCGACATGCTTTGTCGGCGTCGTCATGACGTTACCGTCGTGGATTCCGATGCCGCACGCGTCCGCCAAATCAATAGCGAACTCGACGTCCAAGCCATTGAAGGGAACGCCGCGCACAGCACCGTGCTCTTTCAATCGGGTGTGTGCAGCGCCGACGTCTGCTTGGCGGTCACGGGCGATGATGAAGCGAATGTGATGGCCGCCAGCATGGCGAAAGCACTCGGGGCGCGACGGGCAATCGCGCGAGTCTACGCGCCCGTCTTTCGCGATTCGAGCACGTTCGACTACCAGAATCATTTTCGAATCGACTCGCTGCTCAGCTTGGAGCAGCTCAGTGCCTTTGAATTGGTTCGATCCATTCGCAATCCGGACGCGATTCCGCTGGAGCACTTCGCCCGCGGACATCTCGAGGTCTATGAGATGGAAGTCGAACCGAAGTCTGCTGCCTGTAATGCGCGACTGCGAGAACTGAAGCTGGCCGGAACCGTCCGGATCGGGTCCATCGAACGCGACGACGACATGTGGTTGGCGAGCGGCGAAGATGAGATTCACGCCGGCGACCGCATCAGCTTGATCGGCGAACCCGATGAGGTGAATAAAAGCCGAGAACTCCTCTCGACTTCCCGCAAATCGAGCAAGCGACAGTCAGTGCTCATCGCGGGTGGAGGTGAAATCGGCTTCCATATTGCCAGGGCTTTGCCGGCGAATGACTATCGAAAAACGCTTTTGGAAAACGACGCGGACCGTTGTGAGCAACTCGCAAAGCTGCTCCCCGATGTCACGGTCGTCCACGCTAACGCGAATCGTCGCACCGTCCTGGAAGAAGAAGGCGGCGGCGCGGCGGACTTCTTCATCGCATGCACCGGTAGCGATGAAAACAACATCATGGCTGGCGTGGAAGCGAGAGAACTTGGCTCCCGCCGGGTCTTGGCCGTCGTCGGTCGACCGGACTACGCAAACGTAGTCGGCAAGCTCGGGATCGATCACGTCGTCAGCGAACGAGACGTCGCTGCGCGACAGATTCTGGGCTTCCTTCACGAAGGCGCCATCATCAGTCACCGTCTTCTTCCCAACGGAAGAATCGGCATCTACGAGTTGGAAGTCAGTGAAGGCGCGTCCGTGACGAACGCTTCGCTCGCCGAGTTGCCGTTTTCCGGACGATGTCTCATCACGGCCATGCAACGAGACAGTTTCATTCGGATCCCGACGGCAAGCGATCAACTTCAAAGCGGTGACATTGTCGTCGCACTCGTCGATCAACAGCACGCTTCCGAATGCCTCGCACACTTCCATCGTGCGTAGATCTCCGCCGATTCTCGACGGTCCGACTGAACAGCCAACGCCGACACCATGACAACGTTCTCCAACGTCTTCGTCTGCGCCGATGTGGGCGGGACGTTCACAGATTGCTTCGCCGGCTGGCAGGACGCGAGCGGTCAGACGCGAAGCCATCGCCTGAAGATCCTGTCCAACGGCCTGATTCGATGTCGCTTGATCGAGTCGGTCTCGCGCAGTCGTTTGACGATCCATCTGCCGCCGGAACTCGGCGGATCGTTGCCCCGCGACTTCTTTCGGACCGCAAGCGTGTCGAGCGTTGTTCAAGGCGAAACGACTCCACTTGGTGTCGTGGAAGCCTTCGACGGCGAGAGCTCTGAAATCGCGATTCGCCGCAACGACGACGTGACTGATGACTTCGCCGATGAACAGTCGGTCATCGAGATCGACTGTCGTTTGGAAGCCCCCGTTCTCGCTACACGGTTGATTCTGGGAGTTCCGATCGACCAACCGCTTCCTACCCTCACAGTTCGTCTTGGTACCACACGCGGTACCAACGCGCTTCTCACCCGGTCGGGCGCGCAGACGGCATTGGTGACCAATCACGGTTTCGGGGACGCTTTACTCATCGGAGAACAAGATCGTCCCAACCTATTCGACTTGGCTATCGACAAGGGAATGCCGCTCGCAGAATCCATTCTCGAAATACGTGGCCGCATGGACTCCAAAGGCCGTGAGGTCGAACCGTTGTCCAAACCCGAACTCGAAGTCGGGTTCAGGACGCTTCGGCAACGAGGCATCGAATCGGTAGCCATCTGTCTCTTGCACTCGTACCTGAACCCAAGGCATGAGTTGGTGGTCGAATCGATCGCGAATGAAGTTGGGTTTCTCAATGTCAGTCGCTCCAGTGAGGTCGCCCCCTTGATCAAATTCGTCGCGCGTGCCGAGACGACGGCCTTGGATGCCTATCTGAGTCCCGTTCTCTCAACGTACGTCGACCGTGTGCTGGATCAGTTCGGCGGCAGCGAACGATGTGTGATGGATCTGATGACGAGCGGAGGCAATCTGGTCGCAAGCAATCGGTTTCGCGGACGTGACAGTGTTCTGAGTGGACCGGCCGGTGGCGTGATCGGATTGGAAAGCGTCGCCATTCAGGCAGGCTGCCCGCTTGCCATTGGACTCGACATGGGCGGCACCAGCACGGACGTGAGTCGTCTGAGCGGTACCATCGGCAGACGATATGAATCACGCATCAACGGCATTCGCATCATGACGCCGATGATGGACATCCACACGGTTGCCGCCGGTGGAGGTTCCATCTGCGATTTTCGTGGTGGAAGACTGGTCGTCGGCCCCGAAAGTGCCGGTGCGGCACCCGGACCTGCTTGCTACGGAGCCGCGGGCCCGCTCACGGTCACGGACGTCAACTTATTGCTCGGCCGACTACTCGTAACCCGATTTCCGTTTCCACTCGACCAGCAAGCTTCCGAGGAACGACTTCAGTCGGTGGCCGCGAGGATGCCTGCTCCACCCCCAGACATGCTGGAGCTTGCCGAGGGATTTCTGGAGATAGCTGTCACGCACATGGCCGAAGCCGTGCGGGCAATCACGACGGCACGCGGTGTCGATGTTCGCGACCACGCGTTGATCGGATTCGGCGGTGCTGCCGCGCAACATGTTTGCCGAATCGCCGATTCGCTCGGAATTCGACGAATCGTGGATCACCCGCAGTCGAGTTTGCTGAGCGCCATGGGAATCGGCGCGGCGAGCGTTGGCCAGTTCAAGACGAAAGGAATTTACCAACCGATCGACGAGGTTTCGGCCGAGACGTTGCGTGACGAAGCAAAGCAATTGCGAGACGACTTGTCCTCAAGTCTCGCGTATGCCGACGAAGCAAGTCCCCAACGAGTTGTCGAGTCGCGTTTCGAAGTCGACCTTCGATATGAAGGTACCGAAGCTTCGCTGGCGATCAAATGCGATGGCGACCTGTCGTCTTCGGAAACGCTGCCGAAACTTCGGGAAATCCAAAAGAAATTTCACGAATCTCATCAACAGCGTTTCGGTTACCAGCACACGGATCGCCTGGTAGAACTCGTGAGTCTGCGCTGCGAAGTCCGTCAAGCCAACGAAGCTTGGCAAGAGCGACTCTTCGGAAGCGAACGTCCCAACCTACGTGAAGAAGGAAAACGCAAGCAGCAGACACGCGTGTACGCGCGCGGCCGAATGCAAGTCTTTGACGTCATCGAACGGGATCAACTCAAAGCGGGAACCGTCATCAAATCTTGCAGTCTGGTCGTCAGCGATCAGTCGACATTGGTGGTCGAACCCGGATGGAGTGGCATGGTCGCCGAGGATGGGGTCATCACGTTAACGCCCGCTTCGCCAAACACTTCACACTCGCGAAGTCTCATCGAATCGAATGCCGCGGTGTCGATGGAAATCATCGCGCGACGATTGCAAAGCATCGCCGATGCGATGGGAGAGGTGCTCCGCCGAACAGCCGTCAGCGTGAATGTGAAAGAGAGACTTGATTTCAGTTGTGCGATTTTCGGTAACGACGGAACCTTAATTGCGAATGCTCCCCACGTTCCGGTCCATCTTGGCGCGATGGGACATACCGTTCGCCATCTTCAACAAGCCTTTCCAGAAATGTCGCGTGGCGATTGTTTCGTTTCGAATGATCCCTACGCGGGAGGTTCACATCTTCCCGATGTGACCTTGGTCACACCTGTCTTCCTTTCCGTCGGGGAGAAAACGCCGTCATTTTTCGTTGCGAGCCGAGCCCACCACGCCGAGATCGGAGGGCGGACACCCGGTTCGATGCCCCCGCTAGCTTCCCGCTTAGAAGACGAGGGCGTCTTGATTTCTGCTTTCGCTCTTTACAGGAACGGGCAGGGGCACGAAGACGCCCTCGCCACTCAATTGGCATCCGCCCGATACCCATCCCGGAACATCGACGAAAACCTGGCGGACCTTCGGGCGCAAGTTGCGGCGGGACGATACGGTGCGGAACAACTGTCGGTCATGGTCGGTGAACTCACGAGAGATCACGTCGATGCGATGATTGGACGTTTGTTAGACGTCGCCGATCAATCCGTTCAGACTTGGATCAAGAGACTACCTACGTCGCCCCTTTCGTTTTCTGATCGGCTTGACGATGGAACACCGATCGCAGTCAGTTTGCAACGCAAAGGCGATCGCTTATCAGTCGATTTCACGGGTACCGGTGGAGTCCACTCCGGCGGCTTCAACGCGACCGAGTCGATTGTGCACTCGGCCTTACTCTACGTCATGCGTTGCTACTGTGAATCAAATCTTCCTCTCTGCGAAGGCGCACTTCGGTCAATCGACCTGACGATCCCCACGGGCTTGCTTTCACCACCCGCTGCCAAAGAACCTGGGCAATCGCCCGCGGTTGTCGCAGGAAACGTCGAAACAAGCCAACGAATCGTCGACGTCTTGTTGGGTGCCCTGGGACAATCCGCAACCGGTCAGCCGGTACTGCGTGCCGTCGCGGCCAGTCAGGGCACGATGAACAATGTGCTGATCGGAAATGAGAAGTTCGGATACTACGAAACGATCGGCGGCGGCTCCGGCGCGACCGTCTTTGGACGTGGAGCCGACGCCGTACACACGCACATGACCAATACGCGGATCACCGATGTCGAAATCCTCGAATCGCGGTTGCCGATCAAGTTGCGAACTTTCTGTATCCGCCAAGGCAGCGGCGGCGGCGGAAAACATTGTGGCGGCGACGGATTGATCCGCGAGTATGAATTCTTAGAAGCGCTCACCGTCTCGCTGATTACCGGACGGCGGAACACACAACCGTACGGTGCGGCCGGCGGACAGCCAGGAGCGTGCGGAAAAAACATGTTGATCGATTCAAACGGCACCGAGAGACCGATGGATTTTGCCGAGACCACCGAAGTGTCTCCAGGTGATCGACTCCGGATCGAAACGCCCGGCGGCGGAGGATGGGGGAAAGCGTAGCTTAGGGATCGCCAAGCGATTTCTGGCGTAATTGGCGAAGCGACGAGTGGCATGGTCAAAGAGTGAGGCGAGGGCGGGCGCGCCGGGGGCAGCGCCCCCAGCCCGGTCCGCACTATATGCGCAGCGCCGCGCCTCAGCGCGCTGAGACTTGCAAGGAGATCGCCAAGCGATTTCTGGCGTAATTGGCGATCCCTAAGCTACGCTTTCCCCCATCCTCCGCCGCCG
>JBCCOI010000360.1:0-7656 GCA_039025515.1 Planctomycetota bacterium
TCGAAACATCGTGGCAATGACCTGGAAGAAAGCCACGTCGTCGCGGATCTCGTGGGCGTAAAGCTCCGTGGGACACAACGCGTAAGCCTTCGATAGCGAGCCAAGCGCAGCCAGCCAACGTTGTTTCCCGTCCTCTTGCTCCAAGATGTGTTCTTGGGCAGCCACCGGCACTGACAGCTTCAAAGTCGGCCCGCCGTCGTGCCACTGCGTCCAGTCAAAACCGTGCAGCATATCGCCGCAAATCTCGTATTGGCGTTTCAGTGCTGCCACCGCCTGGGCCGTGTCGATCGTTGTTTCGCCTTGACCACCGGATTCGGTGTACGTTCGCAGTGCTTCCCGAAGTGAATCGCCGATCCCAAGGTAATCGACCACAAGGCCACCTGGCTTGTCTCGGAAAACCCGGTTCACTCGCGCAATCGCCTGCATCAGTCCATGACCCTGCATCGGCTTGTCCAGGTACATGGTGTGCAAACACGGTGCGTCGAATCCCGTCAGCCACATGTCCCGGACGATCACCAGATTGAAGTCACTTCCGGGGTCCTTGAATCGGCTGGCCAATTCCTTGCGGCGACGCTTGGACCGAATGTGCTGCTGCCATTCCGGAGGGTCAGATGCCGATCCGGTCATGATGATCTTGACGACGCCGGTCTCGTCCTCCGCTGCGTTCGCCTTAACGGTACCGGGTATCGCGTAACAACCAACACTGGCTTCTGCAACCTTTTGATGGGCTTCCGTTTCATCCACGGTCTGCTCATCACCCGCCCACTGAGGCCTTAGCTTGATGATCTCGTTGTAAAGATCGACGCAAATCCGTCGGCTCATGCAAACCACCATTCCCTTCCCCGGCATGGCTACATTGCGAGTTTCGAAATGCTCAACGAGATCTTCCGCCAGAACTCGCAACCGGTCAGGATCTCCAACCATCGCCTCCAACGCCGCCCACTTCGTTTTCAGTTTCTCCCTGGTATCTGTTTCCTCCGACTCGGTGACCTCATCGAACTCCTCGTCGATGGTCTGCATCGACTGATCAGACAAGGCCAATTTGATCACGCGACTTTCGTAGTAGATCGGAACGGTCGCCTTGTCCTCGACCGCACGTTGGATGTCGTAGACGCTGATGTACTCGCCAAAAACGGCCCGCGTGTTTTTGTCATCCAATTCCACGGGCGTGCCGGTGAAGCCGATAAATGAGGCATTGGGAAGTGCATCACGGATGTTTCGGGCGAATCCGTATGAAACTTCACCCGAGTCGGTGTCGATCTTCGCTTTGAATCCATACTGGCTGCGGTGGGCTTCATCAGCCATGACGACCACGTTGGGCCGATTTGTAAGTTCCGGGAACGGGCCTTCTTTTTCAGCGAACTTGTGTACTGTTGTGAAAATCACGCCGCCCGAGCCAACTTTGAGTAAGTCCCTCAAGCGATCAACCGAATCGGCTTGAATCGGAGTCTGACGAAGAATGTCACTGCAGCGATGAAATTGACCGAACAGCTGGTCATCAAGATCATTGCGATCCGTGAGGACGACGAGCGTCGGGTTGTTCATTTCAGGGTGCGAGATCACGAGGCCCGCATAGAAAAGCATCGTCAGGCTTTTCCCACGTCCCTGCGTGTGCCAGACGACTCCACACTGACGATTACCGTTGGTGCGTGTCGCTTGAAGCGTTGCGTCGATCGCTTTCGCTGCGGCATGAAACTGGTGGTAGCCGGCGAGAATCTTGTGGACACCACCTGTGTCGGGGTCTTCCTCGAACACAATGAAGTTCTGGATCAGTTCCACCAGTCGACCGGGGCTGAATGCGCCGCGAATCAAGACTTCCAGTTCGATCAGTCCCTTTGCAGGTGTCTCCGTGTCAATGGCCCGCCAAGGCTTGAACCACTCCTGACCCGCTGTCAGCGACCCCAATCGAGCGTGCCCGCCATCGCTTGCCACCATCAGTTCGTTGTAAGCGAACAGCGTTGGGAACTCAGACTTGTATGTTTGCAACTGGGTGTAAGCCTTCGCAACGGTCGTCTGCTGGTCCGCGATGTTCTTGAGTTCGATCACCACCAGTGGCAAGCCGTTGATGAATAGCACGATATCGAGCCGCCGATTGTGCCCATGCTCCGTCACTACGAACTGGTTGACTGCCAAGAAGTCATTCAATGTCAGGTCGTCAGCAACCAACTTGGCGTGATCGCCAGCGATCGAGCCGTCGTCACGGCGATACTCGACCTCAACGCCGTCCCGCAATCGTTTGTGAAACGCCCTATTGTTCTGAATCAGCGTCGGCAAGTCCGGACGAAGAACTTTCCGGAGGGCATCCTCTCGAGCCTCGGCCGGCAAATGAGGATTCAGCCGCGCAATCGCAGCTTGCAGGCGACCGACAAGAACAACGTCCTGAAACGACTCGCGTTCTGGGGCCGATCCATCCGGTGCGATGACAGATCCATGCGCGGCCGCAAAACCAACATCAGAAAGCCACTGGAGTGCTGCCTGTTCGACGGTGTCTTCGTTGACGGTGGTCACTGGATCTAACCTCCTCTCCGGCAGTTAGTCATCCAGCACGGCCTCGAATCCGTGTATCTCGGTCAAGTTGAAACGTCGCCCTTCACGCTGAAGAACTCCGCGACACTTCACGAGATTCTGATCCTTGTGTGCGTCGACTGCCGCGCGGTAATCGTCGCCCGTCAGTTCAAACGTGATTTTCTTCTGAGTCCCTTCAACCAGACTCACGACCGTCACCTTCCCACTTTCCTCCGGTTGGTCGCTATCCAACTTCACGACTGGGCCCAACAAATCATAGTCGTCCGTAGGTGTCGTTTCCTTGAGTTGTCGTGCCGCCTCCTGGATCGTCGGAAACGTGTCTGGTGAGAAGACGATGCGTCGAATCGTTGATGAATCGACTTGGCGATTTGCAGACCATGCAAAGTTGAATTCCAGTTGCCGGTCTTGTTCCTGGTCTTTCGCCAATCCCGCCAGGGCGTCGCAGAAGTTCGCGCTGACTCCCTTGTTCACGGCCTGCACAAAACTCTCGATGGATTGGTTGACCATTGCGTCGACCGCCGCTTGTTTTGCTGCCGCGAGCGCACTGGCGAGACGTAAAGTGACGCGACGCTCAAACGGATCTTCAGAAGGGTCAAACAAAACGCCGTCTCCTTTGCCAAGGCTTGGTGTGACCCGCGAGATCAGCGTGAGGACAAAACTGCCATGCTCAGTCTGGCCCAGTCGGACATGTCGCATGTAGTCGAGTGCCTGGCCCGGTTTCCGACTGGGAAAATAAGCACGTGGCTGGACCGTTGAGCAAGCGGCAGACAACAGCAAGTCTCTTGCGCGAGGAAATGCCTCGGCCCCCTCTTCAATCGCAACGCTCCCATCATTCAACTCAGGATCAATCATCCGAACGCGGATGACGTCGGCCGAAACGAGTGTCAAGTCTCGAAAAATCTCGACTTGCGATCGATCCTCGAAGGCGGAAAGCACTTGCAAGGCATCGGATACTCGAAGCGGATAATCGCGATAATCATGCTCCAACGGAACAGCGACTTCGTATTCTTCACCTGCTTCACTCTTTCGGACCCAGACTGAAAAGCGATGCTCGACTTGTTGGTTGGCCTTGGTCCAACCATTCGAGCGGAGGTATGCGATCGCATCCAAGGGGCGGATCGTCTGAAGCGAAGCGCGATCATGAATGGAAGTTCTCATGGCATTTGGCCCTCGCTGATCTGATTCATCAACGCTTGAATTTGTTCGACATTAAATCTTTGGCTTCGGGGCAAATGAACTGTCACCTTGTCACCGGCCACCGAGGTCTCGGATTTCCCGCGAAGCGATACCCAGAAGGCCGATGAGTTCAACGTCAACGACTCGTCTGATTCAGTGAGCCAATGCTCCAAATCATTGCTTGGGACCAAGACGACAACTAGGACCCGTGGGACCAGGCAATTTGGGGCACGCAGATCATTGTAGTTCTTTACCTTCAGTCGGTAGGTGACTTTCTGATCGTCAATCGAAATCCCGCCGCTGGACTTTGCTCCGCATTTAAGCTGGAGATCGAGTTTCGGAGACCTGACTGTGCCCCCGCCGCCACGCTGGGCCAACCCGCAGTCAATGCTATCATCGTCAACACTTGGTTCGTAGACAGCGAAACCAGCGGTCGACGCGACGGCGCGAACGAACGCTTGGCTGAATTGCTCTTTTCGTTGGGAAATGTCCATGCTTACTGCATCGCCTCCCCCACGATCAACTGAGTCGGGACACAAATAGCGGGAAAATGGGTGCGGATCCCCTTTAATTTCATGCCTCAGCCTCCGCCAATCTGCTCGCGTCTGCTGCCAAGGTGTCAGTTACCTGTTCCTCGACATCGCCGACCCGGATCTCACCGGAAAGAAGTTTGGGCAACAGAGCGTCACGTACTTTGGCGAGCGTCTCTGATTCCCGCCAGTTTCGGTCCACTCGCGATGTCATCGAGACGACTCTTTCCACAAATGCGTCTTGCTGGCTAATTGGTGGAAGGACGAGACGAACCTTGCGCAACTCACTTTGCTTGATTCCAACAACTGTTGTGCCGCTTGACCTTGCAAGAAGGTCCGCTTGGAACCCAGGAGACTGCATTAAGAAACGAAGATAGGTGTTCGCGAGTTTCCCGCTTTTACCTCTCAGTGTTATCACTCGTTGCGCGAGTGCGACTTTTCGATCATCTAATTGAGCGACCTCACCTAGTGGCGCTTCGGTGGTCATCACGATGTCGCCAGCTTTGGGAATACCCCTTCGCATCCACGAATCGTAATCGTCTACATCGATAAACTCGCCGAACTCTCTGATCCGACCGCCTTTGACGATTTTGGCGGTGACAAGCGGAACTCCTGACTCAGTTTTTCTCGGCGTCTTTCCTCGGTAATCAATGACGGATTCCATCGCGTTTTCAAGCAGTTCGGACTCCCATCCGAAAGGGCGAACTTCGCCGTCATAGCGAACGAAAGAATCTGGAAACAATGCCGCGGTGTCAGCGTCCATGCCGGTGGGCTGGCGACCGTCCATCTTCGCTCGCACCGGGTCGAAATCGACAAACCAACTCTTGAACAACGCTCGTGCCAGCGCCTCTAGCGTCTCATTCATCCGACGGTTTAATTCGATTTTGTCATCGAGTGTTCCGAGGATCTCCGCGATTGCCTTCTGTTGGGAGAGCGGCGGAAGGACCACCGTCAATTTTCGCTGAGCGGTAATCGGAACCTGATTCCGTGTGCTGTGACTCATTACAGCGGAAAGCTGATTCTGAAATTCGCGACCACGAAAGAACGAGGCGAGATACCTTGGCAACAATCGCGATTGGTCTAAACGGAAATATGTCAGCGATGTTCCAACTAAGACGGGTTCAGTGAGTGCTGGCACCACTGAAACTCGGCCAACAGTAGCGTTGTGGGAAAGTAGGACATCATCTTCCTCGATGTATCCGAACGTGAGTTTCTTCGCTTTCGCAAAGTTGAGTCGGGCTGCGTTTTCGAAGTGAATCCGATCCCCTGAATCCTCGAGGAGTTTTGCGGTCAGAAACTGAACGCCCTCATCACCAAACTCGTGCTTTCGTGGGTAGTTCGAGCCGTAGTTTCCATCTTTGTGAGCCGTTACGACGCCGTCGTCGATAAGAGATTCAATGGTCACGGACTCCCAGCCGCTATCCTCCATAACCTAGCCCCTCCAGATTGGACCGAATCGCTGCTTCCAACTTGGCCGACCCATCGAACTGCCCGTTCAACTCGCCCACCAGCCGTGCCATCTTTTCTTCAAACGGCTCATCGTCCTCCTCCACCGCTTCGGCGCCAACGTACCGACCGGGCGTCAGTACGAATCCATGCTCACTGATCTCATCCTTCGTGGCAGATTTGCAGAATCCTGGGATGTCCTCGTAACCTTCTTGCTCGGAACCTGGATTGCAGAACTCGAGGTCGCCACGCCAAGCGTGATAGGTGTCGGCTAACCGTTGGACTTCCTCGTCGGTCAGTTCCCGATGGACACGATCAATTAGCTTGCCCAGCTTTCGAGCGTCGATGAATAGAGTCTCGCCACGACGATCCCGCCTGAGTCCGTCGTTTTTGTTTCGCGCGAGGAACCAGAGGCAAACCGGAATCTGTGTGCTGTAGAACAGCTGGCCAGGCAGGGCGACCATGCAATCGACCAGATCGGCCTCGACGATCGCACGGCGGATATCACCCTCACCCGACTGGTTGGACGACATGCTGCCGTTAGCCAGCACAAACCCTGCGAAGCCACCGGGAGGCACTGACGACTTGGCAGTGGATTTACCTTTGGATCCGGTTCCAGCATCCTGACCTGGTGCAAGATGGTGGATGAAGTGCTGGACCCAAGCAAAGTTGGCGTTGCCCTTGGGCGGTGTCCCGAACTTCCACCGAACGTCGTCATCCTTGCGGTACCAGTCCGAATCATTGAACGGCGGATTCGCGATCACAAAGTCCGCCTTCAAGTCGGGATGCTGGTCTCGCTTGAACGTGTCGGCGTGTTCCTTGCCGATGTCGCCGTCAATTCCACGTATCGCGAGATTCATCATCGCCAACCGACGTGTCGTCGGGTTTGACTCTTGACCATAGACCGCGATGTCTCCGATCCGGCCGCCGTGGTGCTCGACGAACTTTTCACTCTGCACGAACATCCCGCCTGATCCACAGCACGGATCGTAGACGCGACCCTGATATGGTGCGAGCATCTCGACCAGCACCCGAACCACGCAGCTCGGCGTATAGAACTGACCGCCTTTCTTGCCCTCCGCACTGGCGAACTGACTGAGGAAGTACTCGTAGACACGCCCTAGAATGTCCTTCGAACGATTCTCGGCGTCGCCCAAACCAATCGTTCCGATCAGGTCGATTAACTCGCCGAGCCGCTGCTTATCCAGTGCCGGGCGGGCATAGTTCTTGGTCAGCATCCCTTTCAGTTTGGGATTGTCCCGTTCGATCGCGTCCATCGCGTCATCGACCAGCTTGCCAATCGTGGGCTGCTTCGCGTTGTCTTGGATGTGCTGCCACCGAGCCTCCGGCGGAACCCAAAACACGTTCTCGGCGCGGTACTCGTCAGCATCCTCCGGATCCGCCCCTTCGTACTCGCCTTCGCCAGCAATCAGCTTCTGGTGCAACTCATCGAATGCGTCGCTGATGTACTTGAGAAAAACGAGACCCAGCACGGTGTGTTTGTACTCGGCCGCATCCATGTTGTTGCGCAACTTGTCAGCGGCCAGCCACAACTTGGCTTCAAACCCCAGGTTGGCAGTCTGTTTCGAGTCCTTCGTTTTCTTCTTTCCCATTCCACTGACAGATTGGCCCCATGAATCACATCCCTTGGGCGACAATTTACGCGACGACCCGGTTACCTGCCTATTCCTCCTGGTCCTGGTGGTCTGAACAACCACGACCAGCGACGGTCGCGGCGACCACGCGCTTTGTAATGCTTCAGCGGATCTGAGACTTGCGGTAAGTTAGAATTGGCGGGCTCACCAACCTTGGAGAGCTCGAATGAGTCAATCGAATGAACGTCGAAAGTGGTCAGCAGCTAAGAAGCTGGAAATCGTTTTGGCCGGGATGGAGGCCGGTGTGGACATCTCGGAGCTGTGTCGCCGTGAAGGCCTCAGTCCGACTCAGTACTACAGCTGGAAGAAGCAACTGCTGGGAA
>JBCCOI010000361.1:0-7656 GCA_039025515.1 Planctomycetota bacterium
CGATCGGACCGCAGGTGGCGGCTTCGCCCATGGCTCTTTGAACGCAAAGCGCCAGTGTGCACTCTTCGCCAACGTATCGGCCTTCGCCGTCGATCAAGGCAAGTCGGTCCGCGTCTGGGTCTTGGCAAAAGCCAATAACGCAGCCTTGGTCACGAACTTGTGCTGCAATCCGTAAAAGGTTTGCTTCGGTGGGTTCCGGTACGTGTTCGAATTGACCATCGGGCTGGTCGCCGATCGCAATGACTTCGCATCCGAGTTCTTCGAGAAGCCGCACTCCGAGGAGACTTCCCGCGCCATGATTGCTATCCAGAAGGACGCGGTAGCCGACACTACGAATCGCCTGGGCATCGACCGTGCTTAAGACTGCCCGGAGGTGAGCTTCGTGCGGGTCGTCTACCGAGCGAAGTACACCAACGTCCTCAAAAGCAACCCAATTAGCGAGACCGTTTTCGTATGCGTCGCGAACGTCCGCTCCGCTTTCCGCATCGATCACCCTTCCATCGCTGCCGAAGAGCTTGATTCCGTTGTAAGCCGGCGGATTGTGGCTCGCCGAAACCTGAACGGCTCCCGCTGCACCGATGTCTTTGACGAGGACACCAATGGTCGGCGTCGCGGCCACGTCAACATCGACAACATCGCGGCCGCTCGCACGCAGGGTTGATGCGATTGCGTCGCAAAGCATACGCCCAGTGCTCCGCCCGTCCCGACCAAGGATCACCGGACCAGAGGGAAGTTTCGTCGCAAAAGCCGCGACGTATTGGGATGCGACGACCGGAGTCAAATCCTGCCCGATGATGCCTCGGAGTCCACTGACGCTGATAATCAATCCACTCATGTACTGTTCGATTTCTGCTAGGGAATTCTTCACGATGAAAGTGGCTCGCAACGGCGAGGAACTGGTAGCCCTGTCGTTGTCACCACAATCGGTCGTTGCAGTCGCGTGCTACCTACGAATAGAATCCGGGCGAAGACGGTTCACAAGAACACCTTCATTCCCCCAATCTTCTCGTCCACACCGGCTCCCACCCCCACGATCTAGCGATATGTCTAGCAATCCTACTTCGATCGATTCGGCAACCCTTCTCGCCGCAGTCAAACAAGCTTCTTCGGAAGGAAAAGTCAGCGAAACGGCGATCAAAAATATCGAGTGTTGGCTGACGGAGCCGCGGTACGCTGACTACCACGCCCTGGTTGCACAGGAAATTGAGGCGCAAAACTGGCAATCGCTGGATGATGCATTTTGGACGATCATTCCTTTCGGCACCGGTGGTCGCAGAGGGAAAATGAATCCGATCGGTTCGAACGCAATCAACGATCGCACCATCGGAGAGAGCGCCCAAGGTCTTGCCGACTACGTGACAGAATTTCACAAAGGTCAAAAACAGCTTTCCTGCGCAATCGCATATGACACGCGGCATCGGTCTCGACACTTCGCCGAGCTTTGCGCCGGAATCATGGTGGCGGCCGGATTCAAGGTTTACTTTCTCGACGACTATCGCGCGACGCCGCAGCTTTCCTTTGCGGTGAGGCACAAGCAGTGCGACTGCGGAATCATGGTGACCGCCAGTCACAATCCGCCCAGTGATAACGCGGTCAAAGTCTATTGGTCGAGCGGCGCGCAAGTCCTGCCGCCACACGACAAAGCGATTATCGACCGAGTGATGAGTTGTGACGAGATTCGTTCCGTTCCCTTCGAACAGGCGATCGCCGATGGAAACGTCGAAGTCATAACGAAAGAAATTGATGACGCGTTTCTGGCTGTGACCAAGGCCCAGGCCTTTCAAGGCCCGCGTGACGTCAAGATTCTGTACACGCCACTTCATGGCGTAGGTGCCGAGGCTGTCGTACCGCTGCTGAAGGTTGACGGATTCGAATACGTCGAAGTTTACGGTCCTCATGCAGAGAAAAGCGGCGACTTCCCGAACGTTCCGGGGCACGTCAGCAACCCGGAGAATGCGAAGGTCTTCGATGCTCCGATCGAGCATGCGAAAGCAAACGGATTCGATCTAGTTTTGGCGACCGACCCGGACTGTGATCGTTTGGGTGTCGCAGCTCCAAAGACAACCGATACCGCAGGCGAGTGGGGGACGTTCAACGGAAACCAGATCGGTGCCTTGCTGGCTGACTACGTCGTGGGCAAACGTGTCGAGTCGGGCACGACGTCCCCGGAGCACTACATCGTCAAGACCTTAGTGACGACCGAGTTGATCCGTAGCATCGCACTCGAACATGGCGTCAAGTGCGTCGGAGACTTGCTGGTCGGCTTCAAGCACATCGCGGCGGCAATGGATGCAAATGGCGCGGACAAGTTTCTATTCGGTACTGAGGAATCTCATGGCTATCTGGTTGGCGAGTACTGTCGCGATAAAGATGGTGCGGTCGCCTGCATGTTGCTCAGCGAGTTAGCTGCGGAGTTGAAGCAACGTGGTGTTTCGATGCACGAACAACTCGATGCGCTCTACCGCAAACATGGGTTCCACCAGGAATATTTGATCAACTTGTTCATGGAAGGCAGCGAGGGAATGGCCGCGATGCAGCGTCTCATGACGGCATTCCGTGAATCGCCACCCGAGTCTCTTGCGGGCTTACGCGTGGTCAAAATTCGAGACTATCTCCACAGCCGGGCAACGGACGTTGCTTCCGGTGCAACGTCTCCGCTTGGCGATCCCGTCGGAAACCTAATCATTATGGAATTGGAAGAGCCCGGGAATTATGTCGCGGCTCGTCCGAGCGGCACGGAGCCAAAAATCAAGCTCTACGTCTTTACGAAGCTCGATAAAGAGCAGTCGCAGGACCTTTCGAAAGCACGTAGTATCTTGGGAAAACGCCTCGCCTCGCTCGAATCAGACATGCGCGACTTTGCAAAGGCGAATAGCTGATCCTTCGGCGATCATGCCGATGTCTGGCGCCGGGAGAGCTAGGTATCAGGATTCGGAAAACCGAGTATTCCGGCGTTCAAACTCCCACCCGTGGTGATCAGATCAAGCATCGCCTGCTGGAAATCTGATTCGCGGATGGTGTGTTCGTCACCATCGGCGGTTTCCATTGCAGACATCGTCGCTCGCTTACTAAGTTCCTCCAGGAATGCCGGGCTAGCACCCTCGGTGCGCTTAACCCAATTCTGTAGATCAATTTGGCTGCCCTGACTCTCACCAAGGAAGAGTCTCAATAGGTCTTCCCTTAAGTCGCTCGTTGGCAAGGTAAATTCGATTGCTTGTGAGATTCTTCCTGGCCGAGATGCCAAAGCAGGTTCCACAATTTCCGGTCGGTTCGTCGTTAAGACAACCATGAGTTCGTGTTCGCTTACAAGTCCGTCCATCTCATTCATTAATTCCTGCAGTCCATCCAATTGAATGTTGGCTTGGTCACGACGGACGGCTAGCAAATCGATATCTTCGATGGCGATCATCGCAGGTTGCAGATAGCTTGCGCTACGGAAAACTGAGCGAAGTGTTTCCGGATGAAGGTCCGAAGGGGTAATCAGCGTATGGTTCGGCAGCATCTCAACGATTCGTCGAATCATGAGGGTCTTTCCGGTTCCCGGAGGGCCGTAAAAGAGCAGTCCTAGCCGTTTTGAAAAGCCAGATGGGTTTGAATCCAGACGCAGGACTTCATGTTGTCTTATCAGTCTCTCCACCAACGATATGATCGAGTGCGGTAGGATAATCCGGGATTCATCGACAGTCGGGCGTGACACGATTCGCACGTTCGTTGATTCCTTGCGGAAAGAAATTTGCAATGCGTTCTTACGAAGTAGCGAATGTTGGCCGGCCTGGTCTTGCAGCCAATGCACTAGCCTTTCGGCAGAATCTGTTGAAGGCGCGATGACTTGAAGTTTGTTGGAGGACGACCCGAAATTTGCTTCTGGATCATGAAACTGGCTCTCCTCCTGGTCAAAAATCAACTGAACGACAAAACACTCGTTCTGAACCATCAAGAAATAGACGGCGTTTTCCGGAACGTTTAGCAATTTTCCACCTTCTACATCAATGGTCCGCCAAACCAGAGCGTCCAAGGTGATGTCGGAAGTGGAAAGTGACCTTAGTTGGGCGTAAGGGATGATTCCGAAACGCTGGCAAGACACGGACCACTCAGAATTGTTCTTGATCGATCCTGCTTGGTCGGGATGGCTAAAAGAACCCTGCGTGTGGCTCGCTCGGTTAGAGTTGTTGTTTGACCAGTGTTGCTCGAGTACGTGCGCCATGTCCGCTAGACGAGTATCCGAAACCGATTTTGAGATCGTAGTCAGGTCCGACGGATTTTTACCCAGAAAGCCACGAACGTGTCGCGCGAGGCCAAATAGCCACGCAGAATAGAAGTACCAAGCAATCATGGCCAGGATTGCCGCAAAACCACTTGAAAACGCGAAACGATCCTGATCGAAAACCACGCCGCCAAGCACCAGTAGGCCGCCGCCGACGATTAGCAAGATCCAAATCAGTGTGTTCATCGCTCGGAGGGTCATCGTGAACTTCATGGGACTGCCAATCGGTTGGATTTCTAGCTGATGACATCATTGCTATAGGAGGTTACGAAGCGACCACCGGTTCTGATCGCAATCCTGCGTTTGTGTCTGTAAAATGAGTAGCGACACACACGTGTGATGATGGTGTTCTGGTTCTATTTCAAGGGTGAAGATAATGCGTCGTCTTTTGCTGCTGGTTGTCGTGCTGGGCTTCATTTCTGTTTCTCGCGTCGCCGCGCAGGATTCCAATGTGCTTCCGACGGATGTTGCGGCAGGTAAAGACGCGAAACGTCAGGATGTTCGCCGGTTGCTTGTCCTGACGGGCTCCGGGAATCTTGGCAAGCAAGTGGTCAACCAAATGGTGGGTCAAATGAAGCAGCAAAACTTGAACATTCCCGACGAGTTCTGGAAGGAGTTTGTCGATGGCGTCTCGCCGGATGAGTTGATTGATTTGACGGTCCCCGTCTACGAGAAGCATTTGACGCACGATGATGTCAAGCAGCTCATCAAGTTCTATGAGTCACCCGTCGGAAGAAAACTGGTCAAGGTGCAGCCACTCATCGTCCAGGATTCGATGCAGATCGGGGCTGCTTGGGGAAGAGGCTTGGCAAGAAAAGCGATCGCCAGAATGCAAGCCAAGGGCTTGGTTCCCGGCGGAGCACCGGCGGCAGGCGGACTCTGATCACGCAGCCGTCATAGCGATTTGACGAACCAAGAGACTTTTTTACTGAACTGATCGATGTCGCAGCCGACCCATTGCTCGAAATCTTTGAGTCTCGCGAATCGATCGTACGGCTGGTAGGTTCCTCGTGATGCGGTTCCCGAAAGCACCTTTCGAAAGCGATCCGGTTCACGTTCGGCGAGATAGAACATCATCGCCCAAGCGACGGAGTAAGCGTTTTCGGTACTCGTGCTCTGGTTGAACATCTCGTTGCTTCCGACCAAGTCACGGATCGCCGTGGCGAACGCCGGAGATTGACCACCGTCGTACTCCTTTCGAATCACTGCCAGGCTATGTGCGTTGACGCGTTCACGGTAGGTCAGTCCGCTTTGAACCATCTGAGCGGGCTCGAACATTTGTCCGATTCCTTCGGTCACCCAGCGTGGAGTAATGACAACCCGACTGTGGACGTTGTAGTTGTAGGCAGATTGATGTGCCGCTTCATGCCTCAAAGTCGCGGCGGTGAAGGGCTGGTAGCCCGCATCATGGGTAATCACTCGATTTGATTCCCGCGCGTAAATTCCCGCGACTCGTCTCGCAGGAATCTGCATCTTGGCAAGCTCTCGATACATCGCAGCCTCGTCGGGCATAACGACTGCAACCATCGGGAATCTACCTTTGCGAATTTTCACGCCTCGTCGTGACATATACGAGACGAAATCCCGGTGTGAACTCTCGAAGAGCTCTGCCCATTGTTGTCCTCGACCCCTCGGCTGAACGACCAGGAAGTGTTGCGTCGCAACGACCTCGTAGTTTCTCCCGAACTCTTCTTGAAGCCTTCCGCGCATCTCGATCGACGTTGCCGGCTGATACGATTCCTTGAGCGAACGCACGTTCCGCTTTTCCTTTCCGGTCAGCGTGTGCAGTTGGCCATCGCGACCCAAAACGATCAATTCGTCGGAAAAGTCCATGATCGGGAGTCCGCGGCGTGTCGTCCCGTCCAGCTGAAATTCGACCAAGCCGGGCGATGCAGAGAAAACTTCGTCCGGTTGAAACGAAATCGTACTGAGGAAGAACAACGCGAACGTTGTTTTTCTCGCGATCGTCGAGATGTGAGGAAGGAGAGCGGAAAGAGGAGACGATGGATCCATCGAAGACGCCTATGAGATGTGCAAGTCACTTATGAAACATCTCCCCCGGCTCTGCTAAAATGCGACTCGATTGAGTGTTTGCAAAAAATGCGAGCCTGTTTGCCCGACCTCCGGGCGTCCAAATGAGGAACCCGTGATGATTCGATCGATTGATCCGATTGCACGACTGCCAAGGCCTGTGCAGGGTCCGCAGCGTTGCGGCTTGAAGTGCCTATTAAAAATCACATCCGCCGTGCTGTGCTGGGGCCTTCTCGCAGTGGCGTGGGAGCAGGTGGCCGCGCAAGAAAGCGGGAACACGGAGATAGATCCTGTCGACGCAACTGAGTCTGAAGAGAAACCTGAATTCACTCGCGATGATGTTTTGGACCTCGTCGATCGACTCGATGCTCGGAAAGCCGCGGAGCGAGCGGCTGCCGAACGGGACCTGATCGAACTCGGTCCGGAGGCCGTCCCCTTCTTGCCTCAGTCACGAAGCGATTTTTCCATCGAAGCGAGCGAAAGGCTTGCGAGAGTTCGTGCTGCATTGCAGATGCAAAAAACAAAAGTGCAAGCCAAGCCCGTTCGGATCAATCTCGCTGAAGCCACGACGCTCGGAACGGCTCTCGAAATCATAAGCCGTGAAAGTGGAGTCGAGTTTGAACATACATTCGATGAATCGATGCCGGTACAAACCAACTCGACGCCACTCTCGTTTTGGAATGCCGTTGATTTGGTGCTGGACCAATGCGATTTGGACGTCAACGCCTATGCAGGAGAGAAAGGGAGTTTGGCGTTGATGTCGCGGCAGGAAGGAAGGCCGTCGCGCGTGAACTCGGCTGCCTACAGCGGCGTCTACCGTTTGGAACCGCTTTCCGCGACGGCGAGACGTGTGTTGAACGCGCCTGACCAAAGTGGACTGAACCTTGCGATCGAATTGCGATGGCAACCCGGGAGAACGCCGATTGGTGTAACAATTCCCATCTCAAAACTCAGCGGCGAATTTGATTCGGGAAAATCACTTACTGCACAAACGACAGAACAGACCATCGACATTGCTGCTAACGCTGAATTGGCTTCGAGTGAGTTCTATCTGCCATTCGAATTACCGGCAGAGAGCCCCGACACGATCCGTGCACTCCGCGGGACAATTGAATCGTTGCTGCCTGGAAATCGGCACCAGTATAAATTGGATCTCACGAAGGTCGGGGAAGAAGAAAAGGTTGAGTCGGTCGCGGTGAAGCTTGAGCGCGTCGAGCCCAACGGCGCGCTGTATGAGATCCGATTTGGTGTTTCAATTGATGACGCGGGACGCTCGCTCGAGAGTCATCGCCAGTGGATTTTTCAAAACCCCGTCTATATCGTCGATCATCAGGGAGAGAGGATAGAGAATCTCGGCTACG
>JBCCOI010000362.1:0-7650 GCA_039025515.1 Planctomycetota bacterium
AACGGGTCACGAACCTGGGAAGGCGTGTTCGGCTCGATGGTGACAACCGGCTTGATTGCGGCGTCACTGTGTTGGGCGACACCGTTCTATCCCTGGGAAGCCGGCGTCCTGGCTGCCGTCGTTACGGCGATGGCCTGCGGTGGCGCGATGACGCTAAGCGCCATCAAACGCGACCGCGGCGTCACGGACACGGGAACGCTGGTGCAAGGTCACGCGGGAGTGCTGGATCAAATCGACAACGTTTGCTTCGCAGCGCCCGTGTTTTATCACCTGACGCGCTACTTCTTTGCCGCCTAACCGGACAGCGCAACTCTCGTCGAGAGTGCCACAAAATCCTAACCCGACGCGTGAGCGAGGCGACTTCCGTAACTCGTTCACTCGCTTACGCTTCGGGTTGAGCTTGCGTGTAAAGTGGTGCTCTTCAGCTAACTGCAGTCGCAAAAACCAATCGATTCAATAATGCCTCTCCGACTCTTTGACACCCACGCCCATCTCAACATGGATCCGTTGGAGGGTGACGTCCATCATGTGATCGAAAACGCCAGACAAGCAGGCGTCGAAGGGATTGTGGTGATCGGTATCGACCTTGCCACCAGCATCCGTGCGTGCGAGCTAGCGTCCGAGTACGAAGGTTTTCTCTTCGCAGCCGTTGGGATCCAGCCAAATTCCGCGGCAGAGGCCAAACCCACAGACTTCTCTGAGATCAAGTCGCTGATCGATCGGCCGGGAGTCGTCGCGATCGGTGAGACGGGACTGGACTGCTACTGGGACGACACTCCCATCGAAATGCAGCACGCATTCTTCGACGACCATTTGGAACTATGCCGTGTTGCAGAATTGCCGGTCGTCATCCATATGCGTGAAAGCGGAAAGCTCATCGTCGATCAACTCAGGCGCCAGTCAATCGTGCCGCCGGGAATCATGCACAGCTTCACCGGTGACTGGGACTGCGCGAAAGCGTGTCTTGACTTTGGTCTGCACGTAAGCTTCGCCGGGATGGTGACATTCAAGAAGAGCAATGAACTCCGCGAAGTCGCCAAGCGTGTTCCCGCTGAACGTCTGTTGATCGAAACCGACTCACCCTACCTGAGTCCTGAACCGTTGCGAGGCAAACGTCCGAACGAGCCCGCACGCGTCCAGCACACACTGCGTTGTCTAGCTGAAGTTCGCGGCGTCTCACCCAAAGAACTCGCCGAACAAACAACAACAAACGCGAGACAATTGTTTCGGTTGAGCGAAGAATAACGCTTCGTCAACTCTCGAATTTGGCTGCGTACCACCTGAGCCGATGGGCGATAGCCCCGTTTTTTCGCGAACAACAGCCGCTAGCCCAGTTATTCATCCAAGATTGCTGGTGTACCGGCTTCAGCCGGTTTTTGCGAAGTCGCGGCCGGCTGAGGGACGTCGGATTTATTACTGAGCCGCAGGGCGATAGCCCCGGTTGCTGGCGAGGTTGCTAACAGAACCGGGGCTATCGCCCTGCGGCTCAAAGTGGACCAACCGAAAACCCGCAGTAATAAATCCGACATCCCAAAGCCGGTACAGCAACGTGCGCAGTGAGTGTGGGAATCCGGACTAGCTATCGCTAGGAATGTACGGCTTAATCCTGAAGTTTAACGTTGACGGACCTTTCACAGTTCTTGCGAAGCCTGCCGCATCAGAATCACATCATCGGTGTGAGCTGCGTTTCTCTCTGTGCCATTTTGCAACCGCTGCAGCCAAAGAGATTTTGGGACGCCGAAGTCATCGAACAACTCAGGTCGGAATAGACCGATGGCTGACTCTGCGACGTGACGGTTCTCGTCAGGAAAGATGACGCCGTCGCTTGTCCGACGTATCAGCATTTCCCGCATCGAAGCGTTCATCAACCACGTCGTGATGTCCTGGTCGGTTCGGTGGATTCCTTCACGGACTTCATCTCGAAACTGCGTCGCTCGATTGAAGTCGATACAGAAGTCCTTTGTCGCAACGAGATCTCCACCGGCTCGACCGACCAGCCAATCCGTCCATCGCTCCGCGCCATGCCGTAGCCGGTTCAGTCGAACGATGTCTGAAGTTGTTGCCCCACTCGCATCAAGAATGATTTGATGCGCCCGATGACTGGCTTCGAGTTGCGCTTGATGAACGCCGCGAACGACGGCGTCGAAATTGACCTCCTGTTCCGTCGGCTCCCGGCTCGACGAACTCGCTTGAGAAGCACCGATTGCGGCCACGACGCGCGACAATAACTCGGAGACCACAATCTCTTCCAAAACCAGGCCATCTTCAGACCACCACGCTCGTAGCGTCTTAAAGTCCTGTTCGTGAGTCGCCACGCGAAACGCAGTCATCAAACGGTGCCATTTTTCGTGACGAACCCGATTCGCGGTCCAATAACGCATCAGAATCTCACCATCAGCGGCGGACTGACTCTGACGAAGCGAAGGACCTTGCTGAGCAAAGAAAGCGGCAAGTTCAGCGAGGATCACGCAGTGCATACACAACCCTGGAAAAGTTGAATTCGGATCGTGGTAGCAAACCGTTACACACTTCGTTTGAGGCCGTCTTGCGAAGAGCGTTCACGCTACCGAAGCTGACGGACGCGAAAGCACGCGGCGTTCCAACCTTTGGCGAATGATGCCTGTTGCCTGACTGACCAGACAAGAAACACGCAAAAGTCCGTGCTGTGGTGGAAATCGGGCTAGCATCAGCCTGAAGTGCAATCAGCTGGCAAACGTTCGCTGTTGCAATTTTAAAACACTCGCGTCGCGGAAACTCAACTCGAGCAAACCAAGCACTACATCACGACATCGATTCGATTGTCGATCTGTAGCCCATCCGCGTAGGGTCTCAGCGTTTCTTGAGCAAGTTGCTTGTTGTAGTAGCTTGAGACCAATCCAATCAGTGAGACCGTAGATTCTCCGACCACGACGCGGATTCGTCGCAGCTCGCCAGCACCCGCGCAGGATAGAATCCGTAGAAAGAGTGCCTCTCGCTCCTGGGCGATTGCTCGTGACACATCAACAAAGCGGCGTTCAAGCCTGGACGTCGACGGACGCTCGCTCTCCGGGGAGGGATCCGATGGTCTGTTTCGCTCATTTGATGCGGATTCGATCACAGCCATACCAGAATTCCTAGGCGAGATTGTCTCGTAGAAAGGCATGACGAATGCTTGACGCGATGTCCGCTTTAGACGATCGCGTCTGTTCGTCATGTCTTGGTGCGTAGCGAACTCCATTCCCTCAATCGAAAAATAGCTCACAAATGCGACAAGTTTTCCATTCGGCCCAGATGGGAGGCTCTCTACACAGATTGAAAGAAAGCACAAAAACCCGTTTTTTTCGGTGTCAATCGAACCTAACGACGCTTCTTTCATCACGAATAAAATCTTGGCTTTCGACGCGACGTTGAGCGACTTTTCGCAGATTCGGGCCGCCAGTAGGGGCTGCGGATGCACACGTTGCGCGCCACACGTGCACCGAATGTGACCTAGTCGCCAATCCGTGAAGCGTCTCGTAGACTGGCTCGCGAACCCCAGACTCCCCTCCCGCCGGTCCCAGGAGAACCGAGATGTCGAGTTACAACTACGAAGATCTTTCCAAGATGATTGATCATTCACTCCTTCATCCCACAATGTCAGAAAGCGTTCTGGAGGAGGGAATTCAGCTCGCGATCGCCTACGATGTCGCAAGCGTTTGCATCATGCCGTATTACCTGAAGCGGTGTGCAGAGTTGCTTTCCGACACGACCGTCAAAGCTTCGACCACGATTGGATTTCCGCATGGGGGTCACACGACCGCAATCAAGGTTGCCGAAACGAAGCAGGCAATCCAGGACGGCTGCCAGGAATTTGACATGGTCGTCAACATCTCCAAAGTCCTCAGCGGTGACTGGACGTATGTGACCGATGACATCCGCGCCGTCACGGATGTCGTTCATGAGGCCGGCGAGAAGGTAAAGGTGATCTTTGAGAATTGCTATCTGGAAGAGGCCCATAAGATCCGGCTCTGCGAAATTTGCAGCGAACAGGGCTGCGACTGGGTGAAAACATCAACAGGCTATGGGACTGGCGGTGCCACCATCGAAGATTTAAAGCTGATGCGAAAACACTCCGCCGCGAACGTCCAAGTCAAAGCCGCCGGCGGCGTGCGAGATGCGAAGACGCTGATCGAAGTAAAGGAACTGGGGGTCAGTCGCGTTGGTGCGAGCCGCACGAAATCGATGATGGATGAAGTGCGGCAGATGCTCAATCTCAAGCCGATCGAAGTCTCCGACACGGCCAATCCGAGCGGTTATTAGCGAGCCGGATTTTTCGGCTTGAACGAATGCTCACGAGGCGTCGACCGTCACTTCGTAGTTACGAAGGATCCTCCCGGTCGTCGAGCCTGCGTGGTCAATGATTTGCCGGGGTGTTCCCTCGGCAACGACCGTTCCACCGTCTCGCCCAGCTCCCGGCCCGATATCGATCAAGTGATCCGCAGACAACATGAGCATCGGGTGGTGATCAACGACGATCAATGAATGTCCGTCTGCGATCAATGCGTCAAAGCAATCAAGCAATCGAATGAGATCATCGAAATGGAGTCCGGTTGTCGGTTCATCCATGATAAACAACGTTCGCTTTCGGCTCGCCGATGCGAGAAATGCAGCCAGCTTCAAACGCTGCCCTTCGCCGCTTGAAAGCGTCGTTGCCGGTTGACCAAGCGAGATGTACCCAAGCCCGACATCGATCATTCGTTTCAAACGCGCCTGTACTTTCGTAGCACCTCGAAAGAACTGGTACGCCTCCTGAACGCTCATCGCCAACACGTCGGCAATGGTGCGGTCCCGATATCGAGCCTTGAGCACTTCGTCTCGAAATCGAGTTCCCCGACATTCGGGACATCTCATCGAGACATCGGCGAGGAACTGCATGTCGACTTCCAAGACACCGGCACCCTCACACTCCGGACACTGACCTTTTTCACTGTTGAAAGTGAAATGGCTTGCGGTCAATCCTTTCGATTTTGCGTCCGTACTATCGGCGAAGATTTTTCGAATCGGATCAAAGGCCTTCAGGTACGTGACCGGGCAACTTCGAGGCGAGCGGCTGATCGGCGATTGGTCGACCAAGATGCAATCCTGGAATCCGCCAAGTCCGACCAGTGACTTGTAGGGAAGTGGCTTCGCCGCCTGCTTGAGCTTTCGGTTTTGGATGGCGGGAAAAAGCGTATCTTGAACGAGCGTGCTTTTCCCACTTCCAGATACGCCCGTCACCACGCAGAGAACACCGAGCGGAAAGTCAACGTCGACGGATTTCAAATTGTGACCATCGGCACCTTCGAGACGCAGCGATCCGTTCGACTCACGCGGCTTATGAGAAAGCATCGTCGAGCCGCGTTTACCCGAAAGGTAGGCACCGGTGAGACTGGAGCCGTCACGTAGCAACTGTTTCGGAGTCCCCTGAAAGACGACTTCCCCACCGGCGATGCCCGCGGAGGGCCCGATCTCAACCACCTGATCGGCGGCTTCAATCATCTGCCGATTGTGTTCGACAACAATCACCGTGTTACCGCGATCTCGCAGCGTCTGCACGCACTGCACCAGCGGCTCGACGTCACGCGGATGCAAGCCTGCCGTCGGTTCATCAAGCACATAAAGCATGTTGACCAATGAGCCACCAAGTGCACTGGTCAACGCGACCCGCTGGGTCTCGCCGCCGCTGAGGGTTCGCAGCGGCCGATTCAGCTCAAGATATTCCAAACCGACTCGGCGGAGGAACGAGATACGATCCGTAATCTGTCGAAGCGGTTCGGCCGCGATCTGCTGCTCCCGTTCCGCAAGTGGGCTCGCTTCAAAGAAAGCACTTAACTCGCCAGCCGTCATCGAGAGAAAGTCAGCGATTGAACGATCGCCGATTCGATAAGCGAGAGCGGAATCGTTGAAACGCTTCCCGTCACAAGTGTCGCACGTACGGTAGCTACGGAAACGCGATGCAAATATCCGCACGTGCATCTTGTACTTCTTCCGATCCAGCCAGCGAAAAAACCCATCCAGCCCGCCAAAATTGCGCTCGGGGACGCCTTCGCGAATCAGACGCAAGTGCCTCGACTTGAGTTTTGAGTAGGGAACGTCAGTGGGAATTCCGTATTCGTCGGCGAGCTCCAGCAACTCTTCCAACTCATGAGAGTATGAAGGGGTGTTCCAGGGTGCGATCGCGCCTTCGGCGAGAGACAGCGATCGGTCAGGAACGACCAAATCCATGTCAAAATCAATCAGCTCACCGAATCCCTCACACTTTTCGCAAGCGCCCATCGGGTTATTAAAATTGAACAACCGAGGCACGGCGTCAGGGAAGTCCAAATCACAGTCATCACAACGCTTTTGCTCGCTAAGCCGGCGTTCGAACCAATCCGCATCATCAATGCTGATCGAACGACCTCCCAGCGCACCGGATTCGCACAGCAGTACAGCGGAACCGCGCCCTTCGGCCATCGCCGTTTCCATTGAATCAGTCAGTCGCGAAAGATCTGTAGTTGACGCAACTCGATCCACAACGACGACGATCTCGGTCCCACTTCGGCGGATCTTCTTGGCCAATGCTGCCCTTTCATCCTCCGAGAGGTGCATCGTCTGCCCGCCCACGATCAGACGCTGATAACCATCTTGCTGAAGCCCCAACAAGATTTCGCCGCCCGATTGACGATCGGGCAGCCAGACCGGAAACCCGATCATCGCTCGAGCCGCTGACGAGTCGTCCGACGACAGGCACCGCAAGAGTTCCACCGCCACTTCATTTGGATCGTCGGCGGTCACTTCCTTTCCGCATTCCGTGCAATACAGCGTCGCACATTTTGCGAGCAGCAATCGCAAGTGGTCAGCGATTTCCGTTGATGTTGCGACCGTGCTTCGATTCGTTTTGGATCCACCCGCTCGTGTCACCGCGATTGCGGCCGGGATCCCAGAGATCGAATCACAATCTGGCTTATCGAGTCGCTGAAGGAACTGTCTTGTGTACGCGGAAAAACTCTCGATGTAGCAACGCTGTCCTTCGGCATACAACGTGTCGAGAGCAAGAGAGGTCTTGCCGCTACCGGAGAGACCACAGAAGGCGATCAGCTTGCCCCTTGGCAAGTCCAAGTCGATTTCGCGGAGGTTGTGGACTCGACATCCGCGGACGGAGATGGGGTTCACTCGCTTCCTGCTGCACGGGCTGTATCGCTGATTGAGATGGACGCCTCAACCGAACGGGCATCCGCGAGATCATCCTATCCTGTCAAGGAATCAGCTTCTTCATCGGTCGGCGCATCTTCCGGCTCGTTTTCGTCAGCTTCTTGCTCGGCGGCGAGACGAACTGCTGCCTCACGCTTGTCACGTTCCAAGTCATCACCGATGACTTGACTTTCATCGAGATTTGCTTCCGCGAAAAGCATCAACTCGCCCATCGGTTTACGGTCAAACTTGAAGTCATCCATGACGAATTTCTTCGTTTTGCCGTCCTGTTCGTAATAGATTTTGGCGATGCCTTTCGCCTCCCATTTGCGTTTGTCGATTTTTTGAATGGAATCGATTGGCACTTCTTTCCCTTTGCTACTCTTCAGCACCGTCTCGTCGCCTTCGATCCATGTTCCTTGGCCCGACATGAACATCATGAGTGCCGGTACACCCACCAGCCCGCACAGCACGACCATC
>JBCCOI010000363.1:0-7645 GCA_039025515.1 Planctomycetota bacterium
GGTTCGTTAGCTATCAGTGGCGAGCGAGACCAGCCCAAACGGCCGACTAATTCACAGAGCTTTCAGGGGAGTCAGAAATGGTGCCATTTACGATTTTCAATTGCGGAACGGGATACCACAGGAACAGCAACGACGTCGTCGCCAATCTTTTCAAGGAAGTCGATCCGCAACATCGATTCATTACGGATGGTCCCGGCAGCCAAGGAAGCGACTTTGACAAATTCCGCGGGGGAATCACCGGCCATGGCGTGGGGGCAAACGTGAACCGCGCCGTTGATGAAATCCGAGAGCGATACGAGCGTCTTCAAGAGCGATCGCAAGGTACCCGGATGGTGGTCAACCTCATCGGCTGGAGTCGAGGAGCCGTCACCTGCTTCAAGATCGCAAACAAGCTCAACCGCGATCGCAGTGAACTATCGAGCATGGTCCGCTGCAATATTTATGCGATCGACCCCGTGCCGGGCGGCGGAACAATTCCGGGTGCAAAGGGGATCGTCAACGGTCACATGTGGCGCGACATCCGAATGACCCCCAACATCGGGATGTGCTCAATTGTCTATGCACAACATGACTGGACTGAGCGAAAACGAAGCTTGTTTATTCCCTTCATCCCAAAACTTCAGAAGTACGTCGATGTGGAACTGATGCCGGGAAATCACGCCGAATTGGTGGAGAAAACCGATCGCAATCCGGAGGCACATCGACTGGTGAGGGATCTCGCCAAAAGGTTTCTGATGGCTCGAAAAACCAGATTCATCAACGTTAGGGATAATCCGCTTTTGACGGACGATGAAATCCTGGAGAAGTATTCGAAGATGTTGAGTGGCTTCGATGCAATTTCTGACAAAGCAAAGGGCAGAAAAGTGCTCGGTTTCAAGAAGACCGTGTATCCAAAGGGTCGTCCCAAGAGGGAAAAAAAAGAGAAACTCGTGCTGAATCCGTCCAAGCCGTCGTTCTTCATCAACTCGCATCACCGCGAAGTGTTCACGAGACGGTTTCCGAAGCTCGCCGCCCGAATCGACCGAACCGCACGCGGAAACTCACGGACCATCCAAGAGAACTGGCGCTTCTTCGATCAAGAGTTTCGAATGCTTGACACGTTACCCTATGCGGCGACTAGAAATGTTGTTTACGACTACTTTGAACTCGCCCTTGTCTAGGAGCACTTCTGGAAGCCACCGTGCAAGAAAATCTTGTAGCGGAATGGAGGCTCCAAAATCGACGATGTCGGACAAGACATCTCGGCAGGTATCCGCATGATCAACCACTGACATAGCGGAAGTCGCCAAGAGTTTCGGTCACCGTGGAAAACGAAAGCCTTGCCGAAGCCAAGGCGACTTCCGCCTCGGCGAGTCTTGTCACGTGTTGATCCCGCGATGCTAAGCTATCGGGAATCGCCGATTCCCCACGCTTCATCGAAACCGTTATGCATTACCCGCCGCGAATTACCGAATCTGATTCTGCTCGAAACTCTACGAAGCCGCGATTCCATGCGACGGGTCGGTGGGTGTTTCTGGTGCACGCTTTGACACTGTTGCTTTTCACGCACGCAAGTGCGGCATCGGGTGAGTCGGCGGAGCGACCGAATATCGTGTTGATCATGTGCGACGACATGGGATGGAGCGACATCGGCTGCTACGGCGGCGAGATCGAAACGCCCAACCTCGACCGATTGGCAAAGATGGGTGTTCGATTTCGAACGTTCTATAACAACGCGAAGTGCGAACACACGCGGGCGTCCTTGCTCACAGGAAACTGGTGGCATCACGTCGGAGCCTCGGCCAAAGTTCACTACGCCGCACCGACGTTTGGCGAACGCCTTCGCGAAGCCGGATACCGGACGCTGATGACCGGTAAATGGCATGCGGGACAAACGCCGTATCAGCGTGGCTTCGACCGTTATTACGGTTTGACCGATGGTTGTTGCAACTTTTGGAACCCGGGTCACGCAAGACCAAACGAGCCCGAACCGGCGAAGAAACGCATTCGTCGGTGGGCCGAAGATGACAAAGAGTTCTTACCGTTCACTCCCGAAGACACTTCCTTTTACACCACCGATGCTTTCACGGACAAAGCGATCGAGTATCTCAAGGAGTATCGCGGTGAGTCAAAGCCGTTCTTGTTGTATCTGGCCTACACGGCGCCGCACTACCCACTGCATGCAAGCCCGGAAGACGTCGCAGAGTATCGAGGACGTTACAAAGACGTCGGCTGGGATGAACTTCGCAATCAACGCTTCAAGCGCCAACAGGGTCTGGGGATTTTGCCCAACAATGCGGCTCTTTCCGATCGTGATCCGGACTTGAAGGCGTGGGCGGACGTGGCCGAAGAAGATCGCGACCACTGGGACCTTCGCATGGCGACTTACGCCGCCATGATCGATCGCATGGATCGCAACATTGGGAAGCTGTTGGGTGTCCTCGATGACAATAGCTCGTTGAAGAACACCGTGATCTTCTTTCTCTCGGATAACGGAGCATGCGAAGACTCTGCGGATCGTTCTACGGTCAAGGGTTCGATGCCTTGGGAAGTCACCAGTTACCTCACGCAAGGACGCAACTGGGCGAATGCTTCCAACACGCCGTTTCGCAAGTATAAGACGACCGACTACGAAGGCGGCACGCGTACGCCGATGATCGCCTACTGGCCCGGCGTGACTCGCGGAGGCCAGATGACCGATCACGTGGGTCACCTCATCGACTTCGTTCCAACCATGCTGGACTTGGCGGGTGAGCCCGTCGACGAATCGCTTCCTGGACATTCGCTCGTCCCCGCGTTAAAGGGACAGCCCGTCACAGAGAACGGCAAGGCAGATCGCCCCTGGCCCATCTACTGGCAGTTCGGCAAAGCGAAGGCAATCCGCGACCATCGCTACAAGTTGGTAAAGTTCCGGGATGCTCCTTGGGAGCTGTACGACCTTCAGAAAGATCCGACCGAACGCGTCGACCTTGCCGAAGAAATGCCCGAGAAAGCCCAGCAACTTCAAACAGCCTGGGAGACATGGTGGGCCACCAAGAAGTAGCGAACCGACTTGGACATCAAGCCGAGAGCTCCTAGCCATTGGAGACGTTGGTTTTTGTCTAAACGCCCCCTTTTCCTCGAACGCGTGGAGCCCGCTACAATCCCGCCTCCAATCGCTCCCGCCAACTCGGCCCAGAATCAATGCTCGATCTCTACGACAAAATCCAAGAAGCCTGCAAGATGATCCGCGGCCAGTTTGATCAGCGGCCGGTTGTCGCGATCGTGCTGGGAACCGGGCTAGGCGGGTTGGTCAAAGAGATCGACATTGAAGCCACCATTGAATACGGCGACATCCCGCATTTCCCGACGTCCACCGCGACAAGCCATCGTGGACGGTTGGTTTGCGGAAAACTTGCCGGTGTCCCAGTTGTGGCGATGGAAGGCCGGTTCCACATGTACGAAGGGTATCCGCTCAAACAGATCACGCTTCCGATCCGCGTTTTCAAGGAATTGGGTGCCGAGCTGCTGGTTGTCAGTAATGCTTGTGGCGGCCTCAATCCTTACTACAACGCCGGCGACATCATGGTGATCGATGATCAGATCAACCTGATGGGTGATAACCCTTTGATCGGCATTAACGACGATCGATTGGGTCCACGGTTTCCCGATATGTGCGAACCGTACGATCAGCAATGGATCGATCGGGTCAGCTCAATCGCACGCAAAGCAGATATACCACTCCACCGCGGTGTGTTTGTAGCGGTCGCGGGTCCGAACTTGGAAACGCGCGCGGAGTATCGTTTCTTGCGAACGATCGGTGCGGACGTGGTTGGGATGAGCACGGTTCCCGAAGTGATCGTTGCGGTTCACTGTTCGTTGAAAACGATTGGCCTAAGCGTCATAACGGACATGTGTTTGCCCGACGCACTCAAACCCGCCGACGTTGAAGAAATCATCGCGACGGCGAACCAAGCCGCTCCGAATCTGCAGCAAATCGTTCGTTCCATCGTCGAAGAAGCTGGCCAGGTCCGAATTGCATAGGGCGGTTGAGAACGAAATGGAAGTCGACCATTTACTCGAATCGGCAGGAGAAGCCGTTGCGTGGCTGCGCGGAAAACTGTCTCGAGATTGGCTTGAATCACGAGTCACGGACCCGACTGAACCGCTGACCGCAATGATTCTGGGAAGTGGGCTCGGATCACTCGCTGATAAGATCACGATTGACCGGGTTGTCAGCTATGCAGAGATTCCCGGCTTCGCGAAATCAACGGCGGGTGGGCATCGGGGCGAGTTGATCTTCGGCAAATTGAATGACAAGCCGGTGATCGCGATGGCGGGACGACTCCATCGCTACGAAGGCTGGACGAACGCCCAAGTTTCCTTCCCCGTCGTCGTGATGCGTGCGCTCGGTGCTGGTCGCCTGATCGCCAGCAACGCGGCCGGCGGAGTGGATCCCAATTTGCGTGTCGGCGACATCGTGATCATTGAAGATCACATCGACTGGCTCTTTCAGTCGACGCTCGGTCGCTGCGAACGCTTTGCAGCCGATTTCGCGAGGCTCGCGCGTCCGGTCTACAGTGCCTCGCTTATCGCGGGGGCCTTGGAGGTGTCTCGAAAATGCGGCTTTCGTGCCGGCCGCGGGACATACTTGGCGACGCTCGGACCGACCTACGAGACTCGGGCGGAGTACCGAATGATGCGAATGCTGGGGGCGGACGTTGTCGGAATGAGCACGATTCCGGAGGTCATTGTGGCCGCAAAATTGGGCATGGAAGTACTGGCGCTCTCAGTTGTGAGTAATGTGGCGAGCCCCGACCAGGCAATCGTGGCCGATCACGCGGAAGTTCTGCAGGCAGGTGACGCCGCAGCGGGTAAACTAGAGTCCATTGTTCGCTTTGTGACAGGCTGACTCCTTCCCCCTTCCCCGCAGCCCGCCCAATGCCTCACGTACCAAAGCCCGCGGCCAGAGCTGCGCCCCCGGAGGGTGTCGAAAAGGCCATTGCGGATCATTCGACCAGCGAAAGTGGCGTCGATGCAAAAACGCAAAATTCAAACGCCTCGCCGATTCATCTCGTCAGCGATCCGGCGAGTGAGTCCATCGATCAAGCAAGCTCGAGTCTCGACTCGACTTCGCTGCTGAGTAGGCCGGATCAAGCCGACGCCGCACCCGTGCATCACGAATTCTCGATGCGGGACTTTGCGGATGCAGACCTGATCGCTGAGCTGCGAAAGATCGAAGTCACCGACGATGAAAAGCTGCCACGCGTCGAAGTCACGGGCGGCGATGGCCAGCACGTCGCGTTCATGCGAATCGATCATCCGCTCAAATTGCGAGTCAGGGGCTGCCTTGGCGACTACGCATTCGCAATGAATTCACAAACCATCGCGAAGGTCTTCGGCGACGTCGGAAATGGGGTCGCCGAAGGAATGGTGAGCGGTTCGGTTCGCATTCGCGGCAACGCTGCAGATGGCGCAGGCACGGCTCTCGTCGGTGGCACGCTCGGGATCTATGGGACGGCCGGTCATCGGGTCGGAGCCGCACTGCGTGGCGGTGGCATCTTTGTTCGTGGCAATGTGGGTGATGACTTGGGACTGGGCGCAGTTCGAGGGACGATTGTTGTCGGCGGCAGCGCCGGTCGAAACGTTGGCGATCCGCATAGCGACGTCGCCATCTACGTCCGCGGAAAGGTGGCCGGTTTGACGGAAGGGATGATCGAAACGTCGTTACGAAAAAAGCAGGAAGTTCAACTCGGTTTACTTCTCATCTCTGCCGGCATTCGCGGGGATGCGAAAGACTTTCGAAGGATTGTTCCCAAGGCAAAGCTTGACGCGGAGAACGCATCGCGAGGTGAGGTCGCGCCGAACTGGCGATGATCTCTCGACCAAAAAAGCAAACATGGAATCAAACCACCCTGAACGACTCGCCAACCTCTATCTCTTGCCTCCGGCCGGCGAAAGTCCATGGCGCAACCTGCCACATGCTTCCGTCGATTCGCCGACGTTGCGTCGTGACGGCGAGACAGTCCCGATTCCTTCGCCACTCTTTTGGTACGACCCGCCTTGGATCGAACTTTCCGAGTCCTCCGCTTCGTTGCTTGCTTGCTGTGTCGCCGACCTCGGGATCACCACGTCCGCATTGCGACGCGACTTCGGGCACGACGGTGATGCGTCGCCGTTTTTTGAATCGAAACCACAGGAGACCGATGGAGAATCGGGCGGGGACGAGACGTTCTATCCACGCATGACGCCGTATCGTGCGGAACGTTTCGGTTTGTTACCCGAAGACTTCGACGACACGCTGGTCGTGGACTTACGGTTGGCACCCACGCGAGACCCGAGCGGTCGATACGCTTATTCGCATCATCAGATGAAGCGATGGGAGCGTGGTGCGAATGAAGAATCGATTGCCGGCGGCGGCTCCGTCGCCTGTGCATCGTTTCCTGCGGACGTTATCTCACCAAAGCAAGCGAGAATCAAAGTCGAGCAGTTGAGGAAACTCGCGCCCACTGCAGCAGTCATGGTCTCCGTCGATGCGTTTCACCTGAAGTCATCGCTTTCCTCGGCATTACTTGCGAAGCCCGACGGCATCATCCTTCGCGTCGACGCCCCCGAGTGGAGTGGACTGCAACTCGTGTCGATCGTTCGTCGTGCGCGGCAGTTCTTGAAGGAGCACTCCACTCGATTTCGTCCGCTTTGGATCGTTCCCGGAGCCGTTTCCGTGCGTGATGTTGCCAAACTGATTGCATTAGGGGCTGACGCGGTGGCGATCGATCATTGGTGTAAGCCGTTGGTTCACGCTTCGATCGAACACTCCCATCGACAAAACTACGAACCAATTCCGATTCATGAAATCCAATCTTTGGCATTCAACGACCTATGGCCCGACGTCGATCATGCCTTCGGGCTCATCTCTTCCGTCCGCGATCGAGCCGACGCAACGCTGGCGACGTCGGACCGCGAATGGTCGGAAGCGACGGGCGCGGAGTTGATCAGCAACTAGTCCAGGACCTATCACTGCAGCTCAGTGTGTCGTGCCAATCGGAGCGATCAGCCAAGTATCCCACCACAACCATCGTTCCAAGTAACAAACCTGGGATCGACAGCAAGAGCAGAAAGAGTGCCGTCAATGGAATCGTCCGTTTAGAAACGGCTATCAACAATCCGACAGTCCAAGCGAACCAGAAGATCAACACAGCACCACCGCCCACCAGACTGACAACGGCATGAGTGAGATTAAATGGACCGTAAAAAGGCTCCATGCCAGCACTCCATACGGCCAAGTTGAATGAAACAAACAGGGCGACCATAGCTGAAGAGGTCATGGACTCCACAAAGTATAACGATCTCCGTACGTTTGGCTCTGACTCGGCCGGTGGGGATTCCGCAGGCGATCGGTAGGGGTTCATATGAGATTTGAATCAGTCGAGTTTAGTTTAGCCCATCACGAGATGGACTCGTAATTCTCGCCGAGGTTCGATTGCTTACGGTTCCGGATTGCTTATCCGTGAACGAACGTGTCAAAATCGATCGGACGGAGCCGATCGGCGAGTGCGTCTGTGAAGGCGATTGAATTGTCGGGTGAAAGTCCCGATCGGGGAAGACGTTACCTCCCCGTAGTTGATGGTAACTGCGTTTTCAACAGAAAGGGTGGAGAGCAACCAAAGACGAATGAGCAGTCCGTAAC
>JBCCOI010000364.1:0-7618 GCA_039025515.1 Planctomycetota bacterium
CATCTTTCGAGTCAGCGCGGGTGTCGATATCGATGCGGGTGTGGCGACCTGGTTGATGCAAGCGATCGATCCGGCGACGGGTTTGCTTTCCAACAACCCCGACCACGTGCTGCTGCCGCCGGGTTCGCTCACGGGCGAAGGAAGCGGCTTGGTCAGTTTCCGCGCCACCGTCCATCCGGACTCGCAAACCGGTGACGCAATCGAACCCCGCGCGGTCGTTGCGATCCAAGGATCGCCCGCAATCGAAGGCGTGGGAGATGCCTATCGAGTCGACGCGGAAGCACCGACGACGACGTTGACGTTGGAAACGATCGAAGCCGTTTCCGGCGAGGATGCGGTACTGCGATTGACTTGGGAATCGATGGAACCGACCGGCGGAAGCGGTGTTTCGCATGCAACCGTTTACGTCGCGGAGGATGGAGGTGACTTTCGCATTCACCAACGTCAGGTGACCGATACATCGCTCGATTTCATCGCGACCGAGGGAACGGTCTACGAGTTTTTGGTCCTGGCGAGTGACGCCGCGGGCAACACCGAGCCGGGCCGTTTTGATGCGCAGTCAACGCATTATGCAGCCTATCCATCGCGGCCATCGGCAAGCGATCCCGGCCGGCGAATCGATGACGACCCAAGCGGGACTTCGTTCGGTTCAACACCTGACCTGGGCGACACCACGGCGGCAACGCCTCCCGAAGTCCCGTCGACTCCATCCACCAACCCGCTGCTTGACCAAGTTCGACAAGCGATTCCCAGCATCGTTGTGCGGCCGGCTCTTGAAGCGAGCGAGTCGGGCTATGAAACGGTCTTCAATCCGTTTCGCGGTGAAGCGGTGGCGCTGGACCTACCGACCAGCGGCGCGGGCATTGGTTCGCTCGCCGTCTTGCAGCGAAGCGATGGTGTGATCTGGTTCAGTGCGGGAACGAACCGTTCGGCGCTGTACTCGGTCGATTCGCTCGGCAATGTGAGCGAACTCATTCAGCTGGCGGACCCGATCTATGATATTGCCGAAACAAGCGACGGGCGCATCTGGGCTGCAACCGGTGGCGGTCCGCTCTTGGAACTTGATCCCGTTTCCGGTGCCGAACTCGCTCGCTTTGGCCGACAAGTGACCCAATCGATCGAAGTCGGCATCGATGGAGCAACACTGTTCGTCACCACGGCCAGCGGTATCGATTCGTTTCATCCCGCGACCAATGCATGGGACCACTGGAGTGACACTCGTGCGGGCTCGCTCGCGGTCGATCCGGCATCCGGTGACTTGTGGGCGGCGAGTTGGCCGAACCGTGGGCGTGTCTTCCGATTGCCCACCGGCGGCAAAGATCGCCGCACCGCACCGAGCGTTCCACCGCCGACGTTGCTGAAACTCGGCAGGTCACTCGATTCACTCGCCTTTGGCAAGACGGGCACGCGACTGGAAGGTCTGCTGTTCGCAACCACCAACGAGGGCGAGTTGTTTTTGATCGATCCATCGTCGCGTGACTCTGTCTTGCTGGCCGACGGCCGATTGCGGGGCGATTCGCTTGCGACGACGACCGACGGCGAGCTGCTTGTTAGCCAAGCCGACCGGCTCGATCGTTTGCGTCTGGATTTGCCGCCGACGGTGATCGCAACCACACCTCCGCCCGGCGGCATCATTGTCGCGCCGGTCGTGCAGCTTTCGGTCACGTTCAGTGAACCCATGCTTCACGAGTCACCACTGGATCCGGAAAGCATCACCAATCCGCTGCACTATCAAGTGATCGGAGAACGTTCGGGTGCGAAGGCCATTGAGACGATCGAATACGATGAAGCAACGCGACGCGTGACGATTTCGATACCGGCTCTGGATGCCGACGAGTACACGTTGACGGTTCAGCCGACCGCGCAATCGGACGCGGGACGTTTCCTTGAGTCGGCGTACGAAGTCGACTTCACGGCGGTGAGCGATCTGAGTTCGGTGCTCGATCTTTCATTGGATCGTCCTCGACGCAACCGAGCCACCGGGCAACTGCACTATGACGTTACGGTGACGAATACCGGTACTCGCAACGTCGTCGTTCCGCTTGCCATTTTTCTTGACGCCGATTCGCCGACCTCATCGAGACCTCTCGATGCGATCGAAAACCCCGGCGGCGGATTTGTACTCGACCTCGCCGGTTCGGTTCCTGATGGAGTTCTCGCGCCAGGCGAATCAACGAGTCTACGAACGATCACGATCGAAGAGTTTGATGAACGGCGTGTTCGCTTCGGTCACCGAGCCGTCGCAACGCCAACGCGAAGCGATGCACCGTTATTGATCTCACGGCCGCCCGCCCAAGCCACCGTTGGCGTGACACTCAATCACACGATCAACGCGGTCGATCCCGACGGCACCGATGTTGCATATTGGCTGGTCAGCGGACCGGAGTCGATGACGGTGGATCCGATCACCGGCGCGATAACGTGGACACCGACCTCCGAAGATGACGCGGAGACTTCGGTGCACGTCAGGATGGAAGATGAAGACGGAAGCCACACGGAACACCGTTTCACGATTCAAGTCGACGGCGGAAACTTCTCGCCGACCATTCGCCGACTTCCGAGCATGCTGGAAGGTCGCGAGTTGGAATCATTGCGATTCAGCGCACACGCGTCCGATCGTGATTTGGATCGCTTGACCTATTACGGCGAGAACTTACCACCGGGCGCAACCGTCGATTCAAAAACCGGTGAATTCATCTGGACACCGGGCAGCCAAGACGCCGGTGCTTACTTTGGCGTCACCCTTCACGCGACCGATGGCATTCAAACCGTTTCGACACGCACCGATCTCTTCATTCAGTCGAGCAACGTTCCACCGAGTATCCATGGACGGTTCAAGGCATCGGACCCGCCACAATACTTCAGACGCACGATTCGCGAAGGAGACGCGTTCACGCTGGCTGTTGACGGCTACGATCCCGACGGCGATTCGATCACCTACCGAGCGAATTTTATTCCCACGGGGATGACGATCAACCCAACGACCGGTTTGCTACGTTGGACGCCGACATACTATCAAGCCGGCAGTTATCGAATCGAAATCATCGTTGACGACGGTGACAAGTCGACGAACGTTATCCTGCCGATCGACGTCCTGCCTGCCAACGCCGCACCTCAGTTCCAACCTGATCAACGGTTTGAAATCAGCGAAGGCCAAACGCTGGTCGTCCCCGTTGCCGCCGATGACCCAGACTTCTTCGCTAGTCCAGAAGTCCGCATCGGTGAAGGCAACGATGGTTCGAATCTGCAGCCGCCAAGACCACCGCTCGTCTACGAAGTGACGGGACTTCCCGACGGAGCCTCCTTCGATGTGGACGATGGACTGATTGCATGGACGACCGACTTTGAAGACGCCGGCGTTTATAGCGTCACGGTAACAGCAACTGATGATGGCGATGGAACCGGTTCTCCGCTCGCAACGTCCACGACGATTCAGTTGATCGTGAACAACGCCAACGGTGCCCCCTTGATCACGCCGTTCGAACCCATTTCAGTTGCCGTCGGTGAAACGGTTCGAGTTCCCGTTGAAGCGATCGATGTCAACGGCGAACTGACAAGCTTGCAGTTAGTCAACGAAAGCAACGGGTTCCCACTTCCCGAGTTCGTCACCTTTATCGACAACGGAGACGGCCGGGGTGAAATTATTGTTAGTCCGCCGCTTCATTCTCGCGGGGACTACCCGCTGACATTGGTGGCGACCGACAGCGGCGATGGTGGGCTTCCGTCGGATGTGTTGGAAGACCGCTATACCTTCAATGTGCAAGTCACTGCGCCAAACGAACCGCCGATCCTCCGTCCGCTGATCGATCAATTGGCAGTCGTCGATCAGCCGTTCACGATGGACATCATCGTCGATGACCCCGATTCCGAATCACTCGTTTGGGAACTCACCGGCGCGCCTTCGACGGCCGTGTTGGAAGACATCGGCAATGATCGGCTTCGGCGTGTGGTATGGACTCCGTCCGCAAGCGAGGTTGGGACGTATGAGTTCGTTGTCTCGGCCACCGATACCGGCAACGGTGGTCTGGAAACTCCCGCGACGGATCGGCAGACCTTTACCGTTACCGTACGCGCGGACAATCAAGCTCCCTCCCTTTCCGGCCCTGATGTTGTCGACCTCGCGGAACTTGACCTGGTTCAGTTCGCGATCGTCGGTGCTGACCCCGACGGCGATTCGCTGCAGTACGCCGCCGAGACCTTGCCGCCGGGTGCGTCGCTCGATCCCGCTACCGGGCAATTCAGTTGGATGCCGACGCTGCTTCAGGCCGGGATTTACGACGTGACTTTCTCTGCGAGCGATGGTCATCAAGCCGCTTCGCACACGATGCAGTTGGTTGTTGCCAACGTCAATCAAGCACCAAGATTGATTGATCTGCCCGTCCAATCACTCCGCGAAGGCCGCACGACTGAAATTGCACTGGAAGCAACCGACTTGGATGGCGACGCGATCATCTTCCAAGGGACCCAGCCGCTTCCCAGTGGAGTCTTCTTGAATTCACGCACGGGACGTGTTCGTTGGACGCCCTCGTTCCAAAGTGCCGGGCGGTATGAACTGCGATTCTCGGCGACCGACCCCGGCGGGTTGAGCGATGTGACAAAACGGGTACTGGAAGTCAACAACGTCAACCGTGCACCGGAGCTGGTTGCGACCGATCGTCAACTCGTCGTCGGTCAACCGAGTTCGATCACGTTGGAAGCCTTCGATGCCGATAGCGATACGATCGAGTTTCTCGCGAGCCGTTTGCCCGAGGGCGCGAGCCTGTCCGCGGACACGGGTCAACTGATATGGACACCAACGGCCGGGCAACTCGGTCAGCATGTGATCGAGTTCCGCGCCAGCGATGGCATCGACGAAGATGCGCAAACGGTCACGCTTCATGTGCTCGCGCAGCCGCAAGAGCCCACGCTCCGACTCGAGACAACTCCAAGTTTTCCGAGTGTCCCGGGCACGACGGTTCTGCTGAGGGCACTCGCGGACTCCATTGCGCCAATTGCCGCGACCACGATCACCGTCGATGGAGTCACGCTCGAGCTCGATGCTCGGGGCCGGGGACGGTTTGTTCCGCCCGCACCGGGCGAGTACTTGGTGACGATCACGGCGACGGATGCCGATGGTCTGACGTCGATGCGTTCGGAATCACTATTTGTTCGTGATCCGCTAGACACGCTCGCCCCGACGATCGAAGTGACGTCCGCGCCGGCCACCGCGATCCGCGCGACGCAAACCGTGACCGGCACCATCCGAGATGCCTCGCTTCGGGAATGGAATGTTTGGCTGCGTTCCGGTACGTCGCGCGAGCTCATCGCAAATGGGGCAGCATCGATACAAGAGGGCGAGATCGTTGCGATTGATCCGAGACGCTTTGCGAATGGGTTCTACGAGCTGGAAATCGAGGCCACCGACATCGGCGGCCGAGTCTCCCGTGACGTTCGTGACATCGAAATCAACAGCGACGCGAAGACTCGGCATTTCGAGTCGGTCGAAGTGGTAACCGTCGGAAATGGGAACGAAGTACTCTCGATTCGCCGCGTTTATGACTCGCTACGATCGAGTCAACTTGCAAGCCATGTCTTTCATCCGCTCAATGTCGAACCTCAACGTCGTGGTGACGCGGTTTACGTTTCGCTTCCGGGCGGACAACGCATCCGATACCAGTTCACGCCGCAACCCGTGGCGGGTCCTTTTGGCGAAAGCGACTACTTCCGCCCAGCCTGGACGACAACGACATCAACTCCATGGAGCCTTGTCGCCGGCACGAATCCACTCAACCGCGAACAGCTATTGATACGCGTCGGCCAGCGCTACTTTGATGCAATCACGGGCAGACCGTATTGGCAGCCCGGCGACGAATCAATGCCTTCGTTTGCCTTAATCGATTCGAATATGAATCGACTCGATTACAACTCGCGCGGCGAACTGCGGCGTTGGACGGCAGCGAGCGGCCGACGGTGGGACGTGACGAACTCTGCAGTCATCGGAAACAACGGAGTCGAACTACGGATCGATCGCGACGTGAGCGGGAATCTCATTGGCCTGGATGGGGGTCGCGGCCAAGTCACGCGTTACCAATATAACGACGAAGATCGCTTGGTACGGTCGCTGCGTCTGGAAGAAGACAACATTGAGTCCTTCAGCTATGACCATCGCGGTCGTTTGATTTTGAACGTCAATTCGGATGGCGGTGACCAGTTCGTTTACGAACCAAGCTTGTCACGGATCGCAATTCAAACTCAGCTCGGAAACTTGGCTGGTCTGGATGAATCACCACGCCAACTTCGGTTTGCGGGTGGACAGTCACAACTGGCAATCCTCAATCTGACTACTCAGGAACTGAGTTCGGCGGCAACGGGTCGGGTAATCATTGCACTGCGCCTTTCGAGTGAGGATGCCTCTGTCGATTCGGCGACGGGTACGATGCTCGCCGAGATTCGGAACGACGGTGAAACGTTCTTGTTGTTCGCGTTCGAACAACCAGGCCCGCATGTGCTCGAGTTCTCGCCGGGCGACGAATCCGTCCAATCGATTGACATGCGGCTTTGGATGGCGGGCGATGTCGACGAGAATGACTTGATTGATGGGTCAGATGCCGAACTCATCGATCGGGTGATTCGTGGCGAACAAACGCTTGCTTCGGTACCTCGCGCCGATGTGGATGGAAACGCGGTCGTCGATCAGGCCGACCAGTCACTCTTGGCAAGTCAGTTCGGATTGATCGCATCGGGTGGGCCTTCCGTTGTCGAAACCACAACGGTCTCAACTTACGTCGGCGTTCCCGTCACCGTTGACCTTGGACCGCTCGCGCTCAGTCAGGTAGCTACCAACCCGAGCCAGGTGCTTTTTCACATCGAAGAGACCGTCGGCGGACTTGCGACGCTGATCAACAATGGCACAGCAATCACGTTCACTCCCTCCGCCGGGTTCGACGGGACGGGACGCGTCGACCTGACGGCGATCGATGCTGGTGGATCGACGACACTTTCGGTGATCGTCGATGTTTCCTCCGCCACACTCGTTGGCCTCTCACCGACGATCGATGCGGAATCGTTCGGCGCGAAGGTGATGCCCATCGGGACGGCGATTCCGCTCCGCATCAAAGCACGTTTCGACGACGGCGTCGCGATCGATCTGCCTGCTTCGGTCACGACGATCGAGTCGTTCAATCCCGAGATCGTCACGGTTGATGAGTCGGGCTACCTTTTTGCCTCGCAAGAGGGCATTGCCACGATCGTGGTTCGTCGTGGCGGCGTGACCGGTGTGTTAGCGGTCGGCGTCGGAGATGCAAATGACTTGCTGGACCCACGCGAACTTCAGGTGGGAAGTAGCTCGCTTTCGATGATCGCTGGTAGCCAACGTTCGATTTGGGCGGCGCGCGATCCGAGACAACCTCTTACGGCGGCCGACGGCTTGCGAATCATCAGCAGCCGACCAGGAGTCGTGACCGTCGATGATGAGGCTTACTTGCAAGCCGTCGAACCTGGATCGGCGTCCGTGTTCGTTGTGGATGGGCTGACCGTCAAGACAATCGATGTCACCGTGCTCGCATCGGCACAAGACCCATCCACCGGCGTCGGACCCGATGGCGGTATCTTCCGAACAAGCGATGGCATCGAACTCGGC
>JBCCOI010000365.1:0-7607 GCA_039025515.1 Planctomycetota bacterium
ATTCGCAAGCCTCTGCTTCCGACGCCGTCCCGAGTGCTTTGTACAAATGCCACGCGGGTTTCGGTCCCGATGGATGAACGTCATCATCGGGAAATCGACGCAGGCCGATTCGTAAGCCGCCTTCGTGGCGATTGTCCATCCAGTTGTGATAGTGCATCGCTTTGATTTCCGGCAACGCCGAAATCTTCTTCCAAGCGTAAGCAAGACCCGCGGCTTGTCGTTGAAGATCATCTTCGGAATAGCTGGGCGAATTGAATCCCTGCTCCGTCAAGTACAGATCGCGCGTCTTGCCTTCGTACAGATTTTCGGTGCGTCGCGCCCATTCGCAAAGCACTTCCAGGTTTCGAAACGTCACTTTCGGCGTTTCGTTAGAAAACAAGGCATCGTGATCCGACCACGTCGCCGGATTTCGAAGTGAGCTCGGGTAGGGATGGTAGGCGACGGCCCAATCAAAATTACCCTGCGATCGACTCTTTGAGACGAGCAACTCAAGGAACCGTCTCGTGCTGTAACCGCGCGGAATAGCGGGCTTTTTCCAAGAGTGGGTCAGCGAAACCAGCACCTTCGACTCGGGGTCATAGCTACGTCCAATTAAATGCGTTATTCGCATCGAACGATAATAGAGGTCGACGTAGTCCGGCAGTTTTTTCGTACCGGCGTTCGTCCACTGCCAACCCGCATCCGCTTCGTTATGCACGATCCAGTGGTGTATCCGGCCGAACTGGCCATCCGAGCGGCAGTAGCGTTCGGCGAGCGTTTTGACTGCGGCCGCGTAAGCGGCCACGCCTTTCGGGGTGGTTAGATCTGGCATCGCGAATACGCCTGCCGGGTCATAGTCGGGATGAACCAGCGGCTGCGTTGACGCCGGTTGATCCCGGTTGACACCCACCAAGAGAATTCCAAAGACCAACGCATCACGCTCGGCTGCGAAGCGAAGCGTTGCATCAAAACGCTGAAGCACTCGCTTGTCGATGTAGAACGTATACCCAGATTCCACGACTTTTTCTCGATCCGGTCCCGGCGTCGTTCGAAAAAATCGAAGTGGAAGATTCACCGTCACAGTGTCGATTCCCAGCGTATCTAGATCATCGAGATGACCGCGATGCGATGCGAAGCCGCCGAGACCCTTCTTGCTTCGCAATTCGGGATGGCCGATTTTTTCGACGTCCATCACAACATCGACATAGCGAGTCTCAAATGACGCTTCGGTCCTTTCGTCTTTGATAACGGACCACCGCGAGAAAAGCCGGTCGCGTCGGTCGGGTGTGCCGCCCCCGACAAACCTGGGAACAGCGACAGTGGCGGACGCATCAGGGTTCGCTTCGAATGCTTGCGTCCAGATGATCGCTGGCTTCTCATCCTTTGCCGTCCAGACCGGGAACTCAACCAGATTCCACGTGCCGTTAGTCTCGGGTGCACTGACTTCGATTCGGATTTGGGCGTCGGTCGCGCTGACTTGCGTTACTCGGGGCCGGCCGACGGATTGACTTCCTCCCACGGTCTCACTGAAGAGCGAGACGGAAAGAACTGTAGCGAAGCAACCGAGAAACATGGCTCTCCATCTCGCGCATTGTATTGACGCGTTATCTCTCCGCATGCTGGTTTTCCGAGATTGAATGGAGGACGGCGATTGCTATGGACCCGCATTCGCGCTCTTCAGTAGTTGCTTCATCGTTCGTTCAAACAAGGCGTAGAAGTCTATCCGAAAGACCTGCAACTCGGGCGATTGAAGAACCGATTCAACCACGGGAGCCGGATTCGCCAAGGGCCACAGGCCCGCCACGATCGCGTGATGTTGAAAGAGGAAGTCTTCGATCGACGCCATGGAAACTCCCGGAAGCACTTCCCGCAGCAACTCTGCGAATCGACCGATCGGCGGCAATAACGAAAGTTTAAAGTCGCGCACAAAATCCGCCGCCAGATTGTGTTCCAGAACGGCGGAAAACATCACCGCCAGACGGCAAAATCGCGTGCGTTCTCGCAGTGCATCGGTCAGGGACTTGGCGACACGCTCGGGGGTGGGTTTGCGGAGCCGAGAAAACCTAGCCTCCACATCGACGAGCCAGTCCTGCAGTTCCGCGCCATAGAGCGAGATGAAGACCTCCTCCTTGGTCTTGAAGTAGTGATAAAGACTCGCTTTCCCAAGTCCCGAACGCTCAGCCACATCCCGCATCGAGATTTCGAGCAACTCTTTCTCGTCGAATAACGATCGCGCGGCATTTAGGATGCTGTCCACACGCTCCGCCTTTTGGCCAGGTTGCCTCGCCCGTTGCCAGCCCATTTCCTTTTTCCTTCAACCAGTCTATTGATTAATCGACCGACGGTCGATAATATATCCGACCGCTGGTCTATTAAGTATAGCTTGAATTCAAGATTCGTCGGGGGGAAGACATGCAGAACGTCGCTTTGATCACGGGCGCCTCTAGTGGAATTGGAAGGGAGCTGGCCCGACTTCACGCGTCCAGAACGGGAGACTTGGTGATCGTTGCTCGGCGCGGCGAGACCCTTCAATCGCTTAAGCGGGAAATCGAATCGGAGCATGGAACGGTCGTGAAGTGTGTTGCAATGGATTTGACGGAACCCGATGCCCCTCAGCGACTCTTTGAGGAACTCTCCAACGACGGCATCTCGATCGACTATTTAATGAATAACGCCGGTTTCGGCGGGCACGGGCGTTTCCAGGAGCGTGATTGGAAGAAGGATTGTGCCATGATTCAGCTGAACATCATCGCGGTCACCCACTTAACGCGACTGTTTCTGCCGGAGCTACTCAGGCGGAAACGCGGCAAGATTCTCAACGTCGCATCAACAGCTGGGTTCATTCCCGGGCCGCTGCAAGCCGTCTACTACGCGACAAAAGCCTATGTCGTGTCGCTATCTCAAGCGATTGACGAAGAACTTCGTAGTTCCGGTGCGAGCGTGACGGTCACGGCACTCTGCCCTGGTGCGGTCGCAACCGAATTTGTCACAAGCAGCAACCTCGAGGGGAATGACCTCTGGAAGAACGCTGCAAGTCCCGCCAGTGTCGCGAAGGTCGGCTACGACGCGATGATGAAAGGGAAGCTCATCGCAATCAACGAGCGATCACTCAGTCTGCTGCTCAAATGGATCGTTCCATTCCTGCCGAGGCGCCTGGTTCTGAAATTGTCACGTCGAAGTATGGAGAAGTCGGCTTAACTGCTTGCACGGTTGGAACTCACATTTGTTGTTTGCGAGACCTTGATCCATGTCACCCTTGAAGATCAACTTTGAAGCGTTGCACCGGCCAAACTGGACGGCGCAGGAAAAAAGCAATGTCGAACTGGTCTCAGACTTTGTGCAGAGTTTGATGAACGACCATGATTTCGATCGCGTGTTGGAGAAGTTTGACAATAGTCTCTACGTGCAGCACAACACCGCGATTCCGGACGGCATCCAAGGACTCGTCAAATTCGTGAAGAACTTTGCGAAGCGATTTCCCGAGTACGGCTATGATGTGAAACGAATCATGGCCGACGATGACTTGGTCATGTTCCACTCGCATTGCACGACGAAAGCCAAGCATCGTGGCGACGATGGCAAGGGAATAAACTTGCGCCGCCTTCGTCGAGGACTTTCATTGCTTGAAGTCATCGCCGCGCTTGTATTGATGGGAACCATTGTCGCGACAACTTTGCTGGCGTTTTCAAAACACCGAAGACAACTCGCGCTTTCGAAAGAGCGTTTGCAAGCGGCAGAGATCGCCGAAGAGTTATTGCCGCAACTGATTCGCTCTGAGAGGGGAATCGTCGCCGGTCAACGGGGAACCATCGCGGGGCGACCAGACTGGTTCTGGCAAACCAGCCTGGTCGGCACCACGGTGGTAGCGACACTACCAATGCATGTCATCCGATTCGAAATCTACTCAAAGAGAGAATCCGAATCTGTTTTGACTCGCATTGAAATGGTACATCCCCAGCCCCAGGGGAACTAACCGGTCGCAACCCCACTCCGGGTGCAAGCACCCGGAGACTGGATCAGTCCATGATCCGACTCTGCCATAGTCCCATCCTCACCGGCAGATAGCTGAACGGATTACGCCATGACGGCGCAGTTTCCGAACAAGTGGTCATAAAGGTGTTCTGGGTTGAGCGGCTTGGGGAACCAACCGTCAACGCCTCCGCTACCGATCGCGACACCTCGTTCCACGGGGTCACACCCCGTAACGGCGATCACTTGCAGCGATGAAAGTCGCGGGTGTTCCCTCAACTGCCTGATGGTCCACGGCCCGTCGAACTTTGGCATCTGCATGTCAAGCAAAACGGCATCAGGAAGTGGTCCCGTCTCGAGGGCCTCTAAAGCCTCCGCACCATTTTCTGCGACTTCGACGTCAACATCCTTTAGCTTGAGGTAGCTGGTAAGCAGGCGAGATTCGTTAAGATTGTCCTCGATCAAGAAGACCCTTCGCCGCGGCGGCGGCGTGGGTGGAGACCCCATCAAATGCGGTGCTTCGTGCCTTTTCAGTTCACCTCGCACGATGGCAATTTCGGGAGGTGCGTCGATTCCGAGCCTTACTTTCGAAGCGCTCGTTTTGACAACGCGAACTTCTATTCCAATGTCGGGGAATCGAATGGTCTCATCATTCTTTCGAGAAATCACAAGCATGGCGGATTCGCCTTGCGCCTTGGTCATCAATGACCCTCAGACGCTTGAAGGGATGTCACTGCCCCACTGACACCAGTGGATCGGCACCGAGGCTCGTTGCAACAGATTTGTGTGACCATCACCGATCAACAACCTATGTTGGAACTCGTACCACCGCGGGCGTCGCCATGTGACATCCAGTCGGCAGCAGAGGCTGCTAAGAATCACTCCTTCACGTCTTGCCCACATGAACGATATTATCAAAGTCGTCAATGGCGAGCAATACCGATTTTCACCGTGTACCCTTGACGACGTCTTTTCACGAAACGGCCGCGACTAAGTACCCCGATGGTTCGGGTCGTCGATGGATTTTTGCCATCACTATCTCGGTGGCTTATTTCCTCGCCGCCGAACTTGGTCACCTACTCTCTTTTCCCAGCCAGACGGCCACGTTTTGGATGCCGGCAGGCGTTGCCCTCGCTGCGTTTTATCTAACACCGGTTCGCTATTGGTGGGATCTTGCGTTGGCAACCCTGTTCGCCAACATCGCTTCGGACGTTTTCTTTCACGATAAACGTCTTGGAACCAGTCTTTGCTTTTGGTTCGCAAACATCTGTGAGGCGATCTTGGCTGCGGGCCTCATGATTTGGATCAAGCGTGATCGACGAGGGGTCTTTTCACCGACGGCGATTCTTCTGTTTCTCTCTCTTCCATGTTTGCTATCAACTGCTGTCGGTGCCAGCATCGGGGCAACCGTCGTGGCCCATACTTTTGACGCAGACTGGGAAACGGCGTGGATCAAATGGTGGAGTGGCGATGTGGTCGGGATGGCCGTGACGTTTCCACTCGCGCGGCTTCTGATTTTGATTGCCCGAGATGATCGACTCGATTTGCTCACCGGTCGCCTTGGTTTCCTACGTGACTGGAATGCGACACTGAACTTCGCCGCTTCCTTCATCGTTGGTTTGGCGGTAGCTGATTACGTCTTTGGATGGCAGACTCAGCGTTTGGCATACATCACTTACCCGGTCTTGGTGTGGGTGACGCTCAGCTCAGGGACCATGGGAGCTTCGCTCTCGCTCTATGCGTTGGCGATTGTGACGGTTTATCACACGGCCAATGGCGACGGCTTGTTCGGCTCCATCGAAGAGATCAACGATCGGGCCGTCGTGTTGCAAATCTATCTAATGACTTCCGCGACGCTCTTCCTCACGCTTGCCGCAGTCGTGGAACAGCGCTCCGATGCAGAATCGGCCCTTCGCGTTCAATCAGCCGAACTGGAGTTTATCTTTGATGCCACGCCGCTCGCGTTGATCTACACGGATACAGAACGTCGAATCGCTCGGGTGAATCCCGCGTTTACCGAAGTCTTCGGCTATCAACCGGAACAAGTCCTGGGCCGAACGACGGAACTGCTTTATGCAAACAAACAAGGATTTGCAAAAGCGGGCAAAGATCACTATTCGCAGAATTCATCTGCGGGCTTGGATCCCCATCAGATCCGTTATCGCCGAGTGAGTGGAGAATTATTTATCGGCCGGACGATTGGTGCGCAGGTGAAGGATCCTCAAGGTAGTCACGTCGGAAACGTTGGACTCATTCAAGACATCACCGAATCGATTGAAGCAGAACGAGCACTGCGGCGGGCCAGAAAGGATTTGAATCTACTACGCACGATTGATGGGAGTTGGATCTGGGACGCGAACGCGGGCAAAGTCGACTTTGCGAGTTCGTTTTGGAAGTTGCTGGATCGCGAACTTACAAGAGTTCACGACCGAAACGACGCGGACATGGAGTCTTTCAAACAACTACTCCATCCGGACGATCGCGCGGAGTTTAAACAAGTGTTGGAGGAAACGTTGCGTGATGGTGACGTCTTCTCGTTCAGTAGTCGAATGGGTTGTGAAGGAGGCGAATTTCGTTGGTTTCAAATTCGTGGCAGTCTGGAACGTGAGCCTGATGGACGCGTCACCCGTATCGCCGGCTACATTCGTGATGACCACGACCGGCACACCGCCGAAGACTTACTGCGCGCGAGCAATTCGGATTTGGAACAGTTCGCTTACATCGCGTCACACGATTTGAAGGAGCCGCTGCGCGCAATCGGGGGCTTTAGCCAGATCCTTGAGAGTCGGTATGCCTCTGCTCTCGATGATCGCGGCAACGGCTACTTGCAACGCGTCGTCGAGGGTGTCGCAAGGATGGGAAATCTGATCGAGAACCTGCTCGAGTTCTCACAAATTCGACGCGACCGCTCCGAGTTCACTCATGTTGATTTGAACAAATGCGTCGGCGAGGCCATCGAAGCACTCGAACAAAGAGTCAAAGAAGTGGATGCACGAGTATCCGTCGATGAACTCCCGACGATTCATGGCAATGCCCGATTGCTGACGCAGCTTTTCCAGAACCTGATTGCCAACGCGATCAAATTCCGGCGTCAGGACGTGACCCCGGACATCCGGCTCACGTCGAGGACATTCGCCACCAGGGTCGAAATCGAATTATCCGACAACGGTATCGGCATCGCCCCCCAATACCGTCAAAGGGTTTTCGAGATGTTTCGCAGGCTGCACGGCCGAGACGAGTTCGAAGGAACGGGGATCGGACTCGCAATCTGCCGCAAAATCGTGGAACGACATGGCGGCCAAATCAGCGTCGTGACGAAATCGGTCGGAAGCGAATCGGATGACGAATTGCGTCCTGCCGCAGCGGCTGACCGCCCGCTACAATCCGGCCCTCGCGGGGATTTGGGACTCGATCGCGAGGCTGGGGCCTCACACCCAATCCCTTCGGTCGACGACGGTCGATCCGATCACGCGGGACGCCGATCCGGGCCGCAAGAAACCGCGGGAACTGACGGGCGGGGTACCACATTCCGTTTGAGCTTTCCCAACGCAGCACCCACGGCAGAAGAATGATTGAAATATTGCTCGTTGAGGACAGCGCGACCGACGCCGAGTTGACCATCGAAGCACTGAGCGACGGCAGGATCAAGAATCACATCA
>JBCCOI010000366.1:0-7562 GCA_039025515.1 Planctomycetota bacterium
AGGTAAAGAATCGCGCTGATGAGCGTGCCGGCGTGTCCGATCCCGACCCAGAAAACGAAGTTGACAATAGGCCAACCCCAAAACACCGGGGCTCGGTTTCCCCAGACACCGACGCCCGTGTAGATCAGGTACAGAATGAGTAGCCCGAGCATTTGCAACAATGCAAAGGCGACCAGGAATCCTCCGACCCAACCTTTGCTCGGCGGTCGCTCGGCAACCTGACATACCGCTTCGGTGATGTCATGGTAGGTGGTATCACCCAGAACCAGCGGGGCGCGTTCCCCGGGTCGTTCGACGGTGTTGTCTAAACCATTTGGAATGGCGAGCGACATAATGGATTCTGATAAATGCGAAAATAAAAATGAATCGAAGGGTGGTCAGACAGCTTGCTAGTGCTCGGCCGACTCCGCGTGTTTTTCGTTGCCGTGGCCGTGCTCGTCTTCGTGATGATCACCGGAACCGTGATCTTCATCACCGTGACCGTGATCGTCGCCGTGCCCACCATGTCCGTCTTCGTGGTCACCGTGCCCGTGGTGATGTGCCTCGATGGTTTCGAGGTCCTCAATTTGTTGCTGGGACATCAGACGTGGATGGGGGTTGCGAACACGAGCCAAGAACTCCGTCCGCGGCTTGATGTTGAGTTGCTCCAAGATCCCATAAGCTCGAACGTCCTTTCTCTTCTTCGCCACTTCGGATTCTGGATCGGCGATGTTCCCAAAGGCAATGGCGTCGGTGGCACAAGCCGCTTGGCATGCCGAGACGATGTCGCCGTCTTTGATGGGACGCCCACCGTCTTTGCGGGCCTCGATCTTTGCCTTTTCAATTCGCTGCACACAGTAGGTGCACTTTTCCATCACACCACGGCCGCGAACGGTCACGTCGGGATTCAGGACCAGCGCCTGGAGCTTCCGATTCGCCTTTTCGATCGCACTCGGGAAAGCCTTAACGCCGTAGCCGACACCGACGTCTTCGTTGTAGTTGAAGTAGTTGAATCGCCGCACCTTTACCGGGCAGTTGTTTGCACAGTACCGAGTTCCGATGCAACGGTTGTAGGCCATCGCGTTGATGCCTTCATTGGTGTGCACAGTCGCGGCGACCGGACAAACCTGCTCACATGGAGCCGTCTCGCAATGTAGGCAAGAGATCGGCTGGTGAACGACCTGGGCGTCGTCTTCGTTACCCTGGAAATAGGTGTCGATCCGGAGCCAATGCATCTCGCGACTCTTGCGGACCTGATCGGGGCCAACGATCGGGACGTTGTTCTCGCTTTGACAGGCGATCACGCAAGCGTTGCATCCGCTACATTTGCTCAGATCAACTGACATGCCCCACTGGGGGACGAAGTCCTGTTCGGGATCGAGTTCAATTTCCTCAATCGGCTCGCTCATGAGAGAGCCGTATTTACCCACCTTGGGAACGTGCGGCGCCTTCGGTTGTTCTTTGGCAAACGAGGGGACTTTTTCGAGCAGCTTCGTCGTACCTTCGCGAACGAGCGTGAAACTGCGTTTCTCCGTTTCGGTTTTCCCGATGTCGTCGATGGCCCAGTGGTTCTGCGTCGTCGCAAACTCATATTCGTTGAAGTTGGGTCGGGCTTCGACTCCGTAAATGACTCGCATCGCGTCGCTGGTACGTAGCGGCGAAATGTCGATCCCGACGGCATCAACGCCGAGGTCGGTCATCCCACCCACCATTCCGACCCGCGTTCGGCCGTATCCCATGGCAACGGTGACGACGCCGGGTGCGATTCCAGGGACTTCAAAGACCGGAAGCTCGATCTTCTTGCCACCGCTACGCAGCGTCACAAAAAGCCCGTGTTTGACTCCAAGTGCTTTGGCCGTCGCCGGTCCCATGACCGCGCCATTGCCCCAAGTGATCTTGGTAATCGACTGGGGCATTTCCTGGAGCCAGCCATTGTTGGCAAAGCGACCGTCATACAACCCATCGGCCGGCATGATGATGACTTCGAAGTCGTCCTGATCGATCTCATCCGATTCGGTAGCGACCGGTGGTGTGGACGGTAAGTCGGGAGCTTCGCCCACCAACTCATAAGGTACGCCGGGCATTCGCATGCCATCGAGGAAGCCGTCGTGCAGCAGCTTTCTCCATTCAAATTCGCCCAACGAATCGCCCGCGACTTTGTCAGCAGTGTTCCGCACAAGCTGCAATGGCTCGGCGGGCTCGGCGTTCATCATCAACGCGATGACTTCAGCTGCGGTACGGCCGCCCATCAACGGCAAGATCTGTGGCTGGCATACTCCGTAGTAGCCTTCCAAGTTGACGGTGTCCGACCAAGACTCGAGCGGGTGGGCTAGTGGCAGCGACCAAGTGCACAAGGCAGCGGTCTCGTCATCGTATTCGCCAAGATAAAACGTCTGACCCACCTTGCGAATTGCACCCGCAACATCCACATCACCCGGTGACGTGAAGACGGGATTGTCGCCGAGGATGAGCAGCGTTTCGAGTTCGCCCGCGTCGACCTTTGAGACGAGATCGACCAGAGAATCCGTCTCCAGGTCCTGATCGACACAAGGAGTAAACTTCTGCAGTTCACCGAGCGAACCGAGCCAAGCGTTGGTCGCGATCCCGGCCGCAATCAGGCCTTCGCCCATGCCCTCGCCGACGACGACGACCGCCTGGTCTCCGGCATCAAAAATGTCATGGGCGAGACAATCAACGAACCGCTCCAGTTTTTCCGCCGCGGAAAGGTCGCTGCTGTTGAATGGAAGCTCTTCAGCGGGATGGTCGTGACTCTCACCAGACTGCAATGCTTCAACGCGTCGGCGGACTTCAGCGAGCAATGCCGGCATCTGCCCAGGACGCAGCGGTAGCCTTGAATCCGCCATTGTGCCCGTCGAAGTGTATCCCCCCTCGACGACGTAGAGCCTACTCATTTCGCCTTTGAGCGGATCTCGCTTCTTGGAGAATCCTGCGGAAGCGGGAACGGCTCCGTGCTCGGTGGCGAGGAAGTCCGCCCCGAGAGAAAGGATGACCTTCGCGCCGGAGAGATCGAGCAACTGCTGGGACTCGACTCCAAGCATTCGCTTCGTCGCGTTTCGCATAGCGTCGCCTCGGACGCTGTCGTACCGGGCCACCGTCGAGGCCGGAAGAGCCTGCATCAGCTCGGACACCATCCGTGCGAGCGTCGGCGAGCAGGTCGGAGACATCAAGACTCCAAACCCCGCGCCCGAATTGCTTTTGGCGGCTTTTTGGAACGCTTCCTGTGCGACGGGCAGGAAGTCATCCCACTGAGACTCTTGCTTGCGACCTTCTCCGCGGAAGAGCAATGGTCCGTCGTCGCCTCGTGAACGATCAGGATCGTAGAGACTGAGGATCGAAGCCTGCATGTAGGCGTCGGCGCCCGAACCGGACGGGTGCTCGCGGTTCGCTTCGATGTGCTGCGGCCGCCCATCGAAACACCGGATCAACACATTGTGTACCGCCCCGGCGATCTCAACGCTGGTCGCTCGTTGGTAGAACTCACCCGGCACGCGGCCCTCGGGGCGAATCACGAATGGCGCAATAATCTCCTCCGGATAACGACAGCCCGCAACACCGGCCATCGCGAGAGATGCACCCATCAGTTGCATCCACCGTCGACGAGAAACGCCTTCGGGGAACTCAGACGCCGCCACCGGGAACTCCCGGTGAAGGTGATTCGTCTGAAAATCCTCGTCGCCGTGCAACTCCGCAATACTTCTCCAGTAAGTCGGTGCGGGCGAAGTCGATTTGGAAGATTTCTTCGACATGATGATCCAAGTGGTGGCGAACGCCGGTTCGAGAAGCTAGCTCGGTGTTTTCTAAAGGGATTCACTAACGGTGGCACACGGCACAGTGCCGCTGCGGATTGATCCGCTGCTCGGTGCGAACCTTTTCGGCGAACGCCGCTTGGTCCTTCACGCCATAGTTTTCCATCCAAAAGCCCTCCTCAGGCTCCCAGTCCAGCTTGGTGACGAACTCCTTCGGCCTCAGGTGGTCGTTGGGGTTCTCGTGGCACTCAATGCACCAAGCCATCGAAAGCTGCTCGTGTTGGTAGACCACTTCCATTTGGTCGATGCGGCCGTGACAGGAAACACAGCTGACGCCGGAGTTAACGTGCGCCGCGTGATTGAAGTAGACGTACTCGGGCAAATTATGCACGCGAATCCACTGCATGCTCTTACCGGTCTTCCAGCTCTCGTGAATCGGTTTCAAGTTGATGCTGTCGGCATGCACCGCCGCGAGTGCTGCCTGGCCTTGTTCGTTCTTCGGACTATGGCAATTGATGCACGTCGCCGTCGGTGGAACCGCGGCGTGAGCCGCATCGAAGACCGTGTTGTGGCAATAACGACAATCCAGCTTCAACTGTCCCGCATGGATGGCGTGACTGAAGGGGACGGGTTGCTCGGGCATGTAACCCACGTTCAACGTTTCCGGATCGGTGACAAGACCGCCGACTGCGGCGGCGAACAGCCCTCCGCCGCCCAGGGCAGCCCCCAGAACCAGCAGAAAAGGATTCGTCCATCGTGGAAACAGAAAGCGTTGCATAGTTAACTTTTTGACCGCCGACGACCCTTAGCAGGGCATAGAGAATTCGCAGGGAGTTTTCCTACAGAAGTATCGGCCCACATGTAGGGAAATGGCAAGGCCATCAACGACGCGAGCGACATTGTGCCGCGAGGACAACGGACAACCTGACTGGCGCGCTTCGTCGCACCAGAAGAGAATCAGCCATCAACGATTATGCGGGAGGCCGTCACTACCACCAGTGTCCGTCATTGCTCACCGGAAGTGCTTCACACTGCATCGACTGGAGGGCTGAGGCAAGTTCCGACACAGCCCAATTCATTTCATCGATTTCCAGTCGGTATTCGGGCCAGTCCCATCCGCCGGGCCACATCTGATGCGGAGCGGGCCAAGCAGACAACTTCGTCTGCTGGACCCGAACCAGCAGTCGCGGGCAACCTTTGAAACGCGCCGGAAACTTAGCTCGCTCATCAAACCGTTGACGCAGCTTTCGCCGATCGAAAGCTGCCGCAATCCAGGGCGTGGAGTCAGCTTCGAACGATTCACTGCAGTCTCCAGCGGCCTGTTGATCTGATTCGGTAACAAACCGAATCCCATGTTCGGATTGAAGCCGATAACAAAGCTCTTCACGAATCTCTGAACGACCCGCGACCAGGGCTAGCGAGGGAACGTCGGCTGACAAGAACGTCGAAAGCTCGCCCAAAGTCCAGCCGAACCGAGGGTCTCGCAAATCCGAGGCGACATCGCAGGCCGGTCGAAGAACAAACTGCCTGGCGGTGTACCGCGGATGCGGCACCACCAATCCCGTTGCGCCCCCAACAAGGTTTCCGTGCAAGACGACATCGAGATCGATCGAACGCGCGTCCCACCTCATACGACGTTGTCGTCCGAGGTAATTTTCAATTTCCTGGAGGGCTTCAAGGATTTTCCTGGCGGGTGCAGTCGTCTGAAAAACACCGACTGCATTGAGGAACGGCTCCTGGCCTCCAGGGCCGCCGATCGGTGGCGTTTCGAACAGTCTGCTCGTTTGCAGTCCTGATTCGTCGAGCAGATCGATTCTTTTGGAAATCTCACGAGCGGCTTCGGAGACCAATTCGCGCCGATCGCCGAGGTTACTGCCGAAGCTGATGACGCACTGGCTGATCGGATGCATGGACGCTTGGTGCGATCCCGGCAACGGATGGCTAATTGGAGGCGAGCTCAACGAAATCTCATTCGAAGATTTGAATGGGTGCATACCAAACGCGAGCTATTCTTCGACCCGACGCAACATCAACAGCCGCATCTCGCCGACCTCGTCCTTCGCGATGACGTCCGCCGAGAGTGTAAGGGTTTGACGCCCGGGCGAAATCTCAAGTTTGCCGATCGTCATCGGCGCCCAATACCGAACATCACCTTCCATTCTCGGGAGCCGATCATTCGGAGAGCCGACGAAAGGGCCTTCCACCGCTTCGTCGATGGTGGCGGTCACCGATGACTCACCCAGCGTGAGGCGAATCGTTGAACCGAGTTGCGATGCCGGGCACCCGTAGTACATCTGCACTTCATACGTTCCTTTGGTCAGTGCATCGACGTCCCAGCGAATCTCACTCTTCGTGTCCGTCCAATTCGAAAAGAAGGTGCAGTTCGGAAAGCGATTGCTTCGTTTCAAACTGCCGGTCGTGGTTGCGTCTCGTGCGGGAAGCTGCGTCCACTCGGCCTTGGGGTGTGCAATCGGAAAGGGCCGATCGGGATCCGCCTTTGGTAGAGTTTGTCTCCATTCATCGAGTTGCTTGGCGAGGTTGCTTGCGATGTCGGGACGACGTTTCGCGAGATCGTTCAGCTCACCGGGATCGCTTTTTAGGTCATAGAGCGTTCCGTCGGAGTGCATGCGATAACGCTGCGAACGAACGGTGTATCGATCACGCCAAGAACTGAAAAGCAACCTTTCGTTGGCGAGGGCGTCGGCTGGTTCACCAACGAGCGAGCCGGCGTGAGAGACACCATCGAGCGGAAGACGAGAGCTTTCCTCTTGTTGAGGAAGGTTTGCGAGTTCCACGAGCGTGGGCAACAAGTCGACCGCCCCGCCGACATTGCGGACGATCGTTCCCGCTGCAATCTTTGCCGGATAATGCACCAGGCATGGTGTGCGCAAGCCGCCTTCGGTTGTCGAACCCTTCCGGCCGCGAAGCCCGCCGTTGAATCGTGATCCGTTCGGGCCATTGTCGTTGAAGAAAACAACGATCGTTTCGTCGGCGATCTCTTTGTCTTTCAAATGCTGAAGTAAACGCCCGATGTTATCGTCGATGTTGCTGACCATTGCCAACGCGGCACGAGTGTGTTGCACGTTTTCCTTCGTTGCGTTCTTGGGCTGTGGGTCGGGGACGATCTCTTTGTCCGCAAATTTCGACCAATAAGCGTCGGGAACCTGCATCGGCGAGTGGGGCGTGTTGATCGCGAGATAGATGAAGAAAGGCTGGTCCGTCGCTTGGTCGATGAATGACATCGCACGATTCGTGATGTCGTCGACTAAAAACCCATTGCCCCTCGTGATCTCGCCGTTGTGTTCCAGCATCGGATCGAAGTAGTTGCCCCAATGCCCGCTGCAGAATCCGTAGAAATCGTCGAAGCCACGTGCGTTCGGATGGTAGGGCCACTGCATGCCGCTGTGCCATTTGCCGTACGCAGCCGTTTGGTATCCGGCATCGCGAAAGACCTCTGCGATGGTCTGCTCCTGCGAATCAAACCGTTCGCCTCCAGATGAAGTGCTGTAGACGCCCATTCGGCCGTGGTAACGCCCGGTCAAGAACTCGGCGCGCGTGGGCGAGCATACGGCGCAGACATAGAAGTGCTCGAATTGGGCGCCACTTCGCGCCATCGCGTCCAAGTTCGGCGTGGAGAGATTCGGGTTCCCGTGGAGACTCAAGTCGCCCCACCCGGCGTCGTCGGTGAGGACGACGATCACATTGGGTCGGTCCGCGGCATCGGCGAGCGGACCGACGAGCAGCAAAAGTAATCCGGCGATCCACCTCGGACCGATCCGGGATAATACGAAAGACATTGCGTTGACCGGCATGGAG
>JBCCOI010000367.1:0-7561 GCA_039025515.1 Planctomycetota bacterium
AGAGAGCACCGCTGCGGCGGCGCAGATAGCGATGCGGGTCACGCACGATGACTTGCCGCAGGATCTTTCTCAGTCGATCCGCCAACGCGGAATCGACATGGTACAAGAGAGGTGTCTCGATTCTACGGCATCGGCTTGGGTAGGTGATCGCGCCCTTTCAAACGGAGTTAAAGCCGACAATCCGGCCAAAGCAGTTGCGTTGGCTCCCAAGTCAAAAGCGGCTGTGAGTTCGGGACGTGAGTGGTTTGCTTGGGTCGTAGCAATCGCGGCAACGCTGCTCGCCATCGTCTTGTGGCAAGGTGGTGATACGTCCGTCGAGCAAGACGCCCCGATCAGCCTTGTCGATCGGCGAAGTGATTTGCTTTCCAAGACTGGCATTACGCAGGTGAGTTGGAGTCCGGGGAAGACGGAGTTGGCGAATGAAGTCACGGGAGACGTGGTCTGGGACCCTTCGTCGCAAACTGGATTCATGACATTCAACGGATTGCCGATCAACGATCCAACCGTCGAGCAGTATCAACTGTGGATTATTGATCCGGAGCGAGATGACGAACCGGTGGACGGAGGTGTCTTCGATATCACGTCGGCGGGCGAAAGTGTGGTTGCGATCAATGCAAAATTGAATGTGATCCAGCCTGCCGCCTTCGCCATCACGATCGAGAAGCCGGGCGGCGTCGTCGTGAGCACGCAAGAACGACTGCCGTTGTTGGCCTCTGTCGAGTAGTCGTGTACTTGGGAACTGTAGCCGGCCTCTCCGAGGCCGATCTTGAACTTAGCGACGTCGCAGCCCTCATAGCCGCACGGGGATTCCTGCGTCTTTCATGACGGCTTTTGTTTCGGCGATGGTGAACTGGCCGAAGTGAAAGATGCTTGCCGCCAACGCTGCGCTTGCTTTACCGACCGAGATCGCTTCGGCCAGGTGTTCCGGTTTTCCCGCACCGCCGCTTGCGACCACGGGAATGGAAACGGCTTCGCTGACCGCCGCCGTCACTGGCAAGTCGTAGCCGTCGCATGTTCCATCGGCATCCATACTCGTCAGAACAATCTCGCCGGCCCCGAGCTTCTCCACTTTTCGGGCCCATTCAACGGCTTGTAAGCCGGTGGGTTTTCGCCCTCCGTTGATATGGACTTCCCAAAACTCTTGGCCGTCTTTTTCAACACGCTTTGGATCGATGTTGACGACGATGCACTGGCTGCCGAATCGATCAGCAGCGCGGCTGACAAACTCTGGATCTTTGCACGCTGCACTATTGATCGAGACTTTGTCGCATCCAGCATTGAGCAGATCTCGGACGTCTTCGATTGTCCGGACGCCACCGCCTACAGTGAGCGGCATGAAAACACAGTCGGCCGTTCGCCGTACAACATCTAGAATGATGTCTCGCTCTTCATGGCTGGCAGTGATATCGAGAAAAACGAGCTCGTCGGCACCCTCCTTTTCGTAGCGGCTCGCCACTTCGACCGGATCACCCGCATCACGCAAATTGACGAAGTTGGTGCCTTTGACGACTCGTCCGGCGTGGACGTCCAGACAGGGGATCACACGGGCGGCCAGCATTGAAAAATCGATCTACGTGCAAAATGGAAGATAAAGCGGACGCCCGTCATTGTGATTCATCGACGACCCGATGGAAACACGTCCAGATCGGCGTCAGCGGACGGCTCCCGTCGAGTCCCGTCCGGTTGACCACGGCTCGCACGCCGAATTTAATTCTGCTGGCTTTCGATCGTATTTCGTTCCCTTCGCCGAGCACACGCCCGTGACAGATGTTGTCCCCGTCCGAAACGCACTCATCAGTGTCAGCGATAAACTTGGCCTAGCCGATTTGGCGGCGGGCTTGCAGCGAGCCGGCGTCATGATTTTCAGCACGGGGGGAACACGTCGGCACTTGGAAGAATCTGGCATCGTCGTGAGAGATGTCGCCGAATACACGGGCTTTCCTGAGATGTTGGATGGCCGCGTGAAAACCTTGCATCCGAAGGTTTTCGGTGGCATTCTGGCTCGCAGAGACCGCGAAGATCACGTCGACGCGATCAGCACACACGGGATCGAGCCTTTTGATCTTGTTGTCGTCAACCTCTATCCCTTCGCTGCGACAGCCGCTCGCCCGGGAGCGAAATTTGAGGAGTGCGTCGAACAAATCGATATCGGAGGTCCCAGCCTCGTCCGAGCGGCCGCGAAAAATCATGGCGATGTGGCCGTCGCAACCAGCCCCGAGCAGTACGGAGAGATCTTGGCTCAGCTCGACGGCGGCGGCACGACCCTTGAACTGAGACGCCAGTTGGCGTCGGATGCTTTTGATCACACGGCGGCCTACGACCGGGCAATCGCGGACTACATGCGTGGCGATACGATCGCCGGCGAGTTTCCTTCCTCGATGCATTTGTCGCTGCGGCGGAAAACGCAACTCCGGTACGGTGAGAATCCACATCAACGCGCTGCGCTTTACGCCGACACGACGACTCGCTCGGCAAACTTGGTCGCGGCCCGGCAGATCAGTGGAAAGGAACTCTCGTACAACAACCTGCTTGACCTTGATTCGGCACTCGAGATCGCTCGGTCCGTCGCCCAGCCCGCTGTGTCGGTGATTAAGCACAACAATCCTTGTGGTGCAGCTTGCGATGATTCGTTAGCGGAGGCATGTCGGAAAGCGCTTGCGGGCGACCCGCTCAGCGCGTTCGGATCTGTTCTGGGTTTTAACCGAACCGTCGATGTCGAAACGGCCGAGCTGCTCTGTGAACCGGGGTTATTCATTGAAGCGATTGTTGCCCCTGATTTCCAAGCCGGTGCGGTAGGGATGCTGACGACCAAGCCGCGTTGGCGTGAAAATGTGAGGCTGATGCAAGTCGGAATTCTGGACGACGCTCCGCCTCCCATCCAGCGGCGATTCATTAGCGGCGGCATGCTTGTTCAAGACGCGGATCGATCCACCAGCCCGAGACTGCAGTGGGAGACCGTGACGGATACGGAAGTACCAGATCATCTTTGGGATGATATCGCCTTCGGCTGGGAGATGGTGCGTCACGTGAAGAGCAACGCAATCGTTCTCGCCAAAGACACTTCACTGATCGGTGTGGGTGCGGGACAAATGAGCCGAGTGGATAGCGTTGAAATTGCAATTGAGAAAGCGGGCGATCGCACGGAAGGCTCCATCCTCGCGTCCGATGCATTTTTCCCTTTCCCCGATTCGATCGAGGCTGCCGCAGACGCCGGGATCATTGCGGTCATCCAGCCCGGAGGCTCGAGACGCGATGAGGAGGTCATCGAAGCATGCGACAAGCATGGTTTGTCAATGATCCTGACTGGTCGACGCCACTTTAAGCACTGACTCAGATGACAATTCTCGACGACATTCTCGTCAAGACGAAGGAAACGATTCAGCGGGATGCCGAGCAAGTCCCCGCCGAATTGCTTGAGTCACAACTCGATCGTTGTCCGACGTGTCTTGATTTCTTTTCAGCGCTGGCGGCGGGGGATGGCATCAATGTGATTGCCGAAGTCAAGCGGGCGAGTCCGTCGGCGGGGCTCATCCGAGAGGACTTCGATCCGGTCGAGATCGCTAAGTCGTACGTCGAGGGGGGAGCGTCCTGTTTGAGTGTTCTCACCGACGAGCCTTTCTTTCAAGGATCACTCGAATACCTGAAAAGCGTTCGCCAAGCCGTCGATGTGCCATTGCTACGAAAGGACTTCATTGTTGATCGCTACCAGCTACTGCAAGCTCGCGTTCATGGTGCCGACTGTGTTCTACTGATCGCGGAGTGTTTGTCGGCAGATGAATTGAGAACGCTGCACGACCAAGCTATCGAGTTAGGGATGCAAACGCTGATCGAACTCTACGAACCGAGTAACTTGGAGGCGGTTCTCGCAACCGGGACTAAGTTGGTCGGTATCAATAATCGAAACCTCAAGACATTCGAAACGAAGCTTCAACACACGCTCGATCTGCGTCCACGGATTCCAAACGATTGTCTGGTTGTCGGTGAGAGTGGAATACGATCAAACGAGGACATGAAAACGCTTGCCGCCGGCGGTGTGAAGGCTGTGCTGGTCGGTGAGTCTTTGATGCGACAACCAAACGTGAGCCGGGCGGTGAAGGAGCTGCTGGGGCGATGAGTCGCGAGATGATCCTGACGTTTGTGTTCGCAGCTTTGTTTGTGCTGGGCGTTGCCGCGACAGCGGCGAGGACAGCTAAAGACTACCAAACGCCCGGACCTTTCGACCCTTCGGCACAGGGGCTGTGTGATTTTCATAACGGGATCTACTACCCCACGCGGGCGTTACTAGAAGGGCAGAGTCCCTATGGGAACGAGTACGCGAAGTCTTATCCGGTCGATCGACAGATCCCATTTTTTTCGCCCGCAATTCTTGTACTGCATGCTCCGTTCGCGTTGCTGCCGTTGCGAGTCGCAGAAGTTTCTTTCTTCTGCTTTTCGGTCTTGGTCATGCTCGCCGTCGCAAGGTTGTGCGCCAGCGTTGTGACAGAGAACGCGGATGCCAAGAATCTTCGGTCCGCGAGAATGCTCTGGACTGCTGGACTCGCAGCACTGATCATTTTTTCTCGCAGCGGTCATATTTCCCTTTTCACGGGTTATTTCACGCTGGAGTTGGTTCTCGCTTCGTTTGCGGCAATCCACTGGGGGCAACGGAGGCCCTGGTTAGCCGCCTTCTCGCTTGTCATCGTTTCAGCCAAGCCCACCTACATTTTGCCGATGGGGTTTTTGCTCCTGGCGAGAGGCAACTTCAAGGCGGTCCTTTTCGGAGCGGTGCTCAGCGTCGTGGCGGCCGCTTTGCCGATCGCCTACGTGGCTCATCACGAAGGAATCCGCATCACCGGCGATGTCGACTTGGCTGCGGGTTTCAACAAGGTCATTGAGGATGTCGGAATCGCGCAAGAAGTGCATATGGCCCAGGAAGATGAGTCACCTGTTCTTTCTTGGACACGTCTCGACTTGTTGGCAGCGATTTGCAAATGGAGTGGTAACGAGCCCGGCCAATTGACGCACCTCGTCGTCATGTTCGCGATGATCGCTTCTCCGATGTTCCTTCTCTTTCGACGAAGCCAATCGTCGCGGGACGACGGTTTGGTCGGCGGCACCGGCAGCTTAATTTTAGTTGCCGGCATCTCCAGTCTTTATCATCAATCCTACGATGCGCTCCTGTTGGTCGCTCCGTTGGCTGGGATTTTTGCCGGCGCGAAGTATCGTACCAATGGACTTTGGTCAGAGTCTCCGCGTCTGGTTCGCGCCGTAGTGGCGACCTTGCTGTTGATTCCCCTCTACAGCTACTTCTCGACACGCATGGTGCTGATGAAGTTCGACGGTTTTGGAGAGTTCGGATTCAAACTTGCGACCAGCCTGAACGGTGTTTCGATCGCGATTGGTTTGGTGATTGTTTGCTGGCTGCTTGCCCGTGACAGCCAAACTGAATCACTGGGAACTTAACGGCTGCAGGAAGAGTGCAATTTCAACCCATCAATTTCGGGTCCGTGATATCTGAGCCGATGGGCGACAGCACCGGCTTTTGGAAACAACCGCGGCTATCGCCGTGCGGCTCAATCCTAGAGTTGGACGTTGACGAAGCACAAGCAGTCTTATTGGCTTAGCTTCTCGATCTCTGTAACAACGAATCCCGCGCCTCGCAAGTTCTCCGTACCAAGTCCAACATCGGGGCGCTGCGCAAATTCTTCTTCGGGTGTAGGCTCAAACGGAGTTCCCGAATGATACTCGCCAAGCACTTTAACTCGCTTTCCCTCCAGTTCGGACAGCCGCTCAGTCGAAACGTTTGACGTCGCGATCAACAGCACGCCTTCTTTGGCAGTCCTCTCCTTTACCGGTTGGTCGCCGACGTCGAGCACGTAGTACTCTGAACCGGCGGCGTTCCAAGACTCGATCGACTTTGTCCAAGGCCTCATCAAGACCGTTCCGACCAGGGTGGATTGATCGGTCGGTGTGCTTTCGATGGAATCATCCTCACTGGACGAACATCCGGCGATCATCAAGAGAGAGGCGAAGATCGGGACGTAAACTAAGTGGGACATGGTACGACCCTCTGAGTAAGCAGATGAGTTAAACAATTTCAGGGACTTCATAGCCCTTGCGATACGTCCTTTTGAGGAAGCGATTTGCTTCGTAAGCCCCGTCTCCGACGAACATTTCCGTCGATGGATCAAGTTCCAGCGATTGGCTTAGCTTGATTTCGCCGCCTTCCAGTCGAATGTCGTGCTGGGAAAGGTGCCCGACCATCTCGGCAAGCACTTCACGCCACTGGTCCAACTTCAACGATCGTGCTTCCTCAGCATCAAAGTCTTTCCCGGCTTGGAACGCCACATTCGCCAAGTTGCACCAACCGGTGCTGTGATTGCCGAGTTCGATTTCAGCGTTTAGCGTCGCACGGTCTCTAGAGCGAACGGCATCAATGAAGTTGGCTTGGTGCAGTACATCGCCTCGGTTGCCTTTAAACGATCGAATTTTCTTGCCATTCTCGTCGTAAGCCGAGCCACCGCCGCGTTGACCTTCGAAGCGTCCGCCCTCGCAGTAGGCGATGTATCCGCTATTCGGGCCGGGATGTTTCGGGCTCTTTTTGCCGCCCGGCTCCGAGGGCAGATTGCTGAGGCCGATGACGACGGGGATCGATCCGGTATCAAAGTATGCGAAATGCACGTTGGGCGTCTCGCCGGCATCTCCGAGTGCGACGCGTCCGCCGCCTCCCATGATTCGCTTGGGTAAGGCCACCGAATCCTGGAAGATGTTGTTGCGGCAGTCATCAAGGACGTGCACGCCCCAGTTGCCCATTTCGCCGCTGCCCGTGTTCCAATCCCAGTGCCAATCGTAGTGGAGCTTGCTGCGGAAGATCGGTCTGTCTTCTGCGGGGCCCAACCAAAGATCGTAAGCCACGTTCTTTTCGATCTCGAGCGGCGTGTCGCGTTTGCCGATCGAAGGACGAACGCCATAACGATTGACGCGTGCGGCTTTAATCTCACCGAGAGCTTTCTCTTCGTGCAGAAACTGCTTGATTTCTGCCTGCATCGGATCCGATCGCTGTTGGGTGCCGAGCTGACAAATCCGATTGTATTTGCGTGCCGCGGCAACCGTTTGCTTTCCCTCCCACTGAGAATGAGACAATGGCTTTTCGACATAGACGTCTTTGCCCGCCTCCATTGCCCAGATTGCTGCCAAGCAATGCCAGTGGTTACAAGTCGCGACGACCACGGCGTCAATCGAAGGTGATTCGATCAGCTCTCTTAAGTCCGTCCATCCTTGAGCTTTTGGAAAACGTTTTTTCGCCGCAGCTAAACGTTTCTCATCAACGTCGCAAAGCCCGGCGATATTGACGCCGTCCACTTTCGAGAACTGCCCCATCAAGCCGCCGGCTCTGCCCCCGCAACTGATAAAGCCCAGATTGATTTCGTCGTTCGCATTGGCGGCGCGAAGGCTACGAGCGGGAAGAGCCGTGGTGAGTGCTGCCGCGCCGGCGAGACCGGAAAACTGACGTCGTTTGAGCTTGTACATCGGATGCTTGGGGAGGGAAAAAAAAAGGGCGGGTAGAGAAAGATCACATCCC
>JBCCOI010000368.1:0-7557 GCA_039025515.1 Planctomycetota bacterium
ATGGGAAAGATCAACCGCTTCCGTACACGATCGTCGGTACGATGATGAGGATCGATCTGCCGAAGCCTCTCGGCCCTGGCGAGTCGACTGAAGCGATCATCGAGTACTCGTACAACATCGTTGATTCCAAAACGATTCGAGCCCGGGGCGGTAAAGAGTACTTCGAGGAAGACGACAACTACATCTACGAGATCGCTCAATGGCATCCGCGTGTCGCTTCCTACACAGACTTCGGAGCTTGGCAGCACAAGGCTTTCTTGGGGAGCGGTGAGTTCACGTTGGAACTTGGGAATTACCGAGTTCGCATCACCGCACCGGAGGAGATGGTCGTCACGGCTACGGGGACGCTGCAAAACCCCGATGAAGTTTTGACCGAGTCTTGGCGTGAGCGGTTAGAAGAATCAAAGTCGGCAAAGAAGCCGATGTTCATCATCACGCCCGAAGAAGCCAAAACGAACGAATCTGTTCGCGGCGAAAAAACAAAGACTTGGGAATTCTACGCCGAGAACGTGCGCGACTTTGCTTTCGCGGCAAGCCGCAAGTTCATCTGGGATGCAATGGGCGTGGAGATTGGTGATCAGACGGTCATGGCGATGTCGCTGTATCCCAACGAAGCCGAACCGCTTTGGAGCCAATACTCCACCGAATCGATCGTTCATACGCTGGAGGTCTACGGACGGTACTCGTTTGAATATCCCTACGAAGTCGCGATCAGTGTGAACGGTCCGGTTTACGGGATGGAGTATCCGATGATCTGCTTCAACGGCCCAAGACCGGAAAAAGACGGGACCTACGATCGCCGAACCAAGTACGGGTTGATTTCCGTGATTATCCACGAAGTCGGTCACAACTTTTTCCCGATGATCGTCAACAGTGATGAACGTCAGTGGACGTGGATGGACGAAGGCATCAATACGTTCTTGCAGTACTTGGCCGAGCAAGAATGGGAAGAAGACTACCCGAGTCGCCGCGGCGATCCCGAATACATCGTGCCTTACATGCGTGGCGGAAATCAACGTGCGATCATGACGGGCAGTGAAGAGATCATCCAGTTCGGCAGCAATGCGTATGCGAAACCCGCGACCGCACTCAACATTTTGCGAGAGACCATTCTCGGCCGCGAGCTCTTTGATTTCGCCTTCCGCGAGTACTCACGCCGATGGATGTTCAAGCGTCCGACACCGAGTGATTTCTTCCGGACGATGGAGGACGCCTCGGGTGTCGATCTCGATTGGTTCTGGCGAGGGTGGTTCTATTCAACGCAGCACGTCGACATCGCCATCAACGACGTCGAACTTTATGTGATCGATGCGGGTGATCCCGATGAAGAGGCCGAGCGAAAGCGTCAAGAAAAACAAAAGAAGACACCTACGATCAGCGCCGAGCGTAACGCGGTTCTCAAGAAGCGGATCGATTGGCAGCCCGGATTGAAGGACTTCTACAACAGTCCCGAATACGATCCGTTGAAAGTCGAGGAATCGGACCGCAAGGCGTTTCAAAAATACCTTGACGGTTTATCCAGCGACGAACGGACGATGCTGAAACGCGAAACCCGATTCTACGTCGTCGAGTTCGAAAACGTCGGTGGCTTGGTCATGCCAATCTTGATCAAGGTCGACTACGCGGACAACACGAGCGAGACGTTTAAGTTTCCGGCGGAGATATGGCGCAAGAACAGCCAAAAAGTTCGCAAGCTAATGATGACCGATAAGGAAATCGTCAAACTTGAACTCGATCCGAAGCGACAAACCGCTGACACTCAGGAAGAAAACAACCATTGGCCCGAACGGTTAATCCCCAGCCGATTCCGTTTGTTCAAGCAGTCACGTGGTTCTTCCAATCCGATGAAAAAAGCGAAGAAGGATTCGGAGAAAGGCGATGATGCAGACGACAAGGATGAAGAGTCCGACAAGGATGAAGACTCGAAAGTCGACGATGAAGCGAAGAAGAGTGATGATGCAAAGGAGGAAGCGGTAGAGTCTTCATCGGACGAAACTGAAAAGGAGGACGCGACCGAGAAAAAGCCGGCTAAGAAAAAGGAGTCGGCCAAGAAGGAGACCGCATCTTCCGGTTCATGAATTTGATGATGTCGATTCTGCTTTTTCTCACAGCCGCCGTCCTCACGCATCCATTCCACGCTACCTCAGCCGAGATGCAGTGGAATGAACAGACCCGTTGCGTCGAGGTCGCTTGGAGGCTGGACATGCTTGACGAACGGTGGCTGAAGAAGCAGGCGGAGCGGCGGTCAGGTGCCGATGAGCTAAACGATGATTGGCCAATCGGCGTCCTACGCCGACGCATTTGGTTTGATCCGAAGCCGCGGAAAGCTGTAGGAAATTCAGTTTCTTCATCCGCAGCGTCTGGCGCTTACGAGTCGAAGCCGCTTCGTTGGGTCGGGCAGAAGGAGGAAGGAGCCTATGTGTGGTGGTTTTTTGAAGTCGTTTGCGAAGAGGCGGTTCCGCCGCAAGGTGTGTTGACGACAATGCTGTTTGACCGAGACCATTCTTACCAACATCGTTTTGTCATTTTGAACGACGAACTTGAGGAAGCGAAGCGAGCTTTTGATTTAACGAAACGTGAACCTCGTTCGGCGATCGTTTGGGAAGCCGAATAACCTGAAGGTCATTTTGTGAGAGAGTCGATTCAATCACTCGAGTCGACGATACGCGCAGCGCTGCGACTGGAGAGCGAGCGTTGTGAGTCGACGCCCTCAGGGTTCGAGTTCCGAAATGGTCGCTGCAACACATCGCCCCGCTTAGCCTATGGACGTCATCGCGGTCCGGCGAGTGACGTTGCACGTCAGGCCGCTGTTCTCATTGCCCTGTATCCCTCAACGGATAACGATGAGATTTGGGTCACACTGACGCGTCGGCCGATGACGTTGTCACACCATGCGGGACAAGTCTGTTTGCCCGGCGGACGCATTGAGCATGGAGAATCGGCGGTCGAGGCCGCGATCCGTGAATTCAAAGAGGAGCTCGGTGTCGCACCACCGAGTGCGGATCCGCTCGGCAAGATGAATCCGACGTACGTCTTCGCTAGCGACAACGTCGTGACGCCGATCGTCGTCGCCGGCGAAGCTCCTGCGACTCCTTGGAAGCCAGACCCGGTCGAAGTTGACGAAGTCATCGAGATGCCTTTGACGACGGTCTTGCCGGAATGTTCCGGCGTTGATCGCTCAGACATTGGGGGCCCCGGCGGCAACCCTGCCGAAGCGATGCTTCCGACTGCAGGTTGGCGGCTTGGCAAACACGCCGGTATATCGGATTGCGGAGAAGCGATCGACTATCGTTTTCGCTATCCGGCCATCGCCTTTACGGACGCCAGCGGCCACCGCCGTGAGATTTGGGGCGCCACCGCGATGATTTTGGAACGCTTCGGCAGGCTTTTTATTCGAGCCAAAGAAGAGGCGAACATCTGAAGTCATGCCGCAACATGGGCGACATCTTCTTGCGGGTGTTTTTTGGCGACGTGGGCCTGGCTGGCGCATCTGGATGGTGCATCTGGCATGTGGGTTTCAGCTGGCCCTTACCCACGCACGTGCGAACCCGAGCAGAACGCTCGGTTGGCCGAAATCGAATTGCTCCCTACAATCTCGCGTCACTGGGCAAACACGAATGGCGAGGCCCATCTTTCTTTCGTCCGAAATCGAGGATTGATCCCATGGCCGCAGACGCCGTGATTGAATTCACCGAAGACAATTTTGATAGTGAAGTCTTGCAAGCCGACGGCGCCGTGCTGGTTGATTTTTGGGCGCCATGGTGTGGTCCCTGCCGCGCGATTGCACCGATGATCGACGAACTGGCAACCGAAAACGGCACCGCAAAAATCGGAAAACTGAATATCGACGACGCACCCTCGGTGGCACAACGGTTCGGGATCACAGGCATTCCAACGTTGCTGCTATTTAAAAATGGCGAAGTCGAACACAGCTTTCGCGGTGGCAACACGACGAAGGCAGCTTTGCAAGAAGCGATCGACGCCTCGGTCTGACAGCCACCTCCATGTTGCAGTACCTACGGCTCCTCGAAGAGATTCTCGAATCCGGTTCGGACCGCGGGGACCGGACGGGCGTTGGAACCCGAAGCCTCTTCGGAAGACAGCTACGCTTTGATTTGGCAGATGGCTTTCCGCTACTGACAACCAAGAAGCTCCACATTCGCTCGATCATCTACGAGTTGCTGTGGTTCTTGCGTGGCGAGACCAACGTGGCTTGGCTCAACGAACACGGAGTTCGAATCTGGGACGAGTGGGCTGACGAGAACGGTGACCTCGGACCCGTGTATGGACACCAATGGCGATCTTGGCCGACGCCCGATGGTTCCACGATCGACCAAATCGCTTGGGTCGAGAGCGAGATTCGCAATAATCCGATGTCGCGACGGCTGATTGTATCGGCATGGAATGTGGCGGAAGTCGGCTCGATGGCGCTGCCTCCCTGTCACACGCTCTTTCAATTTTACGTTTCCGATGGACGGCTTTCTTGTCAGCTGTATCAGCGGAGTGCAGACATTTTTCTCGGCGTTCCGTTCAACATTGCAAGTTATGCGATGCTGACGCTGATGATGGCGAACGTGACGGGTCTGCGTCCTGGCGCTTTCGTCCACACCTTTGGCGACGTTCACCTGTACCAGAATCATTTCGAGCAAGCCCGAATCCAGCTTTCACGCGAACCCAAGCCACTTCCCCGGCTGCTGATCCACTCCTCACCCGAATCGATCGACGGGTTCAAATTCGAAGACTTTGAAGTCGTGGATTATGAGCCTCATCCACACATCAAAGCCCCTGTCGCCGTGTAGTCTGAATGGCAAAGCACTTGATGACAGCAGTCGTTGCGGCAACGCCCTCCGGCGTGATCGGTCGCAACGGGGACATCCCCTGGCACCTCCGTGAAGACCTCCGCCGCTTCAAGAAGTTAACGATGGGTGGAGCACTCATCATGGGGCGTAAAACATTTGATTCGATCGGGCGAACGCTGCCGGGAAGGAAGTCGATCGTTGTCACGCGAAACACCGATTGGAGCTTCCCAGAAGTCTCGGTGGCGAGCAGTCCGGACGCCGCGGTGGAGCTTGCCGGTGATCTGCCGTGTTTCGTCGTTGGCGGAGCCGAAATCTATCGGCAATTGCTTTCAAAGTGTGATCAACTTTTTTACACGCGAGTTTTTTCATCGGTGGAAGGCGATACGCACTTGGAATTACCGCTGGAGCAGTTTCGAGTCGTCGAGCAGTGGCGAATTCCGCCGGGCCCCCGGGATGAGATTGCCTCCGAATTTGTCCGCCTGATTCGCAAGCAACCGGCCCAAAATTCCTAAAAAAGCCGCGAAAGTGGCCATTGAGCAAAAAGGGGGCCATTCGCTATAGTCCGGGGTTCTTGGCGGGAGCTTTTCTCTATCTGCTCAGTCTGCCGAGAATAACGCTGATCATTCCCTCCGCTGACCCGCTTCAGCCGTTTCCCAGGAGCTTCGCCATGCCCCGTTTGTTGGGGGTCGATATCCCAAACGACAAACAGACTCAGTATTCGCTCACCTACCTGTACGGTGTCGGATTGCACTCGGCTCGGGAAGTGTGCCAAAAGTTGGGCATCGACCCGACGCGACCGGCTAGCGATTTGGGCGAGGACGAGCTGGGAAAGATCTCAGCGATGCTCGAGCGTGACTACACGGTCGAGGGTCCGCTGCGGCGTCAGGTGACCCAAAACGTCAGTCGCCTTCGCGAGATCAAATCCTACCGCGGAATGCGTCACCGCATGGGCTTGCCAGTTCGCGGACAACGTACCAAGACAAACTCACGAACCCGAAAGGGTCCGAAAAAGACGGTCGCCGGAAAGAAAGGTGTTAAGGACTTGCGATAAGCGGTCTGCCATTCTTTCGCTTGGACGCCGAACGGACTCGTCAATTTCTGGTTCAGTTTTTTCATTCGATCACGATTCAATCTGTAGGGCTTTGCTGTGGCAAAGAGTAACAAGAAGAAACGCATTCGCCGAAACGTCACCAACGGTGTCGCTCATGTGCATGCGACTTTCAACAACACGACGGTGACGATCACCGATATCAAAGGCGACACGCTTTGCTGGGCCAGCGCCGGCACGAGCGGTTTCAAGGGCAGCCGCAAAAGTACGCCCTTCGCCGGACAGTGTGCTGCACAACAGGCAGCCGAAAAGGCCGCCAAGTTCGGCATGCGTGATGTCGAGGTCCGGGTCAAAGGCCCAGGGTCAGGCCGCGAAAGTGCGATCACCGCACTGCAGTCCGCCGGCTTGAAAGTCAAGTTGATTGAAGACGTGACGCCGATCCCACACAACGGCTGCCGGCCTCGTAAGAAGCGTCGCGTCTAGTCGCGTTTCATTCCAATCCCATCATCGTCCGAAGTTAACTTCGATCTCGGATCACCGAACGAAAGGATATTGACTATGCATATTCGATGGCGCGGCATGGAGCTTCCAAGCACCCTGGAAGTCGATCGCGATTCCCTTTCGCCTACCTACGGCAAGTTCATCGCCGAGCCCTTCGAGCGAGGCTTCGGAACCAGCGTCGGCAACAGCCTGCGCCGCGTGTTGCTGAGCAGCCTGATGGGTAGCGCGGTCACGCAAATCAAACTCCGCGGTGCCCAGCACGAGTTCACGAACATCCCGGGTGTTCTCGAAGACGTCACCGACATCGTCTTGAACGTCAAGAGCTTGGTCGTTCGCAACCACAGCGAATTGACGAAGGTCATCACGGTTGAATCCAGCGAAGCCGGGGAGATTCGGGCTTCGGACATTCAGGGCGACGCGGACGTCGAAATCGTGAATAAGGATCTCGTCCTCGCAACGTTGACCGATGACACTCCATTCATGATGGAGATGGTAGTGGAAAACGGCCGCGGTTATGTCCCGGCAACGGAGCACAGTTCGACCGAACACGAGATCGGCATCATCCCGATCGATGCCGTTTACAGCCCGATCACCCGGGTCCGCTACGACGTCGAAGAGACTCGAGTCGGGCAAAAGACCAACTACGACAAGCTCGTCCTTGAAGTCTGGACGGACGGATCGGTGAATCCTGAAATGGCATTGGTCGAATCGGCCAAGATCCTCCGCAAGCACCTCAACCCGTTCGTTCAGTACCGCGAGTTGGGTCCGAGCATTTTCTCGGCGGCACGTGGCGGTGCCGGTTCGCCGGAAGCACAGCTCGAAGCCAAGCTGAATATGACGCTCGCAGACCTCCGCTTGTCGGTGCGTGCAAACAACTGCTTGGAGAGCGAGAACATTCAGACGGTCCGCGATCTGGTTCAGCGCAACGAAGATCAACTCTTAGAAGTTCGCAACTTCGGCGACACGACGCTCAACGAGGTCCGCGAAAAGCTCGCCCAGTACGGTTTGCACCTCGGCATGCGAGTCCCGTCGCAGCCGTTGTTCTAACGCTCGGCGACGGTCTTTTTATCACATTCAACCCAACAAACCCATTCATCCGACGTCATGAGACACCGACGACGTGGACGTACGCTTGGACGCAGTCCCAGCCACCGCAAAGCAATGTTGCGAAACTTGGCGAGTGCATTGTTCTTGACCGAGCGTGATGCC
>JBCCOI010000369.1:0-7542 GCA_039025515.1 Planctomycetota bacterium
CATTTGTAACTCGGTGCGGACGACGTCGACGACACATTTCGATTCTGCTGTCGACCACAAGCAGACGCCGGTGTACACGTCGTGTCGTTTTCCACTCAGCATACGAAGCATCTGTTCAGCGTGCCGTTCGTCCGCCGGTTTGCCAAGAATCACGCCGCCAACCGAAGCAACCGTATCGGCTGCCAAAATCATGGCATTTGGGTGCCGACCGAACACGTCCTGTGCCTTTCGAAACGCATAGCGGGCAACCAATTCCGGTGCAGTTTCACGGCTACACACCCCACACTCCGCTGATTCACTGGCGGGGTCTTTGGTGTAGGTGTACCCAGCCGCATCAAGCAATTGGGCTCGTCGGGGCGAACCGCTAGCCAGCACCAGCGGAAGATTTCCGTGGATGTTCGCGCGAGGCAGATCACTCATTAGCGGAAGGTTCACGAAGGATCTGACGGATCTTCGGGGGGCGGTTCCGTTTCCGCAGGTGGATCCGTGGGAGGCTCTTCAATCGAAGGGTTTTCCCCAACTGGAGGATTGGTGGGCGGATCGTTCGGCGTTAACTCGTTCGGAGACGTCTGCGATTGTCCCTGACGTCGCTGTTCGAGCTGCCTCACGGCACTCTTCAGTGATTCAAGCAAGCGAGGCGTTTGGCCCGAAGCCAGGAAAATCCGGGAGCTCACTGCCGACTGTGGAAAGAAGCTTGTCAAGAAATCCAACACGAACTCGCTAGCTCCGTGACTGATCATGACTCCGTTTGCGTAAGTCCCGCTAAGAACCTCATCGGGCAGTTTCAGATCGTCATAAATTTCTTGCGGGGTCGGACGCCTGGCATCCGGATTCGCGGGTGCCGGTTGTTGCTGCGATGGGTCACCAAAGCGATTGCGATAAAGATCGAGGTTCGTCGTCAGTGCGTCGATAAACTGCGGCATCACCGAATGAGGGATCACCATTCGAGACGCGATCACGTGCGGCCTGCCGATCGTTTGCAAAAAGTCGACGATGAACTCGGACGGCCCCGTCATGACGATCGCACCGGTACTGAACGTTCCTCCTGCGACGGAATCAGGAACTCTGGCCCGCAGGGGGGGCGGAGTCTCGGGTGCGGGCTCGCCCGAATTCTGCGTTTCATCGGAAGACATGCGTGTCAAAAATCTCCTGGCGCAAAGCGATCGACAGGTGCCAAGCTTAACGCGTTTCGCGGCATTTGTATCGGGGACTCTTCTGCGGATGATTCGCAAATTCGGGAGCAAAGTCGATGGCTTTTCACCATTGATGAGAAGAAAGCGAGAAAACCATTGCACAACCTCGCGAATTTGCCCGCTACTGCAGTGTTCCGGTTTTCAAGAGGCTCAACTACCGTCCTGGGTGTTTTCGCCCCACGGATCGTTGGAAAAGTAGCGGGTTATCAAAATTGTCTGAGGAAATCACAGAGCTGCTCCGGCGGATCGCCGACGGAGACGCAGGCGCGACGGGCGAGTTGACTCCGTTGGTTTACGACCAACTCCGTCAGATCGCCTCGAACGTGCTGGCTGGTGAGGACGTCAAGCGATTCGATGCGACCGAGATGGTGCATGAAGCATATCTGAGGCTGCTGAGCGGGTCCGAAGTATCGTTCCAAGACAGAACGCATTTCTTCGCGTCCGCGGCAACGGTGATTCGACGCGTTCTGGTGGATGAAGCTCGCAAACGACGAACGCTCAAACGTGGTGGGAACGCCTCACGCGTCGAGTTGGATTTCGTCGGGATGACAGATCAGCATCACAACATCGAATTGCTGACTCTGGATCAAGCCTTGAAGGAACTCGCGGAACTGAGTCCTCGCCAAGCCACTCTTGTCGAGTTGCGATTCTTCGGCGGGCTCACACAAGAAGAGGCCGCGCGGTCACTCGGAATCTCACGCCGTACCGTGGCGGGAGACTGGGCGATGGCTCGGGCATGGCTCCAACGAAAACTCAACGAATTGTCATGAATAAGCTTCCGCACGCACCGTCCGCCCGCTTTCGCAGACAACTTTCACGAGTAGACTTCTGCTCAACAGTCGCCGTCGCATTCTTGCTCGGAACCAACGTGAGTTTTGGAGCAGATGAGTCGCTTTCGAATTGGCCGGCATTTGGCGGACCAACAGCCAGTTTCTCCATCGAATCTGACGTCGCCCCCGCCGCTCCGTTTGTGACAGCAACAGCGACCATCGGCGAAGGACGCTCTGGAGTCGTTACGAATGGCACCCTTTGTTTTGTCACGGCATTGGCCGAGTCAGGTGACGCGCCGTTGACCGAGGCGGTCATCGCGCTCGATCAACGGACTCTTCAAAAGGTTTGGGAACAGAAGTACGAAACTCCCGTGCTCGATGCTCAAGAATCCTTCGGGGGCAAACAACGGAGCCCACAGTCGACTCCTCTCTTGATGAAGAACTCTGACGGCGACGAACTGTTGGTCACGATTGGGTTTGCCGGGCGGTTGCACGTGTTCCGCAGCAAAACGGGGAAGTTGCTTTGGAAAAAGAACCTGGTTGAAGCGTTTGACGCGACACCCGTTCAATTTGGTTTCTCATCCAGCCCCATCGAAGTCGACGGACAGCTCATTGTTTTGGCGGGAGGAAAGACCGCCGAGGAATCGCAGCAGCGCGCGACAAAAGGTGGACTCGTTGCCTTGTCCCCAGGCGACGGAACAGTACTTTGGCAAGTACCGACCGGAGAAGCCAGCTACGCCACTCCTGTCGTGGCCGAATGGGGAAACCAAAAGCAAATCGTGTTTTGCACTCGGAACCGCGTGATTTCCGTCACGACTTCGGGGAACGTTCTTTGGGAGCGAGAGTTTCCGGAACTCGGACTTACAAATGTACCGACGCCATTGGTCACCGGCGACGGGCTCATTATCTCCGGACAGGGGATGCAAGGCACCGAAAAATGGTCCGTCAGCAAACAAGACGTTGGCTGGAGCGTCCGCCAAGAATGGCGATCCGACGAACAGTTCTTTTACTGCAACTGGGGCGTTTCGAATGATCGTGTTTTCGGTTGCACCGGTAACCTCTTGGTCGCGATTAATGCGGACACGGGAGAGACACTCGGGAAATGGCGAGGCTTCTCAGAGGCGAATCTTTCCGTACACAATCAAATGATCTACGTCCTCGGAGGGAAAGGAACACTCTCAAAACTAGCGGTCGAACCCGCGGGAATCAGCGTCGAACAGTCTTGGTCGATCGATGGAAGGTTCTGGACGCCGATGTCTTGGTCGAAAGGACAGTCTTACATACGAGAGGGCTCCGAGTTGAAGCTGATCAGCTGGGGAAGTTCTTCCGGAACTCCTCTGCCCTCGATTGATCGAAGCTCAACTCGGAAGCTTGCCTGGACCCGCAAGCCCGGCGAAACAGTGGCGCCCGCGCTGACCGATCGAGCTTTCGTAAACCCGCTTGAGCGCATCGTTTCGGCTTTCGAAAAGAATGGGATCGATGCTGCGTTCAGAACCTATGAGTCAATACGCAAGACTGCTCCCAAATCTTTGACTCTGGCGATGCGTAAACAGCTTTCCGCTCAAGCGGAGCAGATCGGCCAGTCCGACTTGGCCTCTTCAATGGCAATTCACGCCTACCGAGATCTTCAAAGTGATGCGGCGAAACAATGGGTGCTGGAACAGACTCCAGTAGTGCCGGACGGACAGGAATCGAGTTCAGTCGGGAAGAACGGACTACGGTATCTCAAACTGGCCCTCGTTACTTTCGGACCAAAGCTGGATGCCGAAATCCGAGGTCCGGCCAAACATCCCTTTGGCTACGGATTCCCACTGCGGACCGCAGAAGTTCGTCGAGAAAATTGGCCCATTGGAAGTCGTGTCACAGACAGCAACACTGGTCGATTGCTGAAAGTCATTACCGCCGAGGATGAAGGCCAAGTCTTGGTCATTTCGAAATGAACGCTGAACGATATCAAGCGATCCAGCAGGCATTCTTGCGAATTCGCGAGCTTTCCGCCGAAGACCAGAATCGGCGACTTTCGGAACTTGAAGATGCTGCAATGGCGTGCGAAGTACGCGCGCTTTTGAAACACGATAGCGACGCGGAAAATCTGTTAAGGCATGCCGACCGTATCGCATCGGAGCCCACCGAGACGCTACTGCTGGATCGCGATGTTGATGTCGGTGAAACTCGAAACGAGCATTCGTCGCAGCCGTTCAACACCACTTCAAAGAAGAACGATCAGACGGTTGATATCGGAGCTTATTCTCTGAAAGAGGTTCTGGGCCAAGGTGGATTTGGCACGGTTTATCGGGCCGTACAGCACGAGCCGATTAGGCGTGAAGTTGCGATCAAACTGATCAACCCGGGGATGGACTCTGATGCGGTATTGCGAAGATTTGAAGCCGAACGACAAACGCTCGCGTCGCTCAATCATCCGGGAATCGCTTCTGTTTACGACGCCGGCACGACTCAAAATGGAGAACCTTACTTTGTGATGGAGTTGGTGCCTGGCGTCCCGATCGATGCCTACTGCCAGCAACGGGAACTTGAAACGGTAGCAATCGTTTCTCTCGTCGAGCAGGCTGCGGAGGCCGTTCATCATGCTCACCTGCGTGGAGTCTTGCACCGAGACATCAAACCTTCCAACGTGCTCGTATTCGAATCGGACGAAGGCGATGCGCGAGTAAAGGTGATCGATTTCGGAATCTCGAAAGCACTCCATCGTCGGCCGGATTCCTCTAACCCAGTCCCCTCCAAAAATGGTACGGACCGATCGCTCGGTTCGGAGGTGCAACAATCAGACTTTCAACACGCAGAGTTGACGGGGCATGGCCAGCTTCTGGGTACTTTGGAGTACATGAGTCCCGAGCAACTCGTGCTCGAATCAAACGAGCTCGATACGCGTACAGATGTCTATTCGTTGGGCGCGCTGCTGTACCGCCTGTTGTGCGGCAAACCACCTATTCCTCGTGAACAACTGTTGTCGGGCGGAATCTCATCCCTGCACCGCAAGTTAACGGACGCGCAGGTTGAACGCCCGTTTCACAGCGAACGCAGCGATGACTTGGGTTGGGTCACGATGAAAGCAATCGAGAAGGATCGCGAAGATCGTTATGCGACCATGCATGACTTTCTCCAAGACATGCGCCATTTCCAAGTCGGTGAAGCTGTGACAGCTCGCCCGGCGTCTCTTGAATACGGACTCCGCATTCTGATGCGACGCCACCGAGGTTTCGTCATCGCAGCTTGTCTCTTGCTCGTGACGTTCGTAACGGGATTGATCGGAACCATTTCGGGCTATCGAAATGCAATCGTCGCACGTGACGGCGCCGTCGAAGAATACAACCGAGCCGAATCCGTCAATCGGAAATTGGAGGCCGCGCTCTATCGCAATCGAATCGAGCAGGCATGGAAATCCCTGAGGAACGGCGACTCGATTGCAGCGGCGGATTACATCAGCAAGGTATCCTCACCCCAACAAGGAATCGAATGGCGATTCGTCACTTCCAAGTTGCGTCGTGATGATCAATTCGTCGTTGAACCGGGCGGACCGGCTGCACGCGACCTGGACTGGTGCCCCCGCACGCGGCGTTTGCTGAGAGTGCTCGATGATGGTTCGTTAGTCGTTTCAACTCGTGCCGGGAAAGACGTTTGGAATTATCGTCACCCTTCTGGTTGCATCTCAGCATGTTGGTGCGACGGCGAAGTCTTTGTCGGATGCCATGGCGGACTGATCATTCGGCTCGCGGATGACGGCAAGGAACTCGCGCGGTCGACTTGGCCTCCACGTGGAGGCGTCTACGACTTGGAGTGCATCCCAAGCGATGGCGCAACCCCCGCAAAGATCGCCGCGTGCTTCGGGGATTCGGGCGTTTCGTTATGTGACGCGAAAAGCCTGAGTGTCTTGCATCGCTGGAGCACTCGTTCCAGACTCAAATCAATTGCGATCGACCCGTCAAACAAGCTGCTAATGGGCTGTGGGTATGACGATCGACTTCACTTGCTTCTTCGTGAAACTTCGTCACCGATTGAAGTCGTTGATAAAACAGGCCATGACGTGGAAGACGGCGTCGAAAGCTGGAGTTGGCTCGATCAACGGTCGGGGGTTGCCATTGGGCGGAAGACTTGGAGAGTGATCCAAGTTGATTCACTGCTCGAAGGGGGCAACTGGGCAAACACGATGCAAAAAAATCCGCTTCCCGAAGAATCAGTCGGCGTCGCTGTCCACGCGCTCGGCAAAGACTCTGCGATCGCGGGAACTTCAGACGGCAGGATCTTGGAATGTCGTACTGGGGACGCTTTGCAAAAGCAGAATCAGTGGCGGTTTCGCTCCGCGGTTCGCAGCATGGCCGTCACAGATGACGGGGAAAGTTTCTATGTTGCGATGTCGGATGGTTCGATTCGTCTGATCGGTCGAATGAGCGTACCAGCCACCTCCGATGCTGTTTATGAGCCCGGGACGCCGTTTACGTCGGGTACCTCCGTCAATGGAGGTCAGCAAATTGCCACACTTGATGCGAATGGAATCCTCTCCATTTGGAACCATGACTTTAGTCAACGCGTTGAACAAATCCGCGCGCATGAAACAGCCGGTTGGGAAATCGTTGCAACTGAGAATCGACTCGTAACACTTGGAGACGACAGACGATTGATCTGTCGGGAGTTTCCTAGCTTGCATACCGTCTGGGAGCAGCAAATTGGCTGGGGTGTGAGACACGCACTCTTCGTCATGAACGGACGCCAACTCGTCTCGGCACCGCCCGCCGAGTGGAATGCGGACGAAGGCACACTCGCGATCTACGACGCAGATGGAGAAGTGATCGGGCGGCTTGCGGGACACGGAAACTGGGTGTTGAGAATCGCATCAAACGAGAAAGGAGACATCATCGCAACCGCTGGAGAGGATCGGGAAATCATCATTTGGGATTTGCGGCGCCGAGAAATTCTGCATCGATTGATCTCTCCGAAACACTCGGCCGCTGAGCATTTAGCTTTTGATGAGCGCGACGATGGCGTGACAGCCCTGTTCAGCGGACACCGCGATGGCACGGTTTTGCGATGGAATCTGAATACGGGAGATCTGGAGCAGACGATTTCTGCTTTTGGAAGTGCCATCAGCGGCTTGGAAGTCGTCAATGACCGACTGGTGGTCACATCGTCTTCGTCGAGCAAACTTAAGTTCTTCGATCGGGCGGAAGGGAAATTGGTCGCGGAATTTCAAGTGTTCGATCGTCCCGTCGAATTGCTTCGTGTTTCGCGCGACGGCAATCGACTATGGCTCGGGAATCCGTTCTCCATCCAAATGCACAAGTTCATCTCGACGTCCACAGCGGAAGATCACTGAAGTGAGAGTAAATATCGCGGGATCAAAAAACTGTCCAATCATTTTGCGTCTCATCACGACGAGGACATGTTTGATCCTGCAATGCTGAACCAAGATCCCCACCCGGTATGCAGGGCCACCGCATACTTTAGACGGGAATTCCCAGTACTTTGAGCAGGAAGTTGGCGTTCCAGCCAGCCATGCGTCGCTTCATCGCGATACTCTCTTTGCCATCGACCTGCTTCAAGAGGCTTATCGCGAAGCGTTTGAG
>JBCCOI010000370.1:0-7518 GCA_039025515.1 Planctomycetota bacterium
ACCATCAGGAATCGACGAAAGTGTTTTCGTAACGTTTCAAGATTTGTTGCTGCAGAAAGCAGAATCCCAAACGGTGTGCCAACCAATTCTTCGCGAATCCAATTCACTACATTCGTTTCTAACTTAACGAGATACGGCGCGATGGACCAAAGGTCTTCGTCCGCCCGCCCGCGATACAACGACACCGCGTTCTCTTCCAAGTTTTTTGCGAGGATCGGCACTTTGGGCTCATCACACGCGTCAAGAATGGCGTATTGGCTGGACGGATTCGATTCGCACGACTCGAGATACAGGTCCCAGGTCAACTCTCGTTGACTGATAAGTAAGCCGCCCGGGGCCGATGGTCGGATGTTTGGGGAAGACTGCTGATCGCCCACGTTCGATGTGTTCACGATTTCTGGCAGACTTCGCAAAAGGGCTGCGCCGCCTGTTTGGCCATCGACATGGCTTGGCCTTGCGCGCTGGTGGGGCCGCCCATTCCAAAGTTGCCGATAAAGACGCGGCGAGTTGCCATCAGCGTCGGCATTCCCAGAAACGCGCCGCAACCACCGATGTCGCCTGACGGAGCCCATCTGGCAGCAGGCATTCCGTGAATCAACACCGTGAACGAGCCCAACACGATCGGTGGAGGCGGAGTCGGGGGAGGCGGGTGGACAATTCCCGCTGAGATCACACCGGTGCAGACACACGTGCAACCGACATAGGCCGCCGGCATGCCTTCGATGATCACCGGTGACGTGATCGTCATTGGCGAGGGCGGAATCTGCGGACCGATCACTCCAGATGGAACGAGCATATCGTGAGTGATCGGATCACCAATTCTGGCAGCTGGAAACATCGCGGTCAGACCTCACCTTTCGAGGGATCTTGATCCTCAGTCGAGGATTTCACTTCAATGTTGAGTTTCTTGAGTGACTCGCGGTCGTCGTGCATTGAAAACAACGACCAGCACTCACCTTCGGCAGTTTCAATCAGGACTGCCCGAATACCAATCATCAGGTCGCTCGCCGCCTTTGTCGGGCAGGCGTTCAGATTCGAAGCCAATAAGCTGGGGCGGGTAAAAGCTCCAGCACATCGGCTGAGCTGGCTGAGAGGAAACTCATCTTCGCTTTCCCAGAAAACCATTACCAGCGCATCTTTTCCCCAGCCTGCGTTCAAGAGCTTGCCGAGCGTAGCCGAATCTCCGTTTGAAGGTTCCAGTCGATAGAGGCGGGGAGCAAAGGACGGCGTGTCTTCTTCACTCAGCCACTGGTAAAGCCTTTCGCCCTCGGCATCGCCCAGGGCGGACGCCACGTCTTTCTTGGCTCGATCAACAATGGTGCAGAGTGACCATCCATCGTCCAACGTCATCAAACCCTTGATGACCGCGTCGACTTCGACGGAAGCCGCTTCCGCCCTCGTCTCGAAGAGCTCGTTCTCAAGTCGGTGCTGCTCGGCTTCGCGGGGGGATGAAGCCATTACGGATGATTGAGAGCTCGCTGCAGTTGGAGCCACTTCGATCGACGGGTCGTTTCCCGAAAGATGAACCTGAAAACGAGTTCCGCCGGCGACGATTCTGTCCAGGTTCCTCAGTACGACCGGCGCCGTGACCGGAGCTCCGTTAATCGATGTCCCGTTGGCACTTTGAAGATCCTCGAGGTAGCAACCTCGCTCGTCCGTGCGAATTCGGAAATGGCGACCCGACATACTTTCGTCCGACTCGATGCAAAAGTCGACGATCGATGAGCGACCGACTTCCAGAACCTGACCGGCGCGGATGGCACGTTTGTGACCAAACTGCATCTCTGATGTGATTTCTAAAATCGCACGCATTTGAATCAGCCCGGAGCAGACTTTTGTCCAGAACTCGAATTGTGTGCCAACGCGGCTTCTGCCGGCGCGGCCCTTTCAGCTTTTTCTGGCTTGGTGGGTGAACAACCTTTGCCCGAACCTTTGGCTCCGCCGCTGTTGATGTTGACCATCGTACCTTGAATGTTGACACCGGCGGGACCGATATCAATGAATCCTCCGGGACCCACCAACGAAAGCTGCATTCCCGCTTCGATGACGACCTTCATTCCCGCCTTAATATGGACTTCGCCGAGTGAACCCGCTTCGACAGCGACATTCCCTTTCACCTTGTGTTGATGGTTCCCGCCGGTCGTTTGGTGCAGATTGCCTTCCACGTTTTCTTTGTAGTCCCCGTCGACCATGACGTCGTGGTCGCCTTGGACCCAATCAGTACGTTTTTTCTCGCAGACGAAATCGACGTTGCCGCCATCATCGGCCTCGCCGTTGCCCACCATCAATTGGAAGTTTCCTTCGACGTGTTCGACTTGATTTCCTTTGACGTTGAGATGCTTGTCGCCATAAACAAGCTCACGCTGGTCCCCGTCTTTATTGCCATCCTTCTCCCATCCGATGATCTGATGACGATGACCAAAGATGCGTTCTTTTGAATCGTTCAGGACACGTGTGTCCATGTTCTTCTGTGCGTGAATAAAGACTCGTTCATCGTCATTTTTGTCCTCGAACATAATCTCGTTGAATCCTTCACCACCGAGCGAACTGTTCGTTTTGATGTAGGTCTTGGTTTTCTCCGCGGGAAGCTCGTAATGCGGCATCTGTTCGGCGTTGTAGACGCCGGCGACGATGAGCGGTCGGTCCGGATCTCCTTCCAAGAAATTGACGACGACTTCCTGTCCGATCCGCGGGATGGCGACGAATCCGTAGTGACATCCTGCAACGTTGTGCGCGGTGCGGATCCAGCACGAGCTCTTCTCGTCTCGATTGCCGATTCGGTCCCAATAGAACTGTACTTTTACACGCCCGTACTCGTCACAGTAAATCTCCTCACCGGACGGTCCGGTGACGACAGCGGTCTGGATGCCGTTGATGACGGGTTTTCGTGTTTCTCGCGCCGGTCGGTAAACTTTGTCAGAGGGAATACAGAGAAAGTTGTTGCGGTAGTCGTCGTCGCCGTACTGCGCGCCTGACTCGTAACCCATCGACTCGCTGCCGGTGTGATGGATGTAGGTGATCATCACCTCGCTTCCTTCTTCGTTCCGATCGAGGTGTTTGCCAACCTTGAATTTTCCGCCGACTTGGAAGCTTCGGCAGAGACTCGATGCGTGAACCAATTCGTGTCGCGTTTCCTCTTCTTCGATTCTCATCGTGGTCTCGGCGCTTCCCGATCCCGTTTCCTCGTACTCGCCGGGGTAATCGTAGAGTTCGAAGCTTTGGATGTTGGGAAGATTCACAACCGAGTTGGCATTGGTCTGCAAATCGGACGATGGCGTTTTGAAGTTGTAATCACGCTGTGCGGTCTTTCCAGGAACGAAGTGATAGCTTCGCTCCCAGCTTGTCAGGTGGTCTTCAATAGCGACGCCGGTCATGTCGGACGGCAGATCAACTTGGGATTCGGGCAGCGTGTAGTTCCCGTTCGCATGGTCGGTAAGGACCAACTCATGCTTTCCTTCGGAGTGTTTGAAGTAGTACGTGATGCCTTCTTGTTCCATCAAACGAGAGACGAAGTTGAAGTCGGTCTCGCGGTATTGAACGCAGTACTCCCAACTCTTATGAGTGCCTTGAAAGTCGGTTTTGAAATCGGCGAATCCGTAGTCCGCAAAGACTTCTTCGATGATGTCCGGAACCGTTTTTTCCTGAAAGATCTTGCAATCGCTCGTTTGGGTGAGAAACCAAAGCCATGGGACGACTTCGATTCGATAGTCGCGTCGTTGGCTTTCGTTAACGTCGCCGCGGACGAGCTGTTTGACGAAGCCGTGCCAGTGCCTTCGCTCGTTCTCCCCGGCTTCGATGCTCCAGCTGATCGGCGTTCCGACCAATTGCTGGGGCGAAATGTTCGGATTGTCGCTGATCAGTTCCATCTGGTAGCTGAACAGCTTGCTCATTTCCTCCGTCCCCGAGAAAGAAGTCAGAAAGAGGACGTCCGTTCCCAGCGCCGTGGTCAGGTTGAGGAGTCGATTTTTCTGAGTCAATGCCATCGGATGCTCGGCGGTGTGAGGGTTCTTCTAGAGAAAACAAAAAACGGCCCGTCCGCACGGAATCGGCGAACGGACCGTTTGAGGCAATTCGTCGCTGGACGAACAGATCAGGCTTCGCCTTCTTCGACCTTCCAGCTGTACTCGACGTTGCCCTTCTTCTTGCCCTTCGAATCGTTCTCGGTATAGGTCACACGGATCTCTTCGAAGTTGAGCGAAAAGTCCTCGACCGGGACGGATTCACTTTGTCCGGCACCGCTAATGTTGTAGCTGGTCACGAGGACGTTCTTCAGCTCGTAGCGGTAGTAGGTGACACGACCGGCGTCGGTGTATGAAGCCGTCACGTCAATCTCGACCTTGGGGTAAACCTTACCATTGCAGACCGAGTTGGCAATCTTGGGGCTGGCCTTGTCCAGCTCCTTGGTGCAGCTGATGTCTTCCATGATCACGTCGCCACGACGACGAGTGGCACCCGTCGCTCCGCCACCGGGCTGGTGAACGGCTTGCCCGAACGACAGCAGGTCGCTCCAGCTCTTGTGGTCCTTGTCCTTGCATTCGCCGTCAACACCGTCGAACTTAATGTAAGCAGCCATGGTTTTTCCTTCGTTGGGGAAAGTGAGTGAGATTTCGAAAGTGACGCTTGGTTTGTCCGGCGAATTGCCTCGCCGCCAGGCACACTACCGTTCTCGATTCACTCCCGGAATTGTTTCCTGCTTCGTGAACTTTTTTCTTCGAATCCCAGTTCTCCGGCGCAGAACGGGTTTTCGGCCGGCGATTTTCAACGCATATCTGTCGCGATCTGGTCGCTGCAGAATCCTGCGGCAGGCCAAACGGGGTTTCTCCGGAGGAATGTAACCTCGGGAAGGTAACGGATGTGACGTGCGACGCCTCTTCGCTGCAGCTCAGGCACAAAAATCTCGATAACACTCGCGTAAGAGGGTATTTCAGCGTTTTCTTGGTGCGAAAGGAGCTTGATCAGCATGTGGCGTGCACTCTTCATTGCCCTTGGCATCATGGGCATCATCGTCGGCCTGGAAACGATGCTGATCGACAGCGCGAACTTCTACTCGGTGCGCGGATCGACCACCAAGGAATTCATGGACCCGGCATCAATTTCGGGGCAGTCGATCGTGACCTGGAAACCCAAGGAGTGGTTTCCATGGGCGGTCATGAGCGTCGGCACCCTCATAGTCATCTACGCGTTCAGCCTGCCGAAAAGGTTCCGTCCCGCAGCGTGAAGCTGCTCCTCCGAACACTTTTCGACCGCGGGGAGCTGGAACTTTGCTGCTGGCGATTCTGACCGGACTGGCACTCGCATCCGCTACCGTGGCGATCCACGCGGGCGGAACGGCCTGGTGGGTCTCGCAACTGCGCAGCAAGTACCAGGGCAGATCTCACCTGCCGGCATCCGTCTGGTTGCTATCCTCCACCGCAGTGTTGCTGCTGTCGTTGCAAATGGTTGAAGTCGTTCTTTGGGCAACGGTGTACGTGGCCCTGCCGAACGCGGAAACGATTTCAAGCGTGGAAGAAGCGATCTATTTCTCGACGGTCACGTTCACGACGCTCGGCTACGGTGATGTGACGCTGGAAGGGCGTTGGCGAATCCTCAGTGCGATGCAGGGCGCGACCGGGATTCTGATTTGCGGCTGGAGCACGGCGGTTCTCCTGGCGGTCGTTCAAGCAATCGGCGAGCAGGGAAAGCGCAATCGTTAGCGGCCCGGAAGTTGTAAGCGGACCCGCCACGAGTTTCGTCAACTTAGAAAACAGCATTCGCCCGGTTGAAAACCGTCTTTCGTCCGGTTGTTGCGATTTGTTAGAGACGCGGCACGGGTAGGGGGAGTTCAACAAAAATCGGAGAGCCAAGATGAAGCTTCGTCCAAATCGTCGAACGTTTGCTGTCGTTTGCACCGCCGCGGCGGTTAGCGGATTTTCGGTCGGTGAAGCTCATGCGGGACCGCCGAGTCTCTTGAAGCTCTTTGGCAAGTCAAAGCCGATTGATCAGTCCGATTCGTACTTGCTGAGCAAGGAAGACGGCCCCTGGCTGTTGCTGGCGACGACGTTCGTCGGGGAAAATGCGAAGCAACGTGCCGAGCGCACTGCCGTCGAGATTCGGAAGACGCTGCGTCTCCCCGCGTTTATCTACGAAGAAAACTTTGATTTCACCGGCACCGCCGAAGAGGACGCGTCGACCGGGCGACGACTTCGCTACGCAAACCCTCATCGCTACGAGGCCTACGCCGTGCTCGTCGGTGAGTACGATTCGGTCGAGCATCGGAGTATCGAGAAAGATTTAGAGCGTTTGAAAACGGCACAACTGGAGGTCTTTCAGGATCCGGACGAGATCAGGGCTGAATTCAACACGCAGAACCCCGCTTCGATGATCAAGACTTTTGGTCAAAAGTTGTTTCAGTCTCGAAAAGGCCACGGGAAGAATCCGCTCGCCGGCGCGTTCGTTACACGAAATCCGATGCTTCCCGAGTCATTCTTCGAAAGTCCCGAGGTCGATTCTTTCGTCAAGCAACTCAACGAGGATGTTGACCACAGCTTGCTGAAGGCGGATGGAAAGTTCACCGTTGTGGTAAAGACGTTTGGGGCTTGCGGAACAATCGTTGGTGCAACGAACCAAGAGAAGTTTCATCCGAGCGCGAAGAGGATGGATGACTTCGCCCGTCAGACCGCAAAAATGGTCGGCGCGCTACGCAAGAAGGGTGAGGAAGCTTATCAGTACCACGACCGTGACCGATCGATTGTTACGATCGGGTCTTTCGAGTCACTCGGCCGTGATCTCCCGGGAGGTGGCTTCGAGTATGCTCCGGAGATTCGCCGGGTGATGAATCAGTACAACGCACTGAATGCGAACTACGCTCAACGAGTTCCAGGTCGAAACGGCGTTGCTGCCCACCACATAGCGATGATTCCCTACGACGTGCAGCCAACGCCAATTGCTATCCCCAAGGTCGCGAAACGCGGTTTTCTTCGCTAGCTCCTGTCAGCCAAAGTCACGACCGTTGCCGGGACGGCACGCTGCGATGCTAGAAAGAAAGCGAGAGAGTTTCCGTACGATTGATTGCCGCACGTTCTCTCGGTGGATTGTTCTCCGTAAACGGAACTAAAGCTCCGGCGGGAAGCAAGAAGGCTTTCACATCCGGCTGTTTTTTGTTTTGTCGCGAGCCCACGCGAAATCGGGTTCCATCAGGTAGCTCAAGTGTGAACTCCAGTTGGTCTTTCATGGCTCACCTGTCGACGGCGGGGTCTGCGGACGGTGGATCGAATCGGGGCGACGTGAACGGCGATTCGGCGGGGTGGCGTGGTGCCTCGGCCTCGCAAAAGGTAACGCGTGACCGCTTGCCCATCCCGCACACTTTCTACCGAAAAAAGTCAAATGCAAGCTCTGAGCGCTCTTAAATAAAACCTTTCGATGTTTTCGACTCGGGTAAACGGAACTGGTTCCGGGAAATGTTCAAAAGATCACCTGGGTTCAGAACATTTCATTTGCCGGGCGTCAGAATGACGACAGCATTTGCCGAATCTTCATGAG
>JBCCOI010000371.1:0-7491 GCA_039025515.1 Planctomycetota bacterium
ATCAATGTCACAGATGTGAACGAAGGTCCGAGCGATCTCGCACTCGATGGAAACACGGTTGCTGAGAATGACGCTGGAGCGACCGTTGGGACACTTTCATCCTTCGATCCAGACGCCGGAGACACAGTCACTTACACCGTGTCCGATGATCGCTTCGAAGTCGTCGACGGGGAACTCCGTCTCGCCGAGGGCGTAGAGCTAAATCACGAAGAAGCCGCGAGCATCGAAGTCACCGTCACAGCAACAGACGCAGCTGGTGACAGCACCGAGGAAACGTTCGAGATCAACGTCACCGACATCAATGAAGGCCCGAGCGACCTGGTGTTGGATGGAAACACGGTTGCCGAAAATGACGTTGGCGCGACGGTTGGCACTCTGTCTTCGTATGACCCAGATGCTGGAGATACGGTGACATACACCGCCTCTGATGATCGCTTCGAAGTCGTCGATGGCGAGCTTCGCCTTGCAGAAGGCGTGGAGCTGAACCACGAAGAAGCGGCCAGCATCGAAGTCACCGTCATAGCGACGGACTCTGCAGGTGCCAGCACGGAAGAAACATTTGAGATCAATGTTGCAGATGTGAACGAAGGTCCAAGTGATCTAGCATTGGACGGTAACACGGTTGCAGAGAATGATGCCGGCGCAACGGTTGGAACGCTTTCATCCTTTGACCCAGATGCTGGTGATTCCGTCACGTATACGGTTTCTGACGACCGGTTTGAGGTTGTTGATGGTGAGCTACGTCTCGCCGAGGGTGTCGAGCTAAACCACGAAGAAGCTGCGAGCATTGAGGTCACTGTTACCGCAACGGATGGTAGTGGATTGGAAACGTCCGAGGCGTTCGAGATCAACGTTGCGGACGTCAATGAAGGTCCAACGGATCTCGCACTTGATGGAAACACGGTCGCTGAGAGCGATGCCGGGGCAACAGTCGGGACGTTGTCTTCGTTCGACCCGGATGCAGGGGACACCGTTGCGTACACGGTCTCTGACGATCGGTTCGAAGTGGTCGAAGGTGAGCTTCGTCTTGCCGACGGCGTGGAGCTAGACCACGAAGAAGCGGCGAGCCTCGAAGTGACGGTGACCGCAACAGATAGCAGCGGTTCGGAAACGTCCGAAACGTTTGAGATCAATGTCGCCGATGTGAACGAGGGTCCATCGGATCTGGCGCTCGACGGCAATACGGTTTCCGAAAACGATGCCGGAGCGACGGTTGGAACTCTCTCATCGTTCGATCCGGATGCCGGGGAAACAGTCGCTTACTCCGTATCAGATGAACGGTTTGAAGTGGTCGATGGGGAGCTGCGCCTGGCTGAGGGTGTGGATCTGAACCATGAAGATGCGGCCAGCATCGAAGTCACTGTCACCGCGACGGATTCGGACGGTGCGAGTATAGAAGAGACATTTGAGATCAATGTCGCGGATGTGAACGAAGGCCCGAGCGAGCTTGCGCTCGACGGCAACACGGTTGCCGAGAATGAAACTGGGGCAACGGTCGGAACACTTTCGTCCTTCGATCCAGACGCCGGCGACACCGTGACTTACACCGTGTCTGACGATCGTTTCGAAGTGGTCGATGGTGAGCTTCGTCTCGCGGAGGGCGTAGAGCTCAATCACGAAGAAATCTCAAGTCTCGAAGTCACGGTCACAGCGACCGATGAAGGCGGACTCAGCACGGAAGAAACGTTCGAAATCAACGTCGCCGACGTCAATGAAGGTCCAACTGATTTGACATTGGCGAACGGGGTCGGTTTGGCAGAGTCTGATTTTTCTGCGGGCGATGGCCACTCTGGTGAGAGTTTGCAGCAAATGGGGCTCGAGACAGATGCAATCGTCTTTACGATGTCGTTCACAACGTCAGACGATGTTTCTTCCACTCAAACCCTGTTTGAAACGGGGGGCTCTGTCTACGGAACGAACGTCGTTATCGAAGATGGCATGCTGCACATCTATGCTGGCGAAGGCAATGACATTGAACTGAGCATTCCGATCGAGCCTGGGACAAGCTACAGTTTTGCGCTCGAACTCGATACGGAAAGCGATACCATTCGCGTGCTCTTGTCGGACGAGCTTCCACTTGAGGAAATGAACGCGGAGAATAGCCTCGTTGCTTCTCTCGATGACTGGACCGATCGCGATTATACCGGCTCAAACCAAATGGGCGTTGGCGACGTTGCTGGCGGGTCAGCGCAAGGTCGAGTCGGAGGGCAATTCCTCGGAGAAATAGAAGGGGACGGCCTGCAGGTCTTTTCGGACTCCAAGTTTGACGATGTCTTTGTAGAAGTCGGCGTCGCTGAAAACACAGAAGGGGTCGTTATTGGAACGCTGTCCTCATTCGATCCAGACGCTGGAGATACGGTCACATACTCGGTTTCCGATGAGCGGTTCGAAGTTATTGACGGTGAAATCCGCCTCGCCGAGGGCGTGACGCTCGACCATGAAACGGAAAGCTCAATCGATCTGACTGTAACCGCCACAGACAGCGGAGGCCTGACGACGACAGAAACGTTCGAGATAGAGGTCGCGGATCTGAATGACGGGCCAACCGATCTTTCCATCGATACAAACGTCATTGATGAGAACAGTGCTGAAGGTGTTGTTGGAACGGTCAGTGTATCGGATCAGGATGCGGGCGATACGCATACATACCGGCTGGTCGATAATGATGGGCAACCATTCTCGATTGATCCAGAGACCGGAGAGATCAGCGTTATCACGCCGGGTATGCCAGACGGAAGTGTTCTCCATATCGATGCATCGGATGCCGATAGTGTAACGCTGGATGGAGGGGTCAGTGGTATTTCCGACCTTTCAGATACGGGGAATACGATCCGTCAAACGAATGCCGATCAGCGTCCGGAGTTCACTGAAGATGGTCCGTTCGGCGGGCCCGGGCTACAGTTCGACGGCCAGAATGACCATCTCGATATTTCTGACAATAGTGAAATCAATCTCTCGAGCCAATCTGAGAGATCTTTCGCCCTCACCATTCAAACCGGAGAAGACGTCGAAAGCCGCCAGGTGATTTATGAAGAGGGTGGCACAGTCAACGGGTTCAACTTCTATATAGATGATGGCCAGCTTTACATGGGCGCCTGGAGCGAGAGCACTGGGTGGGATTTCCAAGCGATTACGGTCGATGTCGAACCAGGTACCGACTATAGCATCGTCACGGTCTATGATGGGGCCAGCAATACCTATACGGCTTTCGTAAACGGCGAGGAAGTCGGGTCTCTCGAGGTTGGGGACACGATGAGTGCGCATAGTGGGAATATCGGGCTAGGCGGTCTTGCCCAGCACACCGTCTTCCATGATGGCGATAACTCCTCGAATGACGGATATTACTTCGAAGGTGCCGTGGGTGAGTTTGCGGTCTATAATGACGCGCTCTCGAACGCTGATGTCGCGGCGATGGATATGGATATGCGGGGCATCGATCCCGAGATCGATTTCGAAACCCAGGACAGCTATGATGTCACCGTCGAGGTGACGGACTCGGCCGGAGAAACGTATCAGGAAACGATCACGATCAACGTCGCCGACCTCAATGAAGGGCCAATTGAAATTGGACTTTCTGGCGATACGGTGGCTGAAAATGAAGCCGGTGCCGTTGTCGGGTCGCTCTCATCCTTTGATCCCGATGCGGGCGACACAGTAACCTATACGGTTTCTGACGACCGGTTCGAGGTCGTTGGTGGTGAGCTGCGCTTAGCGGAAGGCGTTGAGTTAGACCACGAAGACGCCGCAAGCCTCGAAGTTACGGTCACGGCGACGGATAGCGGCGGTTTGGAATCGTCCGAAACGTTCGAGATCAATGTTGCAGACGTCAATGAAGGCCCGAGCGATCTCGCCCTCGACAGCAACGCAGTTGCCGAAAACCAGTCTGGCGCCGTTGTTGGAACGATATCTTCGTATGATCCGGACGCTGGCGACACAGTCACTTACACGGTCTCGGACGATCGGTTTGAAGTCGTTGATGGTGAGCTCCGCCTCGCGGAGGGTGTGGAGCTCGACCATGAAGATGCGGGGAGCATCGAGGTGACCGTCACAGCGACAGATTCTGCGGGGCTTGAGACCTCAAGCGACTTTACCATCGATGTGCAGGATGTGAATGAGGCGCCACAAGACGTTGCGATCGAAAGCGCTGGAGAAAACCTTGTCACCGGCGGCAGCTTTGAAGAGCAGTCCGTCGCGAGTGGGCGCTGGGCAGGGTTTGGGGAAGACCAGAGCGGCAATTGGGATTCAGCGAACGGCATTGAAGTCTGGGACAATCTCTGGGGAACTGAAGCAGCAGACGGCAATCAGTTTCTGGAGCTAGACTATACGGGCGCAGCGGACGCCATTTCGCAAACCGTCACGACAGAGCCTGGAAAAGTCTACACGCTCTCCCTCGACGTTCGGGCGCGCGGCGGTGCGGACACCGATTCGATCGAAGTCTATTGGAACGGAGAGCTGATCGATGTCATTGATCCAGGCTCTACGGACTGGGAAACCGTTTCGTTTGACGTCGTCGGAACGGGCGGGGATGATGTTCTGGAGTTTCGCGAAGTCGAAGACCAGAATGACGGTCTGGGCGCACATATGGACAATATCTCGCTCGTTGAAGTTCCCCTCACTGTCGTCGAGAATGTCGAAGGCGCGACGATCGGAACGGTGTCCTCGATGGATCCGGATGCGGGCGACACGGTCACCTACACCGTTTCTGACGACCGTTTTGAAGTGGTCGACGGCGAGCTGCGTCTGGCCGAAGGTGAAAGCCTCGATTTCGAAACGGAAGAAAGCGTCGATGTCACCGTCATAGCAACAGATTCCGCCGGGCTTGAGACTACCAGCGACTTCTCGATCAATGTGCAGGATGTGGACGACTCAGAATTCACGCTGAGTTTGAACCAAGATGGCGGGACAGACGATGTTGCGATGTCGGCAAGCGTTACCGATTTCCCAACCGATGCAATTACGGTTGAGGTGACGTTCACGGCAGACGCCATGCCAGCTGGCAGCGGCGCCCCGCTTTTCTCTTATGCTGGCGGCGGCGGCTGGGGCAATGATGTTTTGCTCTGGGCCGAAACCGGTACCGGAGAGCTGAGCGTGTTCCTCGGTGGGAACAAGTATCCGACCGGCATTTCTAACGCGGACCTGTTCGATGGCGAGGAGCATACCGTCTCGTTGGCCTGGGATCAGGAAACAGGAGATCTAACCGTTTATGTGGACGGGGTGCCGGAGTATTCGTCGGTCGTAAGCGTAGGCGATCTGCCGTCCAATGGCACAATCGTTCTCGGTCAGGAACAAGATAGCGTCGGCGGCGGTTTCGACGATGCTCAGATCTTTGAAGGCCAGATATCCGACGTTCGCATCTATGACGAAGCACTTTCCGAAGAGCAAATCGCAGACAATGCCGCCGGAAACGTGGAAGAGTCTGGGCTTGTCACCAATTGGGTGATGGATGAAGCCGTAGATGGCGTTGTTTCCGATCTCGCCGGTGATAACGACCTTGTTCTTCAGAATGATGCGGAGATCGTGACTGAAACCGACACTGGTTCTGAGGTCAATAAAATTGAGGGCACGGACGGTGATGATGTTCTGACCGGCACTGATGGTAATGATGATGTTGCTGGCGGCGCCGGAGATGACCTGTTCGTTTATGAAGCGGACGGTGGGTCAGACTCGTTCGATGGCGGCGAAGGTTGGACGGATACCGTCGACCTATCCAACGCCGTCGGAGATGATGCTGTCTATGGCGAAGACTGGACCGTGGTGCTCACCGAAGGAGAGATTTTGAGTGAGTCGAGCGAGTTGTTGGAGCTATCTGACGACGCGTCTGGTTACATTCAGCTCGAAAATGGTGATACCATTGATTTCACCAACATTGAGCAGATCGGTTTCTAGACCCGGATTGTCGTTTGATAGACCTAGTCTCCCGGCGGTGCCAGCTGGTTGATGAGCGCTAATAGACCATAGCGCGCGCGGCGATAGTCGAACTCGGCCTGCGACAGGCTGATTCTTGCAAACACGAGATCGCGCTGGCCGTCGAGCACGTCTCGAACGCTGATGCTGCCCGATTTGTATTCGGCCTGCTGACCCTCAACGACGATTTCGCTGGCGGTCACCGCCGCTTCGGCGGCCTCAATCGCGGATATTGCGGCTTGCAGCCGGTTCCAGTCCGATGTCACCGCTTCTTCGATTGCGAGGCGCGCGTCACGGCGCGTCGCGTCTTCGCGCGCGAGTCTGGCGTTTGCAGCTTTTATTCCTGACAGGTTTTGACCACTCTGAATGAGCGGGATGCTCAATCGGGCAACGACTTGAAACTCGTTCGGTTCTTGCTGCACGCCAGGGATCCTGGAAGAATCATCGAGATCATAGACATTGTATTGACCGTCCAGAGAGAGTTTCGGCGCGAATTGTCCTTGCGCCACTCGTTTTCCGTGGCGGGCGGCAGAGACGAGATCGTCGCGGGCCAGTAGTCCAGGATTGAGCTGAAAGGCTTGAGCGATTCCATCCGCCGCGCTGATGATTTCATCTTTCATACGATCGGTATCAGGCACCAGGATCTCAGGTGGAAGCTCGCCCGTTTGACGGGAATAATTCGCTTCCGAAGCTGCGAGCTGGGCCTCCGCGCGCAACAATTCGGCCTTTTCTTGTTGCATACGCGAGTTCGCTTGCGACACCGCGATCAGGCTTTCAGCACCCGCCTCGCGCCGACGGTCTGTGAACATGACTTGTTGCAGGAGCAGGTCCAGGCTCTCTGTTCGATGTCGAACGATTTCACGATCCAATGTTAGAGAGGCGTGCGCAATCGCGGCAGCTTCAGCAACAAGTTGACGATTTTCTTTTTCAAGCAAGAGCTGGGCCTTGGTTGAGGCGTTTGCTTCTTTCAGACCGAAATAGGCGGTTCCACCTTGAAAGACCGGTTGAGAGAATGCGAGAGAATATGTGACCCCATCCTCATTGCGCAGCCGTTCAAGATCTTCGCTACGCCATTGCTCGCGACTGGCGCTCACCGATGCGGATACGGACGGTAAAAGCTGGCCAATCGCACCAATTCTCTGCGCCCTCGCAACATCGGTTTCCGACGCACTGATGTCGAGTTGTGGATTATGCCTCAGGGCGGATTGAATCGCATCATCGACCGTTTGGGCTTGAGCCCAACCTGTGGCCGCAAGCGCGGTGGCAAATCCAAGAATGAATCGTCTGTTAACCATCGTTTCCGTATCAAGAGAAATGGTTAATTTACAATTTCAGGTAGAAGTCACCCGGAGCAATCACTGGTGGACGGCTCCTTAACTGTTGGCACACCGGTATCGCCAATATGGCAGATTGCGGTGTCGATAAAAGGAGCCATCAGTCTAATGCGCACCTGTCTCCGCCGACCGACTTCACGATCAAACAGAAACGCCTCCGGCTTTCGCATCAGCTAAAAACGCAGCTAACCCTTTGTCCGTAAGGAGGTGATTGGCCAATCCTTTGATGACGTTTGGAGGAGCAGTCACCACG
>JBCCOI010000372.1:0-7483 GCA_039025515.1 Planctomycetota bacterium
CGGCGTCTGCCAAGACTTTGCGCACGTGGCGATTGCTTGTTTGAGATCTCTCGGACTGGCGTCGCGATACGTCAGCGGTTATCTGCGAACGGTTCCGCCGCCCGGGAAAGCACGCTTGGTGGGCGCGGACGAGTCTCACGCTTGGCTGGAAGTTTTCGGCGGCAACGAGATCGGTTGGATCGGCCTTGATCCCACCAACGCCTGCCTGGTTCAAACCGACCATCTTCCGGTGAGCGTCGGCCGTGACTACGACGACATCAGTCCGATGCGGGGAGTGATCTTAGGAGGCGGCAAGCACACACTCAACGTCAGCGTCGACGTCCGCCCGGTAGCCGATCAGTAGGGACTGGGCAATCAAAACGGGCAACCGTCTCATAACCGTCACGCTCCACGGGGATGATTCGTAATGACCACGCCGCAGTGGCCATGCACATATGAGCCGACGAGCGATAGATCCGGTTTCCCAAATCGACTGGCAACCCTCCAAGGCATCGTGCGTCAGGAAACTTCCTGTCGCAAACCGGCTAATTCGGCTCAGCTCCCTCAACGTAAGAATTTCGTGCTTCGAGAAAGTCCAAGATAAATCTCTTGAACTTTGCTCTTTCGGCATCGTTCATTGATTCCACAAGAAACAGTGTAAATGCAAGACTGGCAGAGCGTGATAGGGAACGCAGTGAATCCAAATCCTGCGTTTTATGGAAGTTCGCGGTCGCTGCTGCGTTTGCAACATGGTCAACACTGTTCCAAAATTTACACATCTTTTCACTACTGGAACGAGACAATATCCCTAGCTCAACAAACATTTCTCTTCGAAAGCAGTAGACGCCTTCTATTTGAAAGTACTCAAACGCCAGCCCCCTCTTGTTCCGAATGTGACCGAGCAGTCTCTTCTCAATCTCAGCCGAACTGTTTGGAACATCCGGTCCCAAAAGCGCCTGCTCAAGCAACGCAATCTCGTAGTCGCTATCGTCTCTGCGGCCAGGCTGCAAAAAAATGCACTTTGATGCTCGCAGCCGTTTCACGATGAACAGGTCCGTGTTGTCCCCGAATTTGCTATTTCGCAGGAACGTGCCTGGCTGCTGGCTCTCCTCTAAACAGCTTGCAAGGGCAAAGTAGGTCTCAAACGCAGTTGCGCCCGACTCCTCTTTGGTTTCCAACTGTGACATGGACAGCAAAAACAAAAGACATCCAAAAAAGTGTGTCATCACAGTTCAAATCGTTTTTAAACTTGGGAACAGAAAATGTTTAAGTGACGCGGTTGGTTGTGGACGACGAAATGAGTTCGGAGGCATGGGGACTGCTCCCGCAAAGCGTCATCCTGACGGCCCATGCCATACCCCTCTCCACAAAACAGAACAGAATTGATCACGAATTGCTTGTGCCGGGGCCACCTTTGAGGGCCGTAGTGAAGCCGATCAATAATCCGACTGCGGTGAAACCGACTATCAGCCCCAAGCCGGGCAGGCTTCTCCCAACTCGCGAGTCAGAAGATAGCAGTGACTTCGAGGGATCTTCCGCATCATAGTAGCAGTCAACGGCCTCACCATTTCGGAATTGTAGCCGAAGTTCCCGCTCAAGCTTCTGACCCAATCCGAATGCTTCGACTCTTGTTTTCTCAACTCGAAACACCCTACCATTGACCTCGTAGCGATACTTGAACATATAGATTGGGTGTGTACTAGCACCGCCAACTCGTCGACAATCTAAGATAGTCGCACTCGTTTTCTTCGCATGTCTAAGCCATAGATGATCCTGCCAAATACTGACATAAGCCGGAATCATCGAACAACCTATGTAAAGAAATCCCGACGCAATGACGTATCCAAAAATGCGGTCAACAGAAAATAACTTCATCAATGCTGCCGAAAATAGAGACAAAAATCACGGCCCCGAATACCATCCACTGCACCCGGAAGGTGCCAACCACTTTCCTGAGTCCTAGAACATCAACGAGTCATTGCTTTCTGACGAATCGAATCGACTCTCCGTCAAGTTTGACAATTCCATAGGTTCGTCCCGCGTCGAAGAAGAACACTTCCTGTCCCGCCCGCAAAGAACGACGAAGCTCTGGTTCCGTTATCGTAAACGACTGAAAGGGCTGGACCCCCTCAAATGATCCGGCAACTAGCACTAACTTTCTCGGGTGTTCCGCCATCGTCCCGAATGGCTTTCCACTGGCATCCCAAATCGAGTCCGCTCCGTCGAAGGCACAGACAAAATACCCGTCGCTGGAAAACAAGCTCCAGAATTCTCGGTGCTGCTCACGAGACCTCGCATCGTGGCGAGAATCCCATAACTTCGACGTGTCCAAAAAAGCCGGCGTCATGATGCCTTGATCGACGAACGGCAAAATGGCATCGACCCAAGACCGATTCGGCCTTCCGTTGTGATCGGTCATCAGCCGATTGGGAAGAATCCCGTTAACCGACTCGTAGTTTGCAAGCGCCAAATGAAGCTGGCCCAAACGCCCATAAATCTTCATCCGCGCCGCCTCACGCTGAGCGGGCCTGATAACGAAGTAATGGATACTGAGAAACAGTAGTGCCAAGGCGACAAACGTGAAAATCGATCGCAAACCAGCGTTACCTCTTCGAAAGAACAGACTCCACTTCCTAGCTTCTCATTGGCGTAAGCCTAACTCAGCGCTTTTCGTTGCCAGGTATCTCACCAACTCGGGATTCGATGAGCCGTAGCTGACAACGTAGGTGTCCAAATTTGCCCAGGCAAACAATTCTAGCGAGCGACCAATGGACGAAAGTATCCAATCCAACTTGTTGCCGAACACGCCTCCGCCGACGAGTGTCAGATAGAGTTTCCGACAACCCGTACGCATTAGGTTCTGCACCGCGATGTGAAACGTCGCCTCGTAGGTTGCGTCGAGTATCAGACGTGGAAAATGATTCCAACGGGACTTGGGAATATCGGAGTATGAAATTGGTAATGCGGAACAGAACACTTGAGTAACCAGTTGGTTTGCTTCGCTGATTGTCACTTCCGTATTCGATTGGACCCCGATCTTCACTTTGGCTCGGACTTCGTCCAACTCTCGTGAGGTGCAACTTGCAAGTCTGTTCTCGATCTGCGCAAGTCCTGATGACGTGGGAAAGCAGTAGCCGTTCACCATTGTCCAAACTTCACCACCGAAGTGGCGCCCAACCTCTCCAAGACAATCAATCTGATTGTTGCGTGTTTGTCCCCTACGACCATTGACGACAGTGAAATAGTTTCGATAGATCGTCCCGGCACCGGCGCAGATGGAACAGGCTGACCCCTGCGTCCGATCGTTCTCGTAGATTCCGACCCCGTCTTCCGGAACAACGTGTGGTGCCGCCATCTCGAGACAGTTGAATTGAGACGCGACCTGAAAGACTGCATCTGCGTTGGCTGGGTCTTGGTGCAATGATCGAACGTCACCGACGAGTTCTGAGACCTGGATGCGATGATGAGTGTCGAAGCGCGTTTTCAAACGCAAATCAGACAGCATCGGCGTTGCGAAGGAGCCGGCGTCAAGAGTTCGGTTGTTTACAACGGACGTTAATTTCGATCCATCCAAAAGCAGCTTGGAGCGAACGTCGTCACCAGAACGCTCTGGAAATCCGGTGAGTATTTCAAACCACGTCATAGCAGAAACGAATTAAGTTTGAACTTCGCCAATTCGATCACCTGTCGACGGCAACGCGCGATCAGCCGATGCGGTGTCGGAGGTCGAATGTTATAGGGAAATCGTTGGGTGCGCTGACAGGTGGGAGATCGGGGACGTGAAGCCTGCCTCCTGTGAGCGTTCCCGAATGGAACCTGGCGGCTCTTCGGGACTCCGCTTCATTCGCATTGATCGGGAAAACCTCGTGCGTCCTGCCGCTGGGGTCGGCCGCGTGGTAGCGACATCCGCCCAGCGAATACTCGGTTGCACGGTCGACGATATCAAACTGTAACGGCACATCGATCCCGATCGTCGGATGCAAGCAACGTGGTGGTTGCCATGCGCGGAATTTAATCCCGGAAAGAAACCGTCCCGCGATCTCGGTCGGGTGCATCGGGACGCGACGCCCATTGCACAAAACGGCATGGCGACCGGGGTTGAAGTTATCGATGCTGATCTGAAGACGCTCCAAAGAAGAATCGACAAATCTCGCTGTCCCGCCCGATGCCGGTTCTTCGCCCATCAGATACCAGGGTTCGATCGCCGATCGAACTTCCATCAACAGGTCGCCGAGCAAGACTTCGCCGACTTTTGGAAACCGAAACTCGTAATGCGGACGAAACCAATCATGTGAAAGAGAGACCCCGTGTGCCCGAAGGACCTCCAGCACATCTCCGAGATTATCCCACACAAAGTGTGGCAACATGAATTTGTCGTAGAGCTGTGTGCCCCAACGTCGCAACGGTTGCTTGTAGGGTAGTTTCCAAAACGCCGCAACGACGCTGCGGACCAGCAACTGCTGAGTCAAATTCATTTGCGAATTCGGCGGCATCTCGAACCCACGCAACTCGACCAAACCCAAACGACCGGTGCTGGAATCGGGCGAGTACAACTTATCGATGCAGATCTCAGCGCGGTGGGTGTTGCCCGTCAGATCGACCAGCAAATCGCGAAACAACCGGTCGACCGTCCACGGCATGATCGACTGGCCTTCCTGATAGAACTTCTCCATCTCCTCGAGCGCAATCTCCATCTCGGCGACACTATCACGTCTCGCCTCATCCATCCGTGGTGCTTGACTGGTCGGGCCAATAAATTTGCCGCTGAAGAGATACGAAAGGGCAGGGTGGTTGTGCCAAAATCGAACCACGCTGGCCAGGAGATCCGGCCTGCGAATGAATGGACTGTCCAGAGGCTTCGCTCCCCCGAGGACAACGTGCGCACCGCCACCCGTTCCGGTGTGCGTGCCATCGATGTCAAACTTTTGTGCCGACAAGCGACTCGCTTTCGCTTCTTCGTAGAGCTTCTCCGTCAGCTCAACCAACTCGCGCCAAGTCGCGGTCGGCTGAACATTAACTTCAATGACCCCCGGATCGGGTGTGATCTTGAATAGTTCGATCCGGTGATCCGGCGGTGGAAGGTAGCCTTCCAAAACGATCGGGATCTCGAGATCCACACACGTTTCTTCGACCGCAGACAAGAGGTCCAGGTAGTCCTCCAGATTCTGTGTCGGCGGCATAAACACATGCAGTCGACCAAAACGACATTCCACGCAGAGTGCCGTGGGGATAATTTCACTGTCGGGCGGAACTTCGCGCTGCTCGGCCTGTTGCTCGTTGATTCGTTGGATTCGCGCCGGGTCCTGGCGAATGACCGGAACGTTCGGAAGTGCGTTGCGGGGTGCAAATGGATCATACGGAAGCTGGTCCGCGGCGGAGACGTTGACGGCTTCGGGTAGCCGATCCAGGGGGAGCCTCAAACCGATCGGCGAATCACCCGGAATGACGAAGACTTTTTCGCCGCGAACCGGCCACACACCGCCCACCCAGCCCGCGTGGGCTTGCCACCAAGCTCGACGAAGCGGCATGACGAACCCGACCGGTTTGTCGAGACCTTGTGAAAAAGTTCTCGCCATCATGGCACGCTCATTCGGATCCGCCAATTTCGGATCCGCCGGGTCAACGTCGACGGGAAGGCGATCTTCTTTCCACAGATAGTAAAAGGTGTCTTCGTAGACCGGAATCGTTAGCTTCGCGGAGATCCCAAGGGTACCCGCCAAGTGTTTGACGAAACGTTCGGCGTCATCATGCGAATACCCGTAGTCGGTGCCTTCATCGGCGATGTATTTCGGGTTCTGCCAAACGGGCTGACCGTCTTTGCGCCACAAGCATGTCAATGCCCATCGCGGAAGCGACTCGCCCGGATACCATTTTCCTTGACCGTAGTGCAGAACGGCACCCGGCGAAATCTGCTCGCGAAGCTTTAACAACAAGACGTTTGAAAGCACGCGTTTTTCTTTACCAACCGCATCGGTATTCCACTGCGGGTCATCGACATCATCGATACCGACAAAGGTTGGCTCTCCACCGGTTGTCAGCCGAACGTCTTCCTCGGCCAGCATTTCGTCGACGCGGTCGCCTGCGGCAAGGATGTCATTCCAACACGTTTCGGCGTAAGGTTTCGTCGTCCTCGGTGCCTCGACGATCCGCGTCACGGACATCTCGTGTTCGAACGTGACTTCGCAAGCCTCATGCCCACCCGTAATCGGCGCCGCATCGCGGTAGTTTGGTGTGCACGAAAGTGGGATATGTCCTTCGCCGGCAAACAAACCGCTGGTCGGATCTAAGCCGACCCATCCGGCTCCGGGTAAGAAGACTTCCGTCCAGGCATGAAGGTCGCAAAAATCTTCGGTTGGCCCTTCGGGCCCATCGATCGGTTTTTCATCGGGCGCCAGTTGAATGAGATACCCCGAGACGAACCTTGCGGCGATGCCCAAATTGCGAAACGCCTGGACCAACAACCAAGCCGAATCGCGGCATGATCCACGAGCTTTCTCCAGCGTTTCTTCGGGAGTCTGAACCCCCGGCTCCAACCTGACCGTGTAATCAATATCTTGCTGCGCGATCCGGTTGACTTCGACCAAAAAGTCGATCATTCGCTCGGACGACTTGGGCAGCTTGTCGACCCACGCTTCCAAACGCGGTGTGGACGCATCGGGCACCAGGTAGGGTGCGAGCTGAGTCTTCACATCAGGCGAATACTCGAACGGCCACCCCTCGGAGCCTTCTTCGATGAAGAAGTCGAAGGGGTTGATGACCGTCATTTCGGCGACCAGATCGACCGTGATCGACAAGCTGGATGCGCGCTCCGGGAAGACAAGTCGAGCGACGGGATTCGCAAATGGGTCTTGCTGCCAATTGATGAAGTGCTCGCCCGGCTCAACGGCTAAATCGTAAGCAACGATCTTCGTTCTGCCGTGGTAGGCGGGACGTAATCGAACAAGCTGGGGAGATAACGTGATCGGGCGTTCGTACTCGTAACGTGTCTTGTGATGAAGGGCAACTCGGATGGTCATGAAGTGGACGTGAGGTAGAAGAAATCGTTTGCCAAGGAATCACCAATGGCGTTGAGTTGGCGTTGCAGATCGTCAACAAACTCATGCATGCCCCGCCGAATGACTTCCTTCGCATCACAGTTGGACAGTTGATGCAGCAACATCGACAGTTTCTGTCGGGCTTGGCTGACCTCCTCTGAGCCGCAGTATCCCTCGATCTTGCGAAGTGACCATTCGGCACCCGAAATGCAAGGATAGATGCTGCGTGGAAACGTCTTGTGGAAGACAAAGAATGACACGATTTTTTCCACATCAACGAGGTGGTGTTCGCGACGATAGGCCTCGATTCCACTTATGGCCTGCAAGAGCGTGGACCACTGCAGGTCGTCGATCGCCGTACCGATATGCTCGACGCTTTCATGCAAACTGAAGTATTTCACGTCCAGAATGCGTGACGCCTTGTCTGCTCGTTCCAGCAAGCGACCCAGATTTAGAAAGTGCCATCCGAC
>JBCCOI010000373.1:0-7477 GCA_039025515.1 Planctomycetota bacterium
GTTGGATCGGCGATAAATCACTCGCACTGATAGTGCGAACAGCCCAATCCATGCGAGGCCATTTTTTTTGCTACCAAATAGCCGCCCTAAGCTGGACGATCTCTAAAGCCGGTACACCAGCGTGCGCAGTACGTACTGGATGAAACCTCCAAATCTCGTTTGCTACCAAGAGCTTTCACCATGTTCCGATGTTTGATTGCAGCTACCAATCAATGGTGTCATCCATTTCCTCCGCCTGAGCCCGCGTGCCCATCGCACCCCAAAGACCGTAGGGGCTTTCAGTTCCTGGCGACTGAGCTCCCGTCGCTCCGAAGTAAACCGTTCCATTAGACGATTCGCCGTGCTCGATCGAATCCGTGATAAAGATCACCGAACCGTCACCCATCAGGACATGAGTTCCGCCTTGATGCCGACTTGATGGAGGAAGCGCACCGATTCCAGACTCATCACCTAAAAGGCAGAGTTCGCGGTTCGGGGGGAGGATCGTGTTGAAGCCCGTGAGGTAAGCGGCGCCGTCAGCCCAACGAAACCCGCGGCGATGCTTCGGGTCCCCAAAGACAATGTCTTCTTTGTCCGTCCAAAACTTGGGCCTATCTGCAGAGACGAAAGGCCGACACGAAATCGGGTTATCGTGAATCTCATACTGCCTCAGCGGTGCCACCGATCGAACATCCCGATCGCCGAGATCCGTCACGATCTCGGCGGCGAGAACCGTATTCGAGAGTCCATCCAACACATCGCGAAAACGGGTGTGCGATCGTGGGACCATCATGCCACGCGCCGAAGCCGAAACGGTTTCCTGATCGAGTTCCGTCCAAGTCTTTCCATTGGCATCCCAGCGCAAAGCTCCAGTGTCGATCCACTTTGTCGCGTCGCCCAAACAAAAGGCGTAGTTTGTGCGTGCCAACGCCGGGGCATCGATTCCGGGATCGGAGGGACATCGAAGCGTGCTGACTTCGGTCCGCCACGGAACGTAGTGCGTTGAACAAGGCGCCGGGCCCATCGGCTGAAAGGCTTTGCGCTGATGAAAGACCGCACCATTTTCAGAGATCGTGCTCCACAACCCCTGTTGTTCGATAAACGGCAGGACTCCCACCCAGCCACTCAGCCGCAACCCATTATTGCCCGGCGCACGTGTTCTTCCGTTGTTCTTCTGCGATCGCGTTCCTCCCATTTGAATTGGAAGCCGTGCAAAGGCACTGTGATAGTTGTGGAGCCCGAGGCCGAGCTGCTTGAAGTTGTTCGAACAGGACATTCGCCTTGCCGCTTCAGACGATGACCGGACAGCTGGAAGTAGCAGACCCAGGATGACGCCGACAATGGCCACAGCGACCAAGAGTTCCATCAGGGTAAATCCGCCGCGGTGGGCCGCCAAAGCGACACGAGTCGTCTTCGCCTGTGAAGGGAGCTTCATCCAGTAACCTCGGGTTTCAAACAATGCCAATGGAAGCAACCAACTGACCCAGGCGTTGACTTGATAAGCCAACTGAGACTCAGCTTGTAGGAGAATCAGCGTGCCCGCAATCAACCTCAATAGAATCGGCGACCATAAAAGAAGACAGAGCCTGATGGCCCATATGCGGTGGCTCTCCAAACTTCGCCGCATCGCGGTGATCGCCGTAAGGAGACAAAAACTCATCGTCAGCAACGACTGCACGACAAATCCGCAAACCGCTGGTGTCCCACCATAAGCACGCACCGACATCATGAGACTTGTCGGAACCACGAAGACGAAAACCAAAACAAACTGAGTGTATCCCAGGCGTCGATGCCAGCGCGCAGATCCGCGAAAACGTGAGGTTACCAACGATGCGACGGCAAGAATCAGAGCCAGCGGGGAACTGGCGAGGTGTCCATAGAATGCCGTTTGGTAGACGGCATCAAAAGTGTAGCGCCGACCACTCAGAAACGGCGAGGCGTCAAAATCGGGTGGGAAGTACCATCGATATTGCCAGAGAATCGCAAGGAACACTTTCAACGAGAGTAAGCTTGCAAGAGAAATCAAAACCCACTGATACTTTCGATTCGGCATCGCATGGCTCCCACAATTTAGGCCACCTTGTTGCAATCGATCATAGCGGGTTTGTCAGCCTGCTGCTCAAACGAACTAGTCGTTCGTTCACCACCTCTTCTTTGCGGTCAATGAGATGAGTCAGCTTTTTGGCTCGGTACCGCGAAGGATCTGCAAGCGGTTTGCCGGTGCCGAGGGCGACAAGAAATCGGGGATCGTTGTTTCCTTGCGACGAGGGCGCGAGAGAAATTCAATGGGCCATTCCGTAATCCGCGCTTCGCGTACATGGGTGTACTCGCCCGGTTCTTTCTCGTCGATGTACTCTCGTTGCAAAACCAAGGCGAGAGGCGATTCCGCTCCTTCGGTGATCGAAGAGAATTCGATAGCGTCCTGGCAGTGCTGGAATACGTTGAAGCAATCGTCGTCGTCACCGCGATGGACCCAAACCCGGTACTCGAGAACTTCGTCCCAAACCAGCCCACCGCCCGAGTTCGTTTGCGCCACGAAGAACCCGACCAAGTCCTCGTCCAGTACAGGCGGATACGCAATTCTGTTCATGGTTCACTATCGCCAATTCAAGGATCTAGCGGCAAACACGTCTTCCGTCGGTAACGTGGCAAGGCCGAAACTCTCGACGAGTATTCGCTACCATTTATAGCATCGTGCCGAGAGAAGCGGCGCTCGTTTCACATGTGATGCCCTTAGAGAATCTGATGCCTGAATTCGAGACACCGAATGCCGAGACGCTTCGCGCCTCAAAATGTGTTCCCTGCGAAGGGGGCGTGCCGAAGCTGACCGTGGAGAACGCAGCCAAGATGTTGGACGCGGTACCGCTTTGGAAACTCGGCGACGACGCGAATTCCATCACGCTGAAGTTGAATTGCGGCAACTTCGTTTCGGCCGTCAAGAAGATGAACCAGGTTGCAGACATCGCCGAAGGTCAACAGCATCATCCCGACCTGCATTTGACCGGCTACCGACATCTCAAGATCGTCCTTACAACTCACGCGATCGGGGGCCTGAGTGAGAATGACTTTATCGTCGCTGCTCACATCGACCGCGTTTTTTCCGACGGATGAATTCTCCGTTTGCCGCTTTTTTGGAATTCAGTCTTCAAGATACGCGGAACTGTCTGCGGCGGAATCCCACGCGGGTGCCGAACTGACTGGTCGAATGATCGATCCTGCGGTGACCGGGTTCGGAGTCGCGGACTTTGTGCTGTTGACCACCGGCGGCTTGGCTTCGGAAGAAACGTCCCAACGGATATCGGTCTGCCTGCGCTTCGCTAGCGGAAACACGACATCATGCAGACTCCCCAAGATGACGACGCGAGTCATCTCCGCCGTGCTGCGTACATTGAGTTTGCGATAGGCCTTCTGTCGCTCGCGTTCGATCGTCTTTACGCTGACCTTAAGACGCGTTGCGATCTGTTTGTTCGGTGCTCCCTCGACAACGAAGTCAACGATTTGTCGCTGGCGATCGGGAAGTCCTTGGTAGAGTCGATGGCAACGCAGGACGTCGAATTGGTGTTCCACCAGCGACTGTAATGCCGACGCGTCGCGAATTGCTTCAGAGATCTCGTGCGGTTCCATGCTATTGACGGCGACGACGTGTGCGATTCGAGCCACCGCGTCCGAAGCCGACACGCCCGCGGAATCATCGAGAACGAGGACGACGGGAGCGGCAACGCACTTATCGAAAAGCAGTTGCTCGATACTGGTCCATTGTTGGATTCGCGGATCGTAGTCCAACAAGATGCACGCGACATGCTCGCAAGCTGCTGCTTGCGTGATCAGCGAAGTGATCGAGCTCGCGGTCTGCAATCGGCAGTTCTCCATCTTGGCCGCCTGCCCGACTCTTGCGAGCCAACTCGCATCTTTACTGGCCGCAAAAACGACGCGTTGTTGGATCGCAGACTGAACACCTTGCTGCAGGTTCGCTTGCCCCGTCGGCCCAGCGAGCGTTGGTTCATTTCGTTGGATCATGAATGCTTCTAATTCAAGAGTCATCGAACAAATGGCGGAAACTCCACACCCCTGTGCGGGGCCGCCCCACACTGAGCATCGGCTTGTATGAGCGTTCGCCCTCACCTGACGCGAGAGCGTGTATTACGCACGTGTCGTGCACGCAGGCGCACCTAACACTGCGTAAATGACACGTGCGTAGAACACGCAGAAGGAGTACCCTCACGCGAGAAAGGAGCGGCTTTGAAGCATGCCAACTTGCCGCCGACGGTAAGATCGAGACACTCACGAAAAACACCTCGAACTCAAACCAAATTGAAAGCCGATGAGACAATTGAATGCCGTCGTTGTGGGGACCGGGTTCATCGGACCGGTTCATGTCGAAGCTCTTCGCCGTGCCGGCGTCCATGTGGCGGGAGTTGTCGGATCAACCGCCGCAAAGTCTCGGGATGCAGCCGAACGACTTAGCATCAGCAGCGACATCGAGACCTTCGATGATGCCTTGGCTCGTGAAGACGTTGACTGCATCCACATCACGTCACCGAATCGATTTCACTTCGAACAAGCGAGTCGCGTACTGAAAGCCGGAAAGCACGTGGTCTGCGAGAAGCCGCTTGCGATGAATTCCGCACAAACCGGCGAACTTGTGAAGCTGCAAAAGGAGTCCGGTCAATCAGCGGCGGTCGCCTACAACATCCGCTTCTACCCGCTCTGTCATGAAGCAGCCGCAAGAGTCTCGTCGGGAAGCATCGGCGATTTACTCCACGTTCAAGGTTCCTACGTTCAGGACTGGTTGCTCAAACGGACCGACTTCAACTGGCGTGTCTTGGCGAAAGATGGTGGCGAACTACGTGCGGTGGCCGACATCGGAACGCACTGGTTGGACTTGATTCAGTTCATTACCGACAAGCGCATTGTTGCAGTCTGTGCCGACTTGAGAACGGTCTATCCGAATCGCGAAAGACCGGTCGGCGGTGTCGAGACCTTTTCGGGAAAGCAAGACGCACAAGGTGAAAAACAGGTTGTCGAGATCACGACGGAAGACTGCGGCGCGGTGATGCTTCGGTTCGCTGATGGTGCCAATGGAACGCTCTGGGTCTCGCAAACGACAGCCGGCCGAAAGAACCGCGTGCGGTTTGAGATCGCCGGTAGTGAACGTTCGCTTTCCTTCGACAGCGAGTCACCGAACTTGCTTGAGATCGGGAACCGGGATTCTCCAAACGAACACCTGATTCGAGACCCGGCACTCATGCAGCCTCACGCAAGTGGAATCGCGAGCTATCCCGGCGGACACAACGAGGGCTTTGCCGACACGTTCAAGCAGCTCTTTCGATCATTCTACGGATCACTCGAGAAGAATATCACCGACGAAGTCGTCGCGTCTTATCCGACTTTCGAAGACGGTCACCGCGAGGTGCTGCTTTGTGAAGCGATTCTGAAGAGCCATCGTCAACGGTCGTGGGTCGAGATCGATGAGCCTGCATCGGAGGGCGAATGACGATGGCTCTGGATGAAGTGGAAGACGTGTACTGTGGCGTCGATCTTGGCGGTACTTCCGCGAAACTTGTGTTCGGAAATCGAGCGGGTGAGATCCGCGAACAGGTTCAGTTTCCGACTCAAAACGAGGGAGCACCGACGCGCGTGCTTCCCCGCATCGTCGAACATGTGAAACAGTTTCTCGATTGCCATTCACTTTCCAAAGTACACGGGGTGGGGATCGGAGTTCCCGGACTGGTTGATATCGATGCGGGTGTCACCAAGTTCCTGCCCAACATGCCGACGCAGTGGCGTGATGTACCTGTTGCTGAGACACTGACGAGTGAACTGGGGTGTCCGGTCCGAGTCTTGAATGATGCCCGAGCGGCAACGCTCGGAGAGCTGAGGTTTGGATTTGGAAAGGATCGACCGAACGATACCTTTGCGTTCTTCGGCATCGGCACGGGCGTCGGTGGCGGGATAGTGATCGACGGGAAGCTCAGGTTGGGGCCGCTGGGCGCCGCCGGCGAAATCGGACACCAAACGATACTGCCCGATGGGCCGCGATGTGGATGTGGCAATCGAGGTTGTTTGGAAACGCTCGTCAGTGGTCCCGCAATCGCTGCGGAAGGCATGCGCTTGGTTCGGATGGGGTTGGCGCCCCGGCTGGCGGAACTCACCGACAATGATTTGAACCGAGTGACTCCAGAATCCATGAAGACCGCGGCTGCTTCTGATTCGTTGGTTGCCGAGGCGCTTCAGCGTGCCGGTGCGTTCTTGGGAATCGCCGTCGCGAACGTGATTACGTCGCTTCACCCCGACGCGGTCATCATCGGCGGAGGAGTCGCGCGGCTGGGCGAAACACTTCTAAGCCCCGTCCGAAAAACGGTCCTCGAACGCGTCCGGATGTTCCCTCCGGACGACGTTCAAATCGTCAGTTCCACGCTACTGGATCGATCGGGACGTCTCGGCACACTCGCACTCGCCAGCGAAGAATAGATTTTTCTTCGTAAGAGTTTCTTCTGCCCGTGCGTCACATGGACATCGCAACAAAACACGTCGTCACTCGAGCGACGTTCAAACAACGATTTCCATTTGAGGACACTCACGATGAAGACAACTTTCGCCACTCGCCCGGTCGGACTTACACTCCTGGCTCTCATCACCTTGGCTTCGCAACAACGCTCGGTCCAAGGACAAGACGCGATGTCACATCGGTCCACGATGACGATGCAAGACAAGGTTCAAACCCAAAAGGTCGGACTCGACGGATATTGCCCGGTCTGTGTGGTTGAGCACCAAAAATGGCAAAAGGGCAAACCCGAAATCCAATCCAAGGTCGACGGAGTGACTTACCACTTTCCCAGCGAATCAATAAAGGCAGCGTTTGATGCAAACCCGGGTAAGTACACGCCCGCACTCGGCGGTGATTGCATCGTGTGCTACGCAAAGTTCGGGAAACGGGTCCCGGGAAAAGTTCAGCACGCCGCGCTACATCGCGGCCGACTCTACCTCTTTCCAAGTGATCGAGAGAAACAGGCGTTTCTCGTCAACGCCGATCAACTTGTTCAGACGGTCGCACGGATAATGAAGGACGCCTCGATGAAGGCGAATTCGATGAAGCAATCCATGAAGGACATGCACACGATGACGAGCGTTAGAGCGGAACCGTCGATCCGCGTAACGGGGCGAAGCGGATGTGCGGCGTGCGAGTTTGGTGTCACGCCAATCGACGATCCCGATCAACTCGGCTTGGCCGTCGTGGGACGCGACGGATCGGTCACCGTCGTGGAATCGGCCCATGAGAAGTACCCTCGCATCTACGAAGCTCGATTTGACGGGCAACAGCTCGCTGTCGAAGGAAAAATCGTCAAGACGAAAGGGAACGTCCGCTGGTTGAAGCCTACGTCCCTGCGAGTCGTTCGCTGATCGGGTTTATCAGCACACCCTCCATTCAAATCACAAACGCGATTTGAATCAAACGAAAGCCGCACGAAGACGAGACGTGCGGCTTTTTTCATAGAAA
>JBCCOI010000374.1:0-7467 GCA_039025515.1 Planctomycetota bacterium
AAACCGGGAAAGCGTACATTCTTCCTGAAGGCGAACTTTGACGGGGGCATCACGTCGCATCTGATTACGATAGAGGTAATCGAACCACAGAATCTGCAAGAATAGCTCCGCGTTTGCGGTAATGCGTCAAAGACGAATCCTGCTGCTGTTGATGGTTCTGGGAGCGATTGCATAGAAACGCTCAACGGCGACTTGTACACTATCTCTAGCAGAGTCCTGGGACGCCCCGCCGCGTTGTGAGAGCACCATGTCGAAGGCCAAGAGCCAAACGATCACGTTGTTAACCAAAGTCACGTGCCCTTATTGCTGGCACGATTACGCGCCCGAAGAATCGCTGTGGATCTCAGAGCATCCGGACCTGATCGGCGATGCGAAACTCGGCTTCCAACACGCCAAGCGTTTCCTGCCGAGTCGATTCAATCCGCAAGGGGATGCCATCGATGAGATGGGGCAGAATGCTACGAGAATGGCGTGTCCGAGATGCCATCTCCGCGTCCCAAATTCGATGAATCAGGTTCCGGGATTGATCTTCAGTATCTTCGGCGCACCGGCCTGTGGCAAAAGCTACTTCTTGACCTCCATGTCCTGGATGCTTCGGCAGACACTACCGAAACGATTTGCTGTTTCGATGAGCGACGTCGATGCGGAGACGAACGCACGGATTCACGAATACGAAGAGTTGCAATTCATGAACCCCGACTTGGAGACGCCCGTGGCGTTGGCCAAGACGGAGGAACAAGGCGATCTTTATGAGACCGTCGATATGGGCGACCACAGCGTGTCGTACCCACGTCCCTTCATGTTCAACTTGCAACCGCTCTCCAGTCACGCCCGCTACAAACGCAATCGAGAGATCTCGAAGTTGATTTGTTTGTACGACAACGCGGGGGAAAGTTTCTTTCCGGGTGCGGACAAGACCATCAATCCTGTGACGCGTCACTTGGCGTTTTCCAAGTGCCTGTTTTTCTGTTTCGACCCGACACAAGACACGCGATTCCGTCGAGCTTGCGAAGGCAAATCGGATGATCCCCAAATGATCTCGCGAACGTCTAGGCTCGCGCGGGAGACGACCATTCGTCAAGACACGATTTTGTTGGAAGCGATACAACGTGTGCGGCGGCACGCGGGTCTACGTGACGACGAGCTTCATCAACGACCCCTCGTGATCATCGTGACAAAGTGGGACTCCTGGAAAGACTTGCTTCCTGATGTTTCGACGGACGAGCCGTATGTTCCGATTGAAGGAACCAAGCTTTGTCGCCTCGATAGTCAGCGGATCAAGCATGCATCGCAGCGGGTGGGCGAGCTGATGAGTGACATCTGCCCCGAGATCGTTGCCGCAGCGGAGGGCTTTTCGACAAGTCTGACTTTCATTCCGGTCAGCGCGACGGGCAGCAGTCCGGTGGTCGACCCCGATTCGGGATCTTTGGGGATTCGGCCGCGCGACATGCAGCCGTACTGGGTCGAGGTCCCCATGCTGCTGGCCTTGCATAACTGGGCGGGAGGGTTGGTAGGTGCCGCGGATTCTTTGGGTGGAGCTGATTCTAGCCTGTCACTCGAAGACGGCAGTTGGATGGCGGAGCAACTGGGCGGCTGACCAAGACGATTCATTTTGAGCAGCGAACTCCTTTACACATCGGCACCGCAAGGTTTGCGTCATGGCAGCCGTGGGTTTTGCACGGTCCTAACGACGGCCGGGATGCCGATCAATGTGATCAGTAAGCTGGAGGCGATTTCCGGTTATCGCCACTTGGGGCAACCTGGCGGCGGAGGAAACCCAACCGTTTTTTCGCATCAGATTGTTTCGCTTGGTGGCCAGCGGCACTCGATCGTTTCTCGCATCGCCGACTACGGCAGTGACTACAGCGGTCGCAGCAATAAACTTGCCCACCACGTCATCGTTGAGTCCCACGAGCGGCCGCCCGCCGGTCCCGCATGGCTGCTCCGCCAGCGTTCCGTCATGCGGAGTGAATGGCTGGGCAATTGTGAAACGCCAGGGACAGGCCCGAACATCCCGTCCGGTGATCAAAGCGGGAATATCTGCACGACATGGAAAAATGTCACCGGCGACGCCGGCTGGGGAGGCGTGGTGGCAGAGGCGATTGCTTCAAGCAATCCCGATCCGCTCTGGATCGTCTTTCCTGTTGCCCACCACGACCAGTTGCTTTCGATGGTCGATGAGTCGATCGCACTCTTACCTCCGTCATCACGTTGGTCCGCGACCTTCAACACCTTTGCCGCGAACATCCCGCCCGACGTGCAATGCAAGGTTCGCTTTGTACCTGCCGGTAGCCAAGAGGCACGTTTCGCAGCTGGTTCAAAGGCGTCGATCGATCTAACGAAACGGCCATCGATCACATCGGCATCGCAGTGGGTCGAAAGGGCCAGGGGAACGCAGCGTCCGAATGTCGTCCGTCCAGTCGCCGACGCCGGCGGTGGCACGTTCACCGCAGTTCAAGACGTCGTTGAAGACTCGGGCATGGCGTCGTCGTGGGAAGTGGAAGACGAAGTCGCCACGCCGCCTCCGCCACCGGGGCCACCCGAGTTACCGCCGGAGATACTCAACCCGAAAAGCCGCATGCCGCTCTACGTCGGCGGCGGGGTCGCCGGCGGATTGTTGCTACTCAGCTTGACTTGGGTCGTCGCACGATCGATGGCCGGATTGCCGCTGCTGCCGGGTGGAGCGGAAGAGCCAAAGCCTTTGCCGCCGGTAGTTGTCGAGAGAGAAAAACCCAAAGAGAAACCTCCGGCGCCGATCCCCGACAAGCCGTTCAAGTTCAAAGTTTACTTCGACCAACAGCAGATGCTCGCCTGGGCGTTAACGCATCCTGAAGAAGACGCCGAGTTTCCGAATCCGATCGAATTGCGAGGTGGACTGCGGCTTCCGCCGATTCAGCTTGATGAAGGGACTTCGGCAGAGGCCGACGATGAGAAAAGTGCCAACACTGAGGAAGACGACCAGACATCAAGTTCGCCCGAGTCCGAAGCGTCGCTTTACTCCTGGGGTGGAGACGCGACGTCATTTCCCGACGTCGCCGAAATCATCGTGAGAACGACACGATTGAGCGGAGGTCGGCAAACGATGACAACGCAGCGATTGAATCAAGTTCCCAACGTTTTGGGCGGAGAGATTTTCTGGAACCGTGAGACGGGTGACCTGATCGCGTTTCTCGAACGCGAATGGTCGCCGGCCAGCAGCGAGCCGCTCGCGGCGCCATATCGCTCGGCGACTCGGGCCTTGGCACGTGTCACGGAGCTGATGTTGTCGATCAAGGAGAATCAAGCCGAACTGCCGTCAGCATTCCAGAATCTGGCCGAACCTTTGGTCGCCAAGACACTTCGAGGAGAGGAATCGATGATGCGATCGCTCATGCGTTCCCCTGACGCCGCCTCGGCGATGGCGGACTTAGCGAAAACGCTCAACACCGCGCTTCAAGAGCGAATCGAAACGTCAACAATCGAGCTCTCGCGATCGCAACAGACTCGGCTGGTTCGAATCGTCGCCCAGTGCGGAGAATTGGCCCAAGCCGCAACGGATTTACGCAAAGCCTTTACGACGCTGAAGACCGGCTTGCAAGTTGAAGTTCCCGATTTGAAATTTCATGACCGGCGTGGGCGTGTGCTTCGCCACGTTCCGCTCCGTTTCACCCTTTCCTTCTAGCCCAGCACCATGGCAACCACTGTCGACAAGATTCGCAGAGCGCTCGAGAAACGAGACGGAATCGCGGAAGAGGAGATGCGACCTCTCGCGGAGGCGTATCGCAAAGAAGTCCAGGCCGTCAATCAACGACTCGACGACGCCATCATGCTGCTCCGCAAAGGCCTTCGGAGTGAAGCGATTCAGCGAGTCGAGTTGACTCCCAACGCGCTCGATGCGGCTGCGGAACTGGAGTTTCCAGAATGGGACGAGTGGAACGATCTGCTTCAGTTCATGGCGATTCCGTTGCCGCCGAAACTGAATCAAGATGACGTGGCCCAGATCAATGAAGCCATCATCGAGTCGCTGCCGTTAGATGCGCTGCTTCGTAGACATCGTCGTCTCGCGATTGCCAAAGCACCGCTAGCCGGCCGCCTCCGTACTCTGCGACAAATCGCACGCGTTGATGGTAACAATCCGGTTTGGATGGACGATCTGGAGAGCTGGGAGAAGGTGCGACTGAGTCAGATTGAAGGAGAGCTCAAACAGGCGTTGGCCGAGGAGGACGCGCGGCGGTTGCAACAACTGCATCAAGAATTGACGGCGACCTCTTGGCGCATCCAACCGTCTAGACATTTGATCGAACAAACCTCGTTCGCGGCGGAAACTCACCGGCGTCAACGCCAGGAAGCCGAACTCGCCGAACTCACGCCGGGAATCGCGCAGTCCTTCGCAGCTCGTGATGAAGCCAAGTCGCGCGAACTGCGAACGCGTTGGCAGGAGGTTCGTGCTCGCTACGGTGTAGACGTGAATCAAGGATTGCAGCAACAGGTTGCCGCGCCGTTTCAGTGGCTTGAAGACCTTGACCGCCAAGCCGTGATGGAGAGCGAGCGAGAAATGGCAGTCGCGAATCTCGAATCGACCTTGCAGTCAGGTGCTTCGGCGGAAGAGGTCAATGCCGCACTGGATCAAGCATCACGCTTTGGTCATCCGGTTCCCGAAGAACTCGCCTCCAGGGCGGCGGCCTTGGCCGACGCGCCGGCAAAAAAGGCGAAGCAAAAGATGCTGCTGATTGGCGGTTTAGCCGCTGCGGCCGTCATCGCGATTGTCGTCGGTGGCATCATTATGATGGTTTCCGCGAGTGCGGCCGCCAAACGGGAAGAAACGATCGAGCAGATGAATCAACTCGTCTCCGGTCAACAGTATCCCGAAGCCGTCAGCTACTACCAATCCATTCAAAGCACTCAACCTGACGTGGCCGCCATGCCAAAGATGGTCGCGCTGCACACGACCGCTCAAAAAGAAGTCCAGGATGCAAATTATCGACGCGAGAGGTTTGACGACTTGCTTTCGCAGGCATCCAGCGATGATCCGGCCTTGATCGACGAAATTCTCTTTCCGCAATTGGAGGAGCTTGCCGAATCCGACGGCCAACGGGCGAGAATCGATGACTTGCGAAAACGAAAATCACAGTACATCGAAACGGAGTCGTTGCGACAGAGTGACGAAATGATCGCCAAGGTCGGCGAGTTGCGGACGACGTTCAACGCACTTCGCGCACGCGGCACCTCCGATCAGAATCTGAGTGCGATTCGCGAACTCATTACATCCGTCTCACGTTTGCCAAAGCAGTTTCCGCTTGCTTCCGTCGATGCCAAGGCGAAGCAGGAAACGCTTCGATCCTTGGCCAGCGAGTCGCTAAGCGAGATGCGTGACGCCAACCGTATGACCCAACAACGCGAGGCCGCGATTGCGTCGTTGGTGAACTCACGTTCGATTGAAGTCTACGCCGATCGACTGCGAGAGTTTGCGACGCGGTCGATCGCCAACACCGAGTTTATCGAGTTTTCGACAGTCCTCGAGGAAGAAGATTACTGGTTGGGAATCGACCGGACGAATGCCTGGTTGGAACTGTTGGCCTCCAAACTGCAACAAGGCGTCACCGCCGGAGAAGCGGTAAGCTTGATCGAATCGAGGAACATGCTCGCCGCGGACATTTTCCCCAACCCGGCACTCGCAGATCTGAACGGTCTTGTCGACGCGATGGAGGAGATCAAGGGTCGTCGGGCATTGCTCGACACGATGGTCAATCAGATGAGGAACCATCCGATCTCTCGCGCCGTCACCCTACCGGTGCGCGAATCGGGGTCGACGACCGGGTATTTGATCTACAAGACTTACGCCGAAGAAAACGCATCGCGTCTCAGGCAACAAAACAGTCTAGGTGTTTCCGTGTTGTCCGACGAACTCGGCGGTGTACGAAACAAGGGCTTCGTCGGCCCGCTTCCGGAGGTCATCAATGAGCCGATGAGTGCCGTGCTGGACGTGATTAGCAACAAAGCCAAGCAGTCCGTGGAATTCGACCAGCAATGGGAAACCACGTTCCTGGTGCAGGTCAGCCAAATCATGCGTCGTCCCAAACTGGACGGCATTCATAAAGAGTGGCTGATCTATCAAATGCTGGACACAGCAACACGCGGAAGCGAACGACTGAGATCGATGGTTCCGCAATCAATGCAGATGCTGGTTCGACGAGCGAGCGTCCGCGAAAAGTGGTATCAGCCTCGGAAGATCGACGAGAATCTAAACTCGGACCTTGATCGCACCATCAAATCAGAGTTGGCTGTCGCGTATAAGCGATTGCAGAATCCGCTGGCCGACTTTGAAGCCGTCGCGGCGACTTCGATCCAGTGGGTCGGGTTTCTTGCCAAGAGCCAAAGTGGCGTCGTGGAGTTTCATCAACGTGGGTCGCTTCCGGAGTCCGATGGAAAACTCTTCGTCGCCGCGCCGCCGCGTGAGGGTGCCGCTTCGAGCTCGATTCTGGCCATTGGAGAATGCTCAAACGGTAGCGTGACGTTGGATCCCAATCCGATCTATCAAGTTCCGGGGCGGCCCGTTTTTTGGTTCCCCGCCAATTCGAAGGCCGATGATCAATAGTCGGTCGGCGTCGCCTCTTCTTCGCTCCTCTCTTCAACCCAACTGATTCGCATGCCCGAGTTTGAACGCGTCTTTGTCCGTTTTCGCGGCAGAACCATCGGTCCCTTCACGCCCGACAAGATCACCGACATGGTGCGTCGGGGACAAGTGACGCGGATGCACGAGTTGTCGGGAGACGGATTGAGCTGGATGAAGGCGGATGAGTTCGGCAACTTTTTCCCAAAACCGGTACAAGCCGGAAGCGTCGCCGGCGACATGGCCGCGGACGCTTCGGATGTCCCGCCGGGCGAAGAAGGCGTCGCGCCGATTGCGAACGAGAATGCCACCGCACAGTGGTACGCGCACGTTAACGGAGAGAAACAAGGACCGGTTTCGATGGATCAGATGCGGCTCTATGCGGAAGCTAAGATTCTTAAGAAGGACTCGCTGGTTTGGAAAAACGGAATGTCGGCCTGGAAGTCAGCCGGCGAAGCGATTCCGGAGCTGTTCGGCGGGGCTGCAGCTGCAACGCCCGGTTCCACACCCGTCGCCGTCTCGTCATCGGCCGGAGAACAAGTCGAATCCAGCGAAGCGGTGGGTACACTGGGACAAGAGATCTGCCGTCGACATCCATTGGTCATGACGCTCGGCATCGCTCTTCTGGTGATCGCAGCCACGTTGCTGATTGCACAGATCTTGTTGCTCAATCAAGGCGGACGCCAGCTCAAGTCGGCGCCGATGGTTGCGGCCGTCAAGATCGCGCTGGCTGGCGCTGCGACCGTTTCCGGAATCATGGCGGTCCAGACGGCGAGCAAGCTGAAATCGGCGCTCGATTCAGGCTCACCGATCCAAACGCTGACGGCCGTTCGTTCGCTCAATCAGTTCTGGGTATTCAGTTCAATGTCGTTGATGAT
>JBCCOI010000375.1:0-7465 GCA_039025515.1 Planctomycetota bacterium
GAGGAACTTCCTTGTTCAACCCGAAGGGCGTTCGACCCTAGATGCAATCAAGTTGCTCCCCGATTCCCTTCGAACCGTCGTCAGCGCGGGGCTCCATCGCGCCAAGTCCGACGATAAACCCGTTGTTTTTCATAGCGTGGAAATCTCGGAGGACGACGACAAGAATCATCGCGTCACGGTGGAACCCTATCAGAAGGGTTCCGAAAGCATGTTTCTGGTGAGCATCGAGCCTGAGGAGTCGCCGAAGGTTTCGGTTGAAACTCCCGTTCAAGTCCAAGACTTCGATAGCGAGGCCTTTTCGAACGAACGCATCTCTCAACTTGAACGCGAGCTCGGTTACACGCGTGAGACCCTGCAGGCGACCGTCGAAGAGCTGGAGACGAGCAACGAAGAACTTCAGAGCACCAACGAGGAATTGATCGCTAGCAACGAAGAGTTGCAGAGCACCAACGAAGAACTTCACAGCGTCAACGAAGAGCTCTACACCGTCAACTCTGAGCACAAGCAGAAGATCGAAGAGTTAACGGAACTAACGTCCGACATGGATAACTTGTTAAAGAGCACGGATATCGGAACGATCTTTCTCGATGATGAGTTTCGAATTCGAATGTTTACGCCGGCGATTTCGGCCGCGTTCAATGTCATGGAACAGGACATCGGACGACCGATCGAACACATCGCGTATAAGTTGGACAGTCCCAATCTCATCGAGGACGCTGCCAGGGTTCTCCGGACCGGTGTTCCGGCCGAAGTAGAAGTCCAGAACTATCACGGCCAGTGCTATCTACAGAGAATCCAGCCCTATCGAACTGAGTTCGGCGAGATCAAGGGGATCGTCCTGACAACCACAAATGTGACCGCCGTTCGTGAAGCCGAGAGAGCCGAGCGACAACTTGATTCGGTCGCACAAATACAAGAAGAACTTCCCGAATTCGCCTACGCCGTTTCCCACGATCTCCAGGCTCCATTGCGTCACATCACGCACTACTCAAGGATCCTTGAAGAGAAAGCCGAGAGTGGTGCGATCGACGAAGTTCTCCGGGCGTCAAAAGTCATTAGCGAAAGCACCGCGAATCTTCGGACGATGATCGAAGGGTTGCTCACGTACTCGCGAATCAACACGCGAGGAGGGCCGCTTTTACGTGTTCAGCTCGACGATGTTATCGCCGATGCAGTCTTGCATTTGGGTTCGACAATCAGTTTCCATGATGCCGACATCGATGTGCCAGAAATGCCAGTTGTTGTTGGTGACGCGGAACAGCTCGAGCAGCTCTTCTTTCATGTCATCGATAACGCCATCAAATATTGCGACGATTCAACGACTCCCGAGGTGAAGCTGAGCGTTACAGCTGACAATCGCCAGATACACATTATCGTGAGCGACAACGGCATCGGGATTGAAGAACGTCACCGCGAGCGGGTCTTCACGATGTTCAAAAGACTCGGATTCAAAGAAACCGTCCCGGGCTCGGGGATTGGCCTCGCCATTTCAAGACGCATCGTCGTTCGGCACGGAGGTCGAATTTGGTTTACGGGTAACGACCGAGGCGGCAGTGATTGCCACATCCTGCTTCAAAAGTACTTGCGTCCCGACGTCGACACTGCACTTCCCTCGTCGGGTCCGATTGCAAATCGGTCGTAGTTCACGCGACGGCGTGGTAAAGCTCCGCGGCGTTTTGCTTGTCCAGTGGAATGGGATTGAAAGTGCCCGTCCATTGCTTGAGAGCGTCCTCCACGAATGCGTCGATCCCGGTTTCGGGAATTGATAAAGCATTCAAGCTTGTCGCCAAACCGGCTTCCTCCAACCATCGCGTCACCATCCGCGCCAGTGTTTCCGGTGCTTCCTCGGTGGAGACACTCGGATCGACCTCGCGCAATAACTCGGCGTACCAATCGCCGTGTTTCCTACCGTTCAAGCGAATCACGGCGGGCAGCATCAGCCCGACGGCTTGTCCGTGCGTGACGTCATGCCGAGCCGTCAACGGATTTGCGGTCGCGTGTGCGGCTCCCAACATCGATGTTTCGATCGCCATGCCGGCGAAGCACGCGCCGAGTTGCATGCGGCTACGTGCTTCGAGATCTTCGGGAGCCGCAAGCACTTCCGAAAAGCCCGTCGCAAGTAACCCGAACGCCCGACGGCTGTAGGTCACCGACATCGGCGTCCGGCGATTGGTAACGTATGTTTCGATCGCATGAGAAATCGCATCGATGCCCGTGAGCGCCGTCACGCTTCGTGGCTGAGTGAGTGTCAGCGTGGGATCGAGAATTGCGATCTTGCATGCGGCCTTCGGATCGCCGCACGCCATTTTCACATGGGTGTCGGCATCGCTGATGAGCGCGAACGATTGCGCTTCGCTTCCCGTCCCGCTGGTGGTGGGAACGGCGATCATCGGAATCATCTCCGAGGTGGCTTTACCGACCCCGTGGTAGTCGTGAATCCTTCCGCCGCATGAGTAGACGAAATTGATACCCTTACAACAGTCCATGCTGCTGCCACCGCCCAACCCGATGAGTAGATCCGGTTGGACTTCCGCAGCCTTGGCAACACCCACGTCGACCATCGCCGACGTGGGGTTCTCGGCAAACTCATGAAACGAATGGACTGTCAGGCCTGCGTCGCGCAAAAATCCGCAGGCCGTGTCGAAATGCCCGGCCTCAAGAATGCCCTCGTCACAAACCACCAGCACGCTCTTGGGACGAAAATCTGCCGCCAGTTCTCCCAAACGAGCGAAAACGCCTTGCCCAAAGACAATCCGAGTTCTGGCGATGGCGTCAAAAGGAGTGAGGTGCGACATAAGGGGGGAGGTGAGGTGGTGAGAATCCGCGAACCGGCTTGCAGAAGTCTAGTCTGAGGTCCATCCTCAGTCTTTCGACTGCTGCGACGGGTTTGTTCAGATCTGATAGTTGGATGCTTCGGATTCACCTAAGACGTTCTCTTCGCCCCTAACACGAAGCGCCGGTTTCTCAAGGACGACCGTCGTTCCCGGCGAAACACTCTTCGTAATCCAGACACTCGACCCGATCACCGACTCTCGCCCGATCACCGTTCGTCCGCCCAAGATGGTCGCGTTGGCGTAGACGACCACGTTTTCCTCGATCGTCGGATGGCGCTTCTGGCCGCGAATCAGCGAACCGTCATCATCTGTCTTGAAGCTGAGTGCCCCCAGCGTGACACCTTGATAGAGCTTGACGTGATCGCCGATCTCGCACGTCTCGCCGATCACCACACCCGTACCATGGTCAATGAAGAAGTATCGCCCGATCGTTGCGCCGGGATGAATATCAATGCCGGTCTGTTGGTGTGCCCATTCGGTCATCATGCGTGGGATAAATGGCACATCAAGCTTCACCAACTCGTGTGCGACGCGGTAGATGGTGACCGCTTCGATTCCCGGATAGCAAAACACGACTTCGTCGGTCGTCTGGCAAGCCGGATCACCGTCGTACGCCGCTTGTACATCGGTGGCGAGGACTCTGCGGAGTTCCGGGATGGTTTCCAAGAAGGCGATGGCCATCGCCTGACCCTTGGCTTCGTAGTCGGTCTCCCCGTTGCAGTCTGTGTGTTTCTTGGTAACCAAGTCCTCGTGCTGCAGAGCGCGTGCGATTTGCGTCGTCAGGGCATCATGCAACGAATCAACAGTGCTGCCGACGTGATAGCCGATATTGCCCGCATGTAAGCCGACCTTGCGCCGATAACCCGGGTAAAAGACGTCTTTCAGGTCCAACAAGATTCCAACGACGGCTTCGTAATTGGGAAGCGGACAATGACCGAGATGGTTGATCGCGTCGTCGGGCGTGTAAGTCGCAACGATCCGCTCGGTCAACCGAGGTAGTTGCTCTTTGAGTCGAAAGTCAGATGCCACGGCATCACCCTTGGAAGCACCAGATTCAAGCCGCACGCGAAGACTCGCGGATCTCGCGGTATTGGGCGTGACACACGAATGATCCGGCCGGTTCGGATGTCCGGAACTTGTCGATCTTTAGACCATCCGTCTTCTTTTCGCCGGACGTAGCCACGGTCGTCGAGGACCCGCGGCTAACGGCAGCAGACTCAGTCAAGATCGCCCGTCGGCAACGACCCCGCAATCTCCTAGCGCCCGATCGTTGGCGGATCGTTAAGCAGGAAGTCTCGAGGACCACGCACCGTGTAGTACGGATAGGCCACTTGTCCCGTCGGCGGTCCGGGCGTAAACGGTTGCGACTGCATCGACGACGCAGCACGATGCCCCAGAAGGCCTGGGTTCAAATGCGAGCTGTAATCAAGGCCGCCCTGTTGCCAACCGAGCGAACCCGCTTGGCATCCGGTTCGGCAGCCGCTGCCACAACCATCGTTGCAACCCAAGTCGAGCTTCCCAAGCAAGCCCTTCCCGTTGCCGCAAGAACCGGTGGAACATGATCCGGTCGAGCAGCTCGGAGTGCCGCAAGTCGAGCATCCGCCTCGCGTTTGTTGACGCAAACATCCGGTGCTGACGACCAGCAAACCGGCCAACGATCCTATCCACAACCAACGGTTCATCGCCGAATCCTTATGGGCATCTTTGCATTGACATTAACCAGGTCGGAATGCGGGGTGGCCTGGTCCAAGGGGTACATCGGCGGTCTGATTGCCACCGTGCACACAATCCATGTGACCGGCTAAGCGGTTTTTGCATTGCCCAGAGTAAAGACGCCGCAGTTTGCCCAGTCGTTGCTATCAAAGCCCTCACAGCCGGGAATGAGCCTTTACGAGCAGGCCCCAAATCCTCTATAGCCCGCTGTGGCGGGAGGACTATGGACTCAGAAACTCCCGCTGTGCCTCTGTTCATTCAAGAAAGGAAAACGGCGATGTTGACTGCCGATACCACTCAAAACGACTCCGTCCCGAAGGATTCGGCCCTGGATCAAGCCATGAGTTCCATGTTGGATGGAGATTTCGCGGCCGTAAATGACTACTTCGCCAAGGCCGTGCTTCCGAATTTGGGGTATGCCGTCATCGGATTGATGGTCGTCGTCATCGGCTATTTTGTCTCGCGTTACCTCTCTCGCGTTGTGAGCCGCCCGATTCGCGAACGCGTCGACGAGACCTTCGGCCGATTCGTCGGCACGGCGATCTTCTACGTCGTCATGGGAGGCCTGATCGCCGCCGTTGCGAGTAAGCTTGGCGCGCCGCTTGGAGGCATGACGGCGCTTCTTGCCGCGGGTGGCTTCGCGATCGGCCTGGCTTTTCAAGGCTCGCTTAGCAATTTTGCCTCCGGCATTTTGATGATCGTTTTTCGGCCGTTCAAAGTCGGCGACTTCGTCAACATCGCTGGAGTCTCAGGGAGCGTCAATGAAATTGACCTGTTTACGACGACGCTTGACACACCCGACAATCGCCGATTGATCATTCCCAACAGTGCGATCAGCGGAGCAACAATTGAGAACGTCAGTTTCCACGCCCACCGCCGCGTGGAAGTCATCGTCGGCGTCGACTATGACGCAAACATGGATGAAACGAGGGCGTCGCTTCAGAAAGCCCTCGATACGTTTGCCGGAGAAACGATCCCGGGCGAAGGACGCGGGTCCGCTGTCGTCTTGAGTGAATTGGGTGACAGCGCCGTCGTTTGGAAAGTCCGGATGTGGATCCGATCATCGGACTACTGGCCGATGAAGGAAGCGTTGACGGGCGAAGTGAAGCGTCAACTGGATTCTTCTGGGATCGGGATTCCGTTCCCGCAACTCGATGTCCATGTCTCGCGAACCGATGAAGCCCAATCGGGTGTTCCCGTTCGTCCTCGAATGCGCCCCGCACGTCGCGAAAGCCATGAGTCATCGACGGATCGCTTTGAAGGCGGCGATCGCTTTCCGTTTGCCTCGTAGTTTGCAGCGATGAATCGGCTGATCAAGTTCCTCCGCCGGATGCACTGCATCGAAGCGCACCAAACCCTCGTCCTCGAAGCGCTCGAACGCATTCAAACACCGGCGGGGCTACGTCTGAGGCCATGGTTGCTGCTTTATCACCGGGACCTTCTGCGCGGTGTTCTTGATCCCGATGTTCGCTTCCGTGACTTTCACAATCACGTTCTACATGTTGCGGAGGGATTCTGGGGAGGCGGTCCAAGAGTCGCGCACCAGTGGTATGACCGCTTGGAGAAGGAACTGGGCGCCGAGAAGTTCCCCGAAGTCGCCCATGCGGCGGGCGTCTTGTGTCACTACATCGTCGATGTGATCAATCCGCTTCACACCGTCAATCACTTCGATGAAGCCAACGTTCACTTCGCGTTTGAAACCTCTGTCCAATCGAATCTGCCTGCGATCCGAAAACGGGCAACCGAACTTGGCCTGCACGCATCGATCCGCCTGTCATCTCAGCCGGCCTGGTTGGGCTCACTGATGATGCACGCGGCCAAATATGCACATCGACGAAGTGCAAAGCTGATTGCGGACTTTCCGTTGCAAACTGGTTTGGAGAACCCCGAACGGGCACTGGATTCGGATTCGATTGAAAGGCTGGCAGAATTATACGAACTGGCCGTGAGCACGGTTGCACGGGTACTCGAACGGGCTGCGGAACAGTTCGAGTCCGACAGCGGTTTCCCGATCCCGCATTGCCACTGGCGATGGGCTTGGTTGTCCGCAGTGTGGCATGTCCCCGGTTCGGCGATTCGCAAGTACGGCTTTCTGCGCGGCGTCAAACGCCAACTTTCTCAAATGTCAGAAGAGATCGAAAGCAGAGGACGATTGGTAGAATCACTTCCGGCCGAGGTCGACATCAAGCAAAGGGTCCACAAGGTGTATCATTGCGAGCGCCGAAGGGCGTATCAGGCTCGCAAAACGATTCGGCCCCGCCGTCGTGCCGCCTGATCGACGGAAATAGCGATCCGCAAATGAGCGATGAGTCAATCGAACGATGAAGTGGTATGCGTTGCAGCTAAACATGGTTTGGCAGGATAAGTCTGCCAATCGGAATCGGATTCGCCAGATGCTCGCAACGAACCGTCCAGAGCCTGGATCATTGGTCGTTCTGCCAGAGATGTTTGAAACCGGGTTCAGCATGGACACATCGCTGACTGGCCAATCACCAGATCATGATGGCGAGGCCTTTCTACGAATGATCGCCGGCGAGTTTGACATCGCCATTCTTGGTGGCTTGGCCGCGCCGGCAAGAAATAAGACTTCACGAAACGAAGCCGTCGCGTTCGCCCCGGACGGAACCGAATTGGTTCGGTACCAGAAAAGACGACCTTTCTCGGTCACCAGAGAAGGAGACTTCTACCCGGCGGGCGGCAAGCCGGCCGTGTTTGAATGGCAAGGCGTCCGAATCGCACCGGCAATCTGTTATGACCTCCGTTTTCCAGAATTATTCCGAGATGCCTTGGCGTTGGACGCCGAAGCCTTCGTCGTGATCGCCTGCTGGCCACACGTTCGCTCAGAACACTGGGTACGTTTGCTGCAAGCTCGGGCGATCGAAAACCTTGCAGCCGTCATTGGCGTCAATCGATGCGGC
>JBCCOI010000376.1:0-7440 GCA_039025515.1 Planctomycetota bacterium
ATGGAAGGCATCGGTCCCAATGGAGTCCGAACCTTGGGTGACCATATGCAAAATATTGCGGAGGCCAACCGCTTGGATGCACTTCACCTCTCTATTCACAGCTATTCAGCTGATTCGAATTGGCCTGAATCGGTATTCGACGGTGGTGTAATTGCGCTGATTGATGTGGCCGGATTACGTCAACTCATGGAGACGACGCCCGAGGTGATTGCTGACGATCTGCACCGCGAGGTCTTGCAATACGATGCCGTGGTTCTCATGAAGGGCGCGGGAGCCGATACATCACTGGAGATGGGAGTCTATGAAGCTCAGTTCCGCCGCAGCTTGATCTCTTCGGTTGCAGTAGTTCTTTTTCCGTTGCTCACATCGATCAGCTTGCTCGTCCAATGCATTCGGAAGTTGTTGAATTTCAGAGCACGCAAGGAGTTGTTGAATCCGTTTCTTCCCTGGTTGATGCTTGCCGTGCTCTCGGTCGGATTGATGGCGGTCGTCGTCATTCAAGTGTTGCGAATTCGACAATTCGATACGCCCGAGCTCTCACGTTTGTCGGAATCAACCTCGATGTCGCTGTTGGAAGTGACTTGCGTGATCATTCCCGGTCTATGTTGCGTTTTGATGGCAAGGAATTCATGGTGGTCGAAGTGGCAACGGGTTCACTTTGTCATTGCTTCGATTGGCTTGATCTCGCTTGCGCTCTTTTGTCATTGGTGGAACTTGGGCCGCATGATTGGTTGAGGTCCCACGGAAGAGTTATCGGATAACGACCTGGAAGCAACTATCTGCCACGCTGTCCACCACGTTGAGGCCGGCCACGGTTGTCAGCACCGCGTACGGGCTGTCGATTCTGCGGGCCGAAAGCGGCATTCGGCTGGTCGCCAAGGCCTCGTTGGTTGCCGCCAAATTGATCTTGCCGGCCAAATTGGTCCTGTCCACCTCGTTGGTTTCGCATCATGCCATTCAGCATCTGAAGGGCCGCTTGTAGTTCGGCGATACCCAATTCACCGCTTCCATCCGTATCGAAGTTTGCGATCATCCGCTGGGCCACTTGCTGGGTGTTCTGCATTCCGTTCTGGTTGAACGCGGCCATATTCAAGCCGTTTTGGTTTGCTCCCAGCGGATTCATCCCAAACCCGCCACCCTGGCGTTGTGCGTTTGCAATGTTATTTCGATTCAGGCCATTCTGTTCACCTTGTTGGGGTGGACCTCCGCGCTGTCCGCCGGGTCGCTGTCCGCCAGGTCGCTGTGCTTCTGCGGCCGTAGCCCAAACGAGTGTGGTAGCCATCGCCACCACATGCATGAATTTTTTCATCGATTCACTCGGCGAAGGGGGAGAGTGGTTCTGGGCAAAGAATCGCAATGGTCGTGATCGGTCTTCTCTTTACAAGGACGGGAAAACTCGCCATTCGCTACGGGTCGAACCAAATATTTCCGAGAATTCATAGGATTGCTTCAAGCCATGTCGCACTCCGATTTGGTGGGTGGAATCCAAAACACCGGCATAGTCATTCGATCCCGGATATTCGACGCGTTGAAACGATTGCGGTGAACATGCTTGCCTCGAACACTGACCTACGGTTGTTGCTGAGAGCCGTCGAGTTTGAGCGATTTTTCAAAGCGAAGACGGATCGCTTCCTCGCCCATCCGTTTGATCTGACGACGTTGATCGATGACTTTGGATTCGCTGACTTTGGATTCGCTGAATTTGGATTCGCTGTACGCTCGAATAAACCAAACGACAAGCAGCGAGTATCCGCGCAGTTCGGTTCAGGAATTGGTCGATCGGATATGCGATTCTAGCCCAGACAAGATTGCCGTCTTCTCGGGCGATGCAACGATGACCTTTTCTGAGTTGCAGACGCGAAGTAATCAACTCGCAAACTATCTGCGATCCATCGGTGTTGGTCCGGGGGACTTGGTCGGGCTCTGTTGCGACCGAGTCGTCGAAACCCCCGCACTATTGGTCGGGATCCTCAAATCGGGAGCAGGCTATGTACCCCTGGATCCTGAATACCCTGTCGATCGATTGCGTTACATGGTTGACAATAGTGAGGTCAAGCATGTCATCGCGCACGCCAGCCAGCGTCATCTCACCGATGATTTCAACGCGACCGCTACGTTGGTTGATGATGAATGGGAAACCATTGCAAAGTTCGGCGATTCGCGGCCCGACGTCACGGTTGATGTGCGGCACGACGTCGCCTACGTGATCTACACGTCTGGCTCCACAGGAAAACCGAAAGGAGTGATGGTGCCGCATCGGCCGGTAGTCAACATGCTTTGGAGCATGACGAAGTCACCCGGGTTCAACTCCGAAGATCGGATCTTGGCGACCACAACGCTTTCGTTCGACATCAGCGTGATCGAAATGTTTCTGCCGCTTATCTGTGGCGGGTCGGTGGTTGTTGTTGATCGAGCGACAGCCAAGGACACAGCGAAGCTGATTGCAACAGTCGATCAGTTCGACGTGAACTACATGCAGGCGACACCTGCCATGTGGCGCATGATCCTAGAAGCGGATTTCTCGCGTCGCGATGGGATGAAGTTTCTGACTGGGGGCGAGCCTCTGCCGCGCGATTTGATTCGGCCCATGCTGGAACGCTGCGACGAGCTTTGGAACATGTTTGGACCGACGGAAACCACGGTTTACTCCACGCTGGCGAGAATCACGTCCGGTGAAAGTACCATCTCGATTGGAAGACCATTCGCAAACACGCAAGTCTTTGTCGTCGATGATCACGATCAGCTCTGTGAGCCAGGGACGCCGGGAGAGCTTCTAATCGCTGGCGATGGGCTGGCGCTCGGTTACCTCAAACGCCCGGAGTTAACCGCAGAAAAGTTCTGCACTTGGAATGGCAGGACTGTTTACCGAACGGGAGATCTCGCTCGACTCTTCGGCGATGGCGAGCTTGAGCACTTGGGCCGCATGGACAGCCAAATCAAGTTCAATGGTCATCGCATCGAGCTGGAGGAGATCGATGCTGAGCTTGCGAAGCAGGAATCGGTCAGGCAGGCCGCGACAGCCGTGCAGCAAGATGGCAACGGACGAAAGCGATTGGTGGCATACGTCCTTGCAATGGCTGGGAAGACACCGAATGCATTTCAGATTCGTCAGAGTCTCTCTCAAACGCTACCGGACTACATGATCCCGAATGTTGTGGAGACTGTCCAGCAGTTCCCTTACACACCATCCGGAAAACTGGATCGAAAGGCATTTCCGCCGCCGAACACCCAGCGTCCCGATTTGCACACAGACTACGTTGCGCCCGAGTCGGAAATTGAAAAACAGATCGCGAAGATCTGGGGCGATGTTCTGCAAATCGATCGTGTCGGAGTCCACGATAACTTTCTTCATCTGGGCGGCGACTCGATGCGAGCGGCAGCAATCGTTGCACGCGTCGAACAAGAAACGGGATTGCCCTTAACGGTCGGGCAGTTCTTTGACCGTCCCACGATCAAGAGTTTTTTGAACGATCAAGACACTGCGCAGAAAATCAATCACGTCGGAATCCGCTCGCACTCGACCCATCCAGGAGAGTTTGCGATCGTCGGAATGGCGGCACGCATGCCGGGTGCGTCAACCTTGGCAGAGTACTGGGAGAACCTGATCGAAGGACGTGAGTCGATTAAGTTTTTCACGGAGGAGGAGCTCGATCCAAGCCTCGATGCCCATGAATCTGGATCGGAAAATTATGTTCGCGCGAGAGGAGTCATCGACGGGGCGGATCGATTCGATGCGGAGTTCTTTCAGCTGCCTCCCAAGTTTGCGGAGATGATGGACCCTCAGCAACGCGTGCTGCTGGAACTAGCGTGGGTTGCACTTGAAGATGCAGGAGTCGTTCCGTCACGGACCGAAGAGAGGATCGGTGTTTGGGCAGGGGCATACTCCTCGACCTACTTTACAAAGAATCTGTTAACCAATCCGGGGTTGATTCGTGACGTCGGTGAATTCAACGTCGGTGTCTACAACGAGAAGGACTATATCGCGACGCGTATCGCTCATGCATTGAACCTGCGGGGACCAGCGATCAACGTAAATACCGCTTGCTCGACTTCACTGGTTGCCGTCATTGAGGCTTGCAAGTCCATTCAGGCTGGAGACTGTGACCTTGCGATCGCCGGCGGAGTCTCGATCCAATTTCCTCAGGCGAGCGGGCACCTCCACCAAACCGGAAGCATCTTCTCGCCTGACGGTCACTGCCGCCCGTTCGACTCTGAGGCGGCAGGCACAATGTTCTGTGACGGTGCTGGATTGGTCGTTCTGAAGAGGCTGGAGGACGCGCAGCGGGACTCCGATCGCATCTACGCCGTGGTGAAGGGCTATGGGATCAACAACGACGGAGGAGAGAAGGCCAGCTTTTCGGCACCGAGCATTCGTGGGCAAGCCGATGCGATCGCAATGGCCCAGCGAATGGCCGCAGTCCATCCCGAAACGATCAGCTATATCGAAGCCCACGGGACCGCAACCCCGGTCGGTGATCCGATCGAAGTAACCGCATTGCAAAGCGTATTCGAGTCAAAGACGGATAAGAAGCAGTTTTGCGCGATTGGAAGTGTGAAGTCCAATATCGGCCACACGGTTGCCGCCGCCGGTGCTGCGGGCTTGATAAAAGTTGCAATGTCATTGTTTCACGAGCGTCTTCCCGCGACGTTGCACTACGAATCGCCAAATCGACAGATCGATTTTGAGTCGACCCCGTTCTTTGTTTGCGATTCTTTGATGCCTTGGAATCGCGGTAAGCATCCACGCCGTGCTGGTGTGAGTTCCTTTGGAGTTGGCGGTACGAATGCCCACTTGGTTGTTGAGGAAGCTCCCAAGAAAACGGCGGATCATAAGTCTCCGGGTGCTCGTTCGAATCGATTGCCTCTGTCCCTGATACCTGTCTCCGGCAAAACCAAGTCGGCACTTGATGCGAATCTTGAACGGCTTCAAACCTCGTTGTCTGATCAATCGCTTGATTTGCATCGTGTTTCGTCCACGATGCAGTTCGGACGCGAGGCGTTTCCGTATCGCGCAGTCCTTGTTGCAAGTTCAATCGATGAACTTCGCCAGAGCATTGATTCACGCCGCGATTCGCTTTTCAAACAGGCGAAAGCTTCTTCCGCATCACGCGACATTGTGTTTATGTTTCCCGGTCAGGGTTCCCAGTACGTACGAATGGGACAGGGACTTTATGAACACTCCACTGTGTTTCGTGAGAGTCTGGATCAGTGCGCCACGATTCTTCACCCGCTCTTAGATCGTGACCTACGAGAGGTCATGTTCGCGCGGTCAGGCAATGAGGCTGCATCGCAAGAAATCCTTAAGAACACTCGATTTACCCAGCCTGCGCTATTCGCACTTGGCTACTCGCTCGCAAAAACGTGCATGTCGTGGGGTATCTTGCCGTCTGCAATGGTCGGACATTCGATCGGCGAGTTTGCAGCCGCTTGCGTTGCGGGCATTTTTGAGCTCGAAGACGGTCTAAGAATCATTGCCGAGCGTGGGCGAGTTATGCAAGAGCTTCCTGCTGGCTCGATGATGAGCGTCAAGCTACCCGGTGCCGACGTCGAACCCTTGCTGTGGGGTGAGATGGCGATTGGGGCTTTCAATGGACCCAGTCTCTGTGTCGTTTCGGGGCCGAAAGACCAAGTCGCAACCCTGCGTGAACAATTGGAATCCCAGGAAGTTGTTTGTCGATTGCTCCACACTTCTCATGCGTTTCACTCGCCCATGATGGATTCAATCGTCGAGCCGTTCCAAGAGTTTGTTTCCCAATTTCCGCTCCGGGCTCCGACGATTCCCATTTGTTCGACAGTCACCGGAGATTGGATCACTGATCAACAGTCAACGGATCCAGCGTACTGGGCGAATCACCTTCGCGCCCCTGTACGTTTCTCAGATGCCATCACGCGGATCTGGTGCGAGCATGACGGGGACCCACGTCGAATTTTGGTCGAGCTCGGACCACGAAGAACCTTGGCAACGCTCGCCAAACAACATGCGGCCGACGCGAAGAAGCAGTTGGCCATCCCAACGCTCTTTACCAACCAAGATGCAGTAGAGCTTGATGCGTTTGAGGAGGAATGGCGGAGCACGGTGGGCGCGGTTGCACAACTTTGGTGCAGCGGCGTGCGGATTGATTGGCGCCATCTGTCGACGGACGGAAGGCCAATCCGAAAGCTAGAGCATCTTACATTGCCTACATATTCGTTCCAGCGGCAACGCTACTTCGTCGAGCCTGGAGTTGGCATTCAAGGGCTTCAGGCGAATGACGCCCCGACTCATTCAGAACAGCCCCAGCAGTCCAGACCAAGCAAACGTTCGGGTCTGCAAGAAGCTTCTCGTCCCTTTGACTCACAGGAGGAGGCCGTGTCTCGAGTTCCTGCAATCATCAAGTGTGTCCAGTCCGTCTTTGAAAACACGTCGGGCTTTGACCTCAGTGAGTTTGACAATGACACGACCTTCTTCGAGATGGGACTCGACTCACTCGTGCTGACGCAGACGGCGTCTGCGTTTAAGAAAGAATTGGATGTCGAAGTCAGCTTTCGGCAACTCTTGGAAGAGACGACCACCGTTGGCGAGCTTGGAAAATGGTTGGACGAATGTCTTCCCAGAGAAAAGTTTTCGTCTCCGGCGGCGTCACAAGTCGATGATGATTGCGGTCGCCCGGAGCACCCCTCCCAGACCGCTGAAACGGTCGCAGGCAAGTCCGCGCCGAACAATTTTGCGAGTTCGAGAACAACTGCGGAAAGCGTGATTCAGATGCAGCTGCAAGCTCAATTGCAGCTCATGCAGCAGCAACTGCGTGCGTTAGGAAGTCAGTATGTATCGGGCGAGCAGTTGAAAAGATCGGAGCAACAAGAAGTTGCTGCTATCGAGCCGTTATCTTCCGGTTCGGAACACATAGACGTACGAGTTGCGAAGGCAGATCAGGACTCAAGACAAATTGATGAAGCGGATCTTGCACCGAAAGCAAAACGCTTCAAAACCGTCAAGCTGAGTGAAAGCGCTCTGGACGATCGCCAGCAAAGAGCACTCGACGAGATCATTCGGATGAATAATTTGATGATGCCGAGAAGCAAGAAGTTCGCGCAGGAGCATCGTCGGTACCTCGCCGACCCAAGAACGGTATCGGGTTTCCGACCAAACATGAAGGAGATGACACATCCGATCGTGGTTGATCGATCGAAGGGCGTCCAACTTTGGGATATTGATGGTAATGAGTACATCGATTTCACCTGCGGCTTCGGATCCAACCTTCTCGGCCACACTCACGAAGTCACGACGAAAGCAATCAAGGATCAAATCGAAAAGGACTATGCCATCGGACCACAGTCGCCGCTGGCCGGCGATGTCGCAAGGCTGTTTTGCGAGCTGACGGGTAGCGAGCGAATGGCGTTTTCCAACACGGGCTCTGAAGCAGTACTTGGGTGCACGCGGCTGGCAAGAAACGCGACGGG
>JBCCOI010000377.1:0-7422 GCA_039025515.1 Planctomycetota bacterium
AACGACACGATCACCGGCGGTCAACGAAACGATACGCTTCGCGGCGGCGACGGCAACGACAAGATCGATGGCGGAACCGGCAACGATTCGATCCATGGAGATGGCGGCGACGATGAACTTCGCGGTGACGCCGGCGCCGATACTCTTGATGGTGACGGAGGCGACGACCTGATCTTTGCCGATTCGGACGAACTTGGTGACGACGGTGGCTTCGCGCATTCGCTCTTCGGCGGCGAAGGAAACGACCGCATCTTCGGATCACGCGGTGCCGACAACATCGATGCCGGAGAGGGTAACGACGAAGTGAGGGCGCTGGGCGGCGACGATGTCGTTGTTGGAGGACTCGGCAACGACAAGCTCTTCGGCGACGAAGGCCGTGACCTGATCTGGGGCGGACTTGCAGCTCTTTCGCAAACGCAATTCGATACCTCCGACGTGGACGCGTTCGCAATGCCACCCGAGTTCGAGACTTCGATGAATCGGATGTCCGAAGCTCTCGCTGAACTCAATGCGTGGAACGGAACGACTTGGAGCCTCGCGGCCGGAGTCGTGCTCCCCAAAATCACGCCGGTCGGGGTTGCCGGTCAGAGCATCAGCGGCCAAGCCGAAGACGGTAAAGACGAGCTTCGCGGCGGCGACGGCGATGATTGGTTGTTCGGCGGTAGCCAAGTCGACGTGATGTTCGGCGGTCTCGGCGATGACTATCTGGACGGAGGTTCGGGAAGCGAAACGACATTGTTCGGCGGTGAAGGCAACGACGTCATTCGAGGCGGTTCGGGTGATGATGTGATTCGTGGCGGTTTGGGCATCGATCAACTTTATGGCGACGCGGGACGTGACGTCCTTTACGGCGACGCCGGCGATTCATCGGGGACGACGATCGGGCAAAGGTTGCACGGCGGTGAAGGCGTCGACACGCTTTATGCTTGGGCCGTCGGTGATGTGAGCGACGTCGGTGCGTATGGCGAAGGCTTGTTCGGTGGCAGTGAAGGTGACTTCCTTTATGGCAACCTTCGCGGAGAGCTGATCTTCGGCGAAGACGGCTCGGACATGCTGGTCGGTGACTGGGCCGCCGGATCGGACTACGCACGTAACTCGAACGCCGCCATTGTCGGTGGGAACGACGCGATCTTTGGCGACGCCGGACAGGATCAAGCTTACGGCGGCGGCGGCAACGATGTTCTTGGCGGCGGAGGTGACGGCGACTGGTTGGAAGGACAAGACGGTCGTGATCGTTCCTTCGGCGGTTCGGGGATCGACTTCCTGATCGCCGATGTCAGCGAAGACTACACCGAGCGCGGTTTAGACGCCTTTGACGGTCACGGCGATGCGAGCGACGAAGACAACGCAACGGATGTGTTGTGGATCGGCGGAACAACGAGTCACGACTTCATCCGTATCACGGGTGGCCCGGATGGCCAGTTAAACCTCAATTACAACGGCGAGAACATTCAGCTCGATTGGGTGCGAGACGGCGAGTACTTGGTGGAGCAGATTCGAATCGATGGTTTAACGGGCAACGACGAAATCACCGTCGATCACGAGATGGACTTGTCGGCGCTTACGAATCGCAGTCGCGACTTTGTCACGATTCTTGAAGGCGGTCCCGGCGACGACAGAATCTCGGGGTCGAGTGCTCGCGATCGAATCGATGGAGGCCGCGGCAGTGACACGATCTGGGGCAACGCGGGCGACGATCGCTTGTGGGGAGACCAGGGTTCCGATGACGGTTCCATTCTCGATCACGATGTGATTTACGCCGGCGGCGGAAGCGACGATGTATTGGGCGGACAAGGCACGAATACGCTTTATGCGTGGTCCAGTGATCCGGGAATTCCCGACGAAGACGACGAGACGCCGTTCGGTGTGTTCGTCGAAATCGATGGCGAAATGCGACTCGAAGACACGGGCTTGAACCGGATCATCGGCGGCCCCGGCGATGACGCACTCTTCGGCGGCACAGGCTTGGACCTGTTGTTCGGCGGAGACGGAGAAAACACGCTTTACAATCGTGACGGCAAAACGTTTGTCTCGCTCGATGGCGGCAGCGGCGATGACGCGTGGAAAGACTACGCACGATCGACGGGTCAAGTTTGGTACGTCGGCGGATCGAACGTCGATGATCGAATCAACGTCGACTTCGTTACCGAGCCCGGCATCCTGCAAGGGCACCATCTGATCACACGTTTGACGAAAACGACGTCGGATAACGGCGAAGAATTCTTTACGTTCGATGCACAAGTCCGTTTGGACTTCGCGGCAACCGATGATGACGGCAATCTGGTTTGGGATCCCGATCGGTTGTTTGCCGACGGTGGTTCGCTGGCGAGCGATGATCCGTTCGAACGCGCAGAGGCTTTGAACGAGCGATTCAGCGATGCGGCTTCACTCAGCCAGATCCTTCCACCCGAAGACGACTTCCGCGCGATCATCATCGACGCACTCGACGGTGATGACGAGATCATCGTCGGACCGACCGTTCAGAAAACCGTTTGGGTCGACGCCGGTGATGGCGATGATTTGGTGCAGTTTGCATCGGGACGGCCGATTCTGATCGACCAGACGGATTCGCTTCAGGATCGTAACGACAGCGCGAGCGCGGCGTACGAGCTACCTGGCCCGGCGGTCATTGTTGGTCAGTCGGTCGATCCCGCAGACTACGTCTTGGAAAACGATGCCGAGTTCTACTTGGTGGTCGATGACTTGTCGGACCATGTCGCGGTTCGCTTGCGTGCCGCGGATACCGACGGAACCGCACCGGGCTCGGAGGCGAACGAGTCGCTCGAAGACTTGATCGAGGATCTCAATCGAGCGATCGAGGGTTCTGCCGCCGGACGACGAATCGTTGCCCGGCGCGTCGGTGATTCGATTGCCCTTTCCGGGACACGCATCACCGATGCATCGCAACTATCGATCAATGCCGATGTTGAAGATCCGGCGGTCACCCAGCTGAAGCTTCCCGCACTTGCTTCTTCGCAGCCCATCGCACGTCTGCGTCAAGGTGTTCGTTACACGGGTTTGACGATCGACAATCCGTCGGACGTGGATTTCTATCGCTTCAGCGTTCCCGAATCTGCCGACTTCACCATCGACGTGAAGAGCCTGGCCGTTTCCGATCAGATCGTTGCGGAATTGACGGAAGAAGCGACCGAGGATGGTTTCACCACGTACTTGGTCGAAGTGTCAACCGCTTCGGTGCCGACGATCTATGAGCTTTCGGTCTATCTCGATGGCGCGGAGCCCGTGTTGGTGGTCGACTTGAGCGACGACTTTGAGTTTGCCCGCCGCGACGTGATCTTCGGTGGTGACGGAAACGATGTCCTTCAAGGCGGCCCCGGTGAGGACTTTATCTTTGGCGGCCTCGGAAACGATGTGCTAACCGGCGGTGATGACGCGGGCGCTAGCGATCTGTTGTTCGGCGACGACGGGGATGATCTGTTGCAAACAGTCCCTGGACGACTGCCGGTCTTGCTTGGCACTTCGCAAACGATCATCCCGACGACGAGCGATCGGTTTGACGGTGGCGAAGGAATCGACTCGGTCATTCTGCTCGGCGGAGATCTGGATGCACAGCAACGTCCGGTGAACGATTTCTTTGCCATCCGATTCAATCGATTGTTGCAACGCTATGAAATCGGTGCCCGCGTTTGGGATACGGCGAACCAAGAGTTCGCGTTCGATCCGAGTGATCCATCAGGGTTGCGACGACTGCAACATTACCATTTCTACACGACGGTCGGCGTCGAGCGAACGGAAGTCGATCTTGGAGCGGGTGAAGATACGTTCCGCGCCGACACCTTCGTGGATGAACTCGGTCAGTCCTGGGGAATTGTCGAAGGCGATCGGCAAGCCGGTGGCGCACTGACCCGCATGATCGTCCGCGGTGGTCCCGGCAACGACCGCTTGCTCGGCGGTGCGTACGATGACGTACTGTTCGGTGACCAAGGCAACGACTTTATTGCCGGGGGTCTCGGGAACGATCAGGTCGAAGGTGGTGACGGTAATGATGCACTGGCCGGCGAAACGGCTATCGAGCCCGATGGATTCGAGCTCGTTTCACGATCGTTCGGCAACGACAACAACGATACTTCGCTGTACGCCGCCGACCTTCCACCGGTCTTCGCGGGTGACGTGATCCAAGCAAGCTTCCACGAAGGGGATCGCGAAGACTGGTACATCTTGCGTCCGCAAGCGGAGCATCGTTTTGCGGGTCAGCCTTTGGCTGATATCGATGCGTCGATGATCCAGGTCTTTGAGTTGGAACAAGACGGCAACGGAAATTGGATTCGGACCGGGGCTCAGATCGCGAAGAAGCTCTTCCCGACGCTTCGCCTGGGAACAGCCGATGAGCCACTTTTCGAACCGCAAAGTTACGCCCCCGGGTCGCCCGAAGCACTGCTCTTGCTCATCGAAAACCGGGCACCCGATGGAGTCGCGCTTCGGTACACGCCGCGAAGATATGAGATTGTTTTCGCCGACGAATCGTCTGATGTGCTTAGCGTCGATGTTTCGCGAGCGATCCGAACGGAAAGCAATCACACACCTGGCGAAAACGGGTTTGCTCGAAACGCCGCGGACTTGGGCGAGGCGGCTAGCGGCAAGGCGGTCGTCATCCCGGTCGGTGACTTCGATGGAGACGGATACGAGGACTACATCTTGTCGCTCCGCGAAGTCGTGCAAGATGACGAGCAAGTGTTCGGCCCGCAGTTTTTTGCCTATCTCTATTACGGCAACGGCGAGTTCTTTGACCCCTCACAAGTTGACCTGTCCAGCAACGATTACACAAAGATCGAACTGTCCGATGGAATCATCGATGCTCACGATGGAAACACGGCCTCGATCGAGACGTCTGGAGACTTTGACGGCGATGGAAGCGACGACATTCTGATCTCGATTGAGAACATGGAAGGCGCGGGTTGGTTCACCATTCTGTTCGGCGGAACGGACCGTCCCGAACGACTGAATTCCAATGATGCCGACGAACCGCGAGCCGTTCGGATCGGACGCTTTGACGATCCCGAGCGATTTGCACGACAGGTCAGTGCCAATTCCGCCGGCGACATCAACCAAGACTCCGTCGATGATATTGTTGTCGTAGATGGAGTGAATACTTACGTGTTTGTCGGCCGCTCACGAACAGATTGGACGGCAAGCTCCATCGGCAAGGCGGATGCGGATGCGCTGATTCCATTCGCAGGCCTGCGAGCGACGGGGCTCGGCGACTTTGACGGAGACGGTCACGACGATTTGGGTTTGCTCAATGACCTTCAGTTCCAAGTCGTTTTTGGGAACGGAGATGGAAGCCTGGCGAGTTTTGATTCGGTCACAACGACCGGTTCGTTCTCCCGTGCCGACTTGGTGAGTAGCGGACCGCTCTTTACTTTGGGCAACGCGTCCGTCTTGATCAGTGGCCAGCCGATTCGGTCCGGCAACTCGACATTCGGAATCGAAAACAGCTACCTCATCGATAGCCGCGGACGCAGTGCTCCGGCATTGCAATTCACCGAAGAAACCAGACTACGTTCGGTCGGTGATCTCACCGGTGATGGACTCGACGAATTGGTTTCGGTGGCCGGACAGGTGGTTGATCTCGATGGCGATTTTGTCGACTCGTCCGGGAATCCTCAGTCGCAACCGATCCGGCGTTGGGTCACACATTTGTACGTGAGTAACGATGTGGCCGATCGCACCGCACGTCTCACGATGACTTCGGGTGGGCCCCGGGAGTTCGGCGAAGTCGCATCACAGCCGCATGCTCGATTTGCCTTTTCGGAAGCACCGTTTGCCATCAGCGATCGATTTCCACCGGGGACTTTCGCGCCGATCGTTGCCGCGGCAGAAGATCTTGGCCGATTGGGTGACAACGACGAATCGGATGGCCGTGTTGACTTTCTGATGGCGACACCGGAACGAACAAGCTTCTCGTTCCTCTACGGCGGCGATTGGCTGAATAACGATCGTGATCTATCGCAGCCGGAAAGGGAGCCCGTTCGCTTCGCTCCGAACCGACTGGCCAGTCCCGTGCTGTCGCGTGACGAGGAACTGGGCGTTGATCTCTTCTCGGGTCGTGTCGAACCACTCAGCAACGCGATTTCGATCGAAGGCACGATTCCCGGTGACCAAATCCAGTCTGCTCGTCCTGTGGGCGATCTGAATGGTGACGAACACGAAGACTTTATGCTCGTCGCAAACGACTTTACCTACTTTGTTTACGGCCCATTTGAACAATCCGGCACGTTCCAAGCCAACGAAGTTTCCGTCATCGGTATCGGCAATCGCTTCGGCGAACGCGGCATGGCGTTTACTCGTGGAGGACAAGTGGCACTTGGGACCGGCGACTTGGTGAAAGCATTGGATGTTCCCCAGGCGGTCGGTGAGATCGGGACCGACAGGGTGGATGACTTGGCAGTTCTGATTGAGTTCTGTGATGAGGACGACTGTGGCAGGTATGACATTTGGTTCATCCACGGCGGCGAGGACTTCCAACAAAACTTGACCAACGATGCGGTCGTCCGAGCTTCCTTTGACACGTTCCGTGGTTCACTCGATGGACGGTTCCTGCCGGGTGAACTGGAGCTCAGCTTGGTCGACTGGGATCGTGCCGGTGGTTCTGAGTTCATGGTGACCAAGGAGACCAACAGCACTGGCACGCTTGCTTGGATTCGTTCCTTTGATTCGGGAAGCATGGAAACCGTCTTGCAAGTGGATCGCGGTAATCTAGCGGCGCCCTCGGGGTTCACGCTCAATCCGAACGCGACCTACACCACAAGAGTTGTCGGGGACCTTAATGGCGATGGACTGCCGGACTTGGCAGTTAGTTCGTCCAACCTCTATCTCACCGCGGCTCAGGGAAGCGATAATGTGCCCAACCGAGGCGCGACGTTCATCGTGCTGGGTGGACGCTCGGGGACGGTAGCCCTGACGGATGCAGACTATGTCATCGAGGGTGCCGAACTGGGAAGTGACGTCGTCGCGCTAGGCGACTTGAACGAAGATGGTTTCGATGACTTCGGCATCACCCGAGCACTCGAAGGGTCTCAACAACTGGCCGGGGCGGCAGAAATTTTCTTCGGCGGTGCATGGGTCAACTCGGCGAGTACGCCGGTCGAGCCCACACTACGAATCGCGCGTCCGCAGGCCGCAAACCTTCCCGATTTCCTCGCCTACCTCGGCGAAATCAACCTCGCTTCCGGCGATTTGGATGGCGACGGCAAAGCCGATCTGATCATCGGGCATCCGCTCTACACCACTGTGTTCGTCGGACTTCGCGATGCACTGCAGGCTAACTTCGAACACCACGCGTCGATCTTTTATGACATCAGTAGCCGTGCGGGAACAGGAACGGAGACCCTGGTCATTAATGAAGCCGATACGCTCCTGCGTGGCGACACGCTGACCGAGTACGCGGGAACGCTCACTTCG
>JBCCOI010000378.1:0-7419 GCA_039025515.1 Planctomycetota bacterium
CAGATTCCGCTGAAACTAAGTGAATAGCCAGCTACCTTTGTTCAGCCTAGCGCATCAGCCTTCCGCTCAACGACCGCTTGGCGCTTGTTTCAGATTGATCCAGCCGAGTGGCTTTCGAGTCGGGATTTTCGCACGCCAAAGTTCGAGTTGCTGCGAAAACTCTTCGACGATTTCGGGGTGCTCGTCATAAAGATTCTGGCGCTGCTGCAGATCGATGCTTAGGTCATAAAGCTGCGCCGGGGGAGCATTCGCTCGCACGGTTCCCGCTACAATGTCGCTGTTGATCAAGCCGGTAAGCTTCTGTGCCGCCGCTCCACCAAGAAGATGGTCACCGATTCTCTTTCCCTGGAAGCCACCTTCGTTCTGCGCCGGAATATAGACCCAGTTTCCCTTACGGACTGTGAGATGCTGCGGGCTATTCGGCGAGATGACAAGAAACTTGCGAGCGGATTGCTTCGTGGTCCCCAACCATTCCGCCGACTGATCGACGCCGTCGATCGTTGCATCCTCAGGGACTGTGGCTCCTGACACAGCCGCGAAGGTGGGTAGCAAATCGATTTGGCTGATAAGACTATCTGACTGCGATCCAGCGGGAACACGCTGGGGCCAACGCACAATCATGGGAACGCGATGTCCTCCCTCCCATGCACCAAACTTGAAACCGAGCAGTTCTCCGTTGAGCCGATGACCGGACTTCCATGCTTCTTGACCCTTCTTGTTGAGCATGCCTCCGTTGTCACTCGTGAAGACAACAAGTGTGTTCTCCTGAGAACCATTTTGCTTCAAAGCGGCAAGCACTTCTCCAACAACCCAGTCGAGTTCATGGATGAAATCACCGTAGAGTCCGCACCGACTGGTCCCTCGAAACCTCGGATGTGGTGTGAATGGATGATGGATGTTGGTGGTTGCGAGGTAGAGGAAAAATGGGCGTGATCCATCGCGTTGCTCTAGCCAGGATGTGGCCTTCTCAGTAAGCGTCGTCGCGACATACTCATCGCGATATCGCAGGTGAGCCTTGGTCGCTCCACCGATTGCCTTGTAGCCACCCTTGTCGGGAAACGGCTGCGTTACGGACTTCTTTCCCAGAACGAATGGATCCGAGGGTTCGTAATCGACGACGTTGTGATTCTCAACGTAAACAAACGGAGGTCCGCTGTTGACCGATGGGATGCCGAAGTAGTAGTCGAAGCCCACTTCAACCGGACCGGGTACCAGCGGTGCATTCCAATCGGTCGCACCCTTACCGAATCCCAGGTGCCATTTGCCGATCATCGCGGTTTCATAACCGATCGATTTCAAAACGCTCGCAATTGTCGGCAGCGCAGCATCAATTGAAAGCTCTTGCCTGAACGGTAGCGGTCCCCAAAAGTTTTCTCGCAACGGATACCTGCCGGTTAACAATCCGTAACGCGACGGCGAACAAACTGCGGAAGCCGTATGCGCGTCCGTAAAACGTCGTCCTTCGGCAGCGAGTCGATCAATATTGGGCGTTTGGACTTTGGTTGCGCCATAGCATCCAAGGTCTCCGTATCCCAAGTCGTCGGCATTGATCAGCACGATATTGGGCGGAGTGTCTTCAGCGCACGCAACGCGGCCTGCCATCGATATTAGAAGGCAAGCAGCAAGCACGCCAGTAACTCTCCGAACGTCCATGATCTCTCTGTCCCCGAGGGTATGCACGAGAAAACCTCCGGAATTTTCTTCAGGGTGTGACTCAAAGTGCCTCATTCATGGTCCAAAGCGGTGCTGGGAATTGAAGCACGTTATTGATCGAAATTTGGGTGGAACCATCCGGAAGATCATATGATTCTTGACGACCGAGAGCGGCTCCCAATCCGTAGTCATCACTGGAAAGCTGGCAATCAAATTTGATGTTTCCCGAGGCCGCATTTTCGATCGGAATTACGCTGTTAAACCGAATGTAGATGTTCCTGGGATGGTTGAATCGATACTGATTGGTTCCTTGAATAACGTATTCGCCGTCGACTGCAACCGATCCTGCAGGGACAAATTCTCCATCCGAACCGCCCCAAGAACCAAACAAAGTCACGTCAGCGGCGAGAAACATGACCCACTGACAATCGTGAACAATGAGACCCGATCGGGGGACAATGCGGTCCGGCAGTTTGTAGCATCGATAGTTCCAGCGAGGGTCTTGATAGGTCTGGAAGAGCACGGCCGCGCCTCCCAAAGCGAAGTCCGATTCGTTGAAATCGACTCCAAATCTTTCCAAGAAGTAGTCGATCGATTCTTGTTTGCGGAGAGCGATCGCCTCGTCGTCCCGGCAGAGAATCGTGCGGTCAAAGTCCTCTCCTGTCGGTGCAACATAAGAATCGTCGGACGGGTCGAAAATTCCGTTGGCCATAAAGACAGCCACTCCATTGGGGCGTTCGGGATTGCGAAAGTTTCTTCCCGGCCACTCAAACAGGTTTCTCCCCGCACCGACGCACGTCGCCAATAGAAGAAACGCAGTGAGAATTTGAACGGTTTTGCCGAGCGTGAGTCGTTGAGGCATAAGATCAGTCCTGTGTTGAAGTCTGCAATGAGAGTCAACCTGTAGATGCCGTTTAACTCGTTTACGGACTCCGATCCAAAAACAAAAAGCGAATTTTTTCTAACTAGAGGTACCTCTGGACTCGTCGCCTCCTCCACCACAGCACGACATTCAGTTGGATCCGCACAAACCTAGAAGTCGCGATTCAAAGCGTTCAGAGAAGACGGCGAGGTCTTGGTGGACGGTTTAGTTCTCCTTCAAGATCGAGCGTTTGCCACGATTCGTCTGTTTCGGAGCCCCGATTCACCCATGCGGTTGAGCGTTCGAGTAAATTCACGCTCCCGCATCTGCTTCCCAGGCACTCCCCCTTTTTTCGAAGTTCCGGCCCAATGAATCTTCCCGTTAAGTCATTTTTGGTTTGGTGCTTTCTATCGGCCCTCAGCTTCTGCCCCGGCGCAGAGAAGCCAAACATCATCGTTTTTATGGCCGACGATATGGGCTACGAAGACGCAGGATTCACTGGGTCGAGTGAAATCGAAACTCCGAACTTGGACGAATTGGCGTCCTCGGGCGTTATCTTTACTCAAGGGTATGCCAACCATCCATTCTGTGGTCCAACACGCGCAGCGCTTCTGTCGGGTCGTTACCAGCACCGTTTTGGCTTTGAAACGAATCCCGCCTATGATCCTTCCAATCCTGCAATGGGGATCGATGCCGATGTTCCTTTGTTTCCGAAGCGGCTTCAGAAAGCCGGTTACGTCACGGGCTGCGTTGGCAAGTGGCACCTTGGAGCCGCAGAGCCCTTTCACCCGAACAACCGTGGCTTCGACTACTTCTATGGCTTTCTCGGCGGAGGTCATCACTACTTTGATATCGACCTGACCAAACCGGTCAAAGAGGCTTATCTGCAGGCGCTGGTTCGAAACGACAAGCCAGCGATCTTTGACGGTTACTTAACGACCGCCTTGAGTCGCGACGCGGCTAGCTTCGTTAATGCCAACAAAAACAAGCCATTCTTTTTGTACGTCGCCTACAACGCACTCCGTTGCAGGCACCTGAGGAAGACATCGAGCGCTACAAGCACATTGCGGACAAGAAGCGACGAGTTTATGCAGCGATGGTTGACGTGATGGACCGTGGGATCGGCGAAGTGCTTGAAGCCGTGAATCAAAACGGACTCCGAGAAAAAACGCTGGTGTTCTTTCTGAGCGACAACGGAGGTCCGCAGGCTTCAAAGCAAAAACCCGGGAAGTGGAATGGCTCGTCAAACAAGCCATTTCGGGGCGGGAAAGGAGATCTCTACGAGGGCGGCGTCCACGTCCCGTTTATTGCTTCATGGCCCGGAACAATTCCTGCAGGCACGATCTATGAGTCACCCGTGATCGCCCTCGATATTTCCAGGACGGCAGTCGCTGTCGCGGGTGCCAGCCCGGGAGGAAAACACGCGATGGAGGGCGTGGATTTAATCCCATACGTGACCGGTGAGAAGATCGGTGCGCCGCACGAAGCCCTCTTTTGGAAGAGCGGATCCAAATGGTCCGTGCTCGCCGCGGATCGGATGAAACACGTCCGCGAATCCGATAAAGCGACTCCACAGTTGTTCTATCTGCCCAAGGATATTGCCGAAGCCAACGACATGGCCAGTTCCGATCCCGAACGAGCTCGTGAATTGAGCCTACTGTGGGAAAAGTGGAACGAAGAGAACGTGCCGTGCAGGCTTATGGGTTACATCGACTATCACAAGCGCCGCGATGTCTTTTTCAAAAGGGCCATTCCCGAAGAGGCAAAGAAATCGGGATACGTTCCTCAGTTCAAGCCGAATTTCAAGTAACGAGGGTCAACCAATGAAATTTTTCCCTCGATCATTCGTGCTGCTCATCACGCTCTTTGGTTGGCTTCCGTTGGTCGCAGCAGAAAATCAGCACGCATTAATCGGCGACTGGTCGATTCAGTTCGATTCTAAAACGCCGGCTTGGATGAGCGTTCAACGACTCGGCGACTCACCGGAGGTTGCGTTTCGTTTGTACGTCGGATCGAGTGGCCCACACAAAGAGGTGCAGATGATAGGTGATCGATTGCACTTCACCTTGCGTCAAAACAAGAAAGCATCAGACACCAAGAGAATCAACGTTGGCGTAGTTGGCGGCAAACTTGATGGAGTGATGACCGTCACATCCGAAGATGGAATCGTTCGCCAAGATCGATTCACAGGAAAGAGGATCCCACCCTTGCCGGCAGTTCCACCGGATCTTTCAAAGACACGTTTCGGACACCCCATCTCACTCTTCAATGGAAAAGACTTGAGCGGCTGGCGTGCCCATGAGCCGGATAAAGTCATGGGCTGGGGTGTGAAGGATGGCTTGCTGGTGAACACGACGCCGAAGACAGACTTCAGCGCAACCGGTGCGTACGCGAATCTTCGCACGGAAGACGTTTTTGAAGACTTTTGGTTGCACATCGAGTTCAATGTTGGCGAAGCTCGAAATAGCGGGATCTACCTTCGCGGCATGTACGAAGCCCAGGTCGTTGACCGCGACAGCAGAATGCAGGGGAAGCAGGGAGTCGGCGCGATCTTTGGTTTGATCGAGCCCACCATGAACGCGGGCAGGAAAGGCGGTCAGTGGCAGACCTACGATTTGACTCTGGTCGATCGACACGTAACCGTTGTCCTGAATGGACAGAAGGTTATCGACAATCAGCCGCTATCGGGACCGACCGCAGGCTCGATTCATACCGACCCAATGTCGCCCGGACCGATCTACCTGCAGGGGGATCACACAAGTGTCTACTACCGGGACATCTACCTGGCCCCCGTGCTCCGCGATTAGCATATTGTACATGCCTCTCCGTACCGTCCGCGCGATTTAAACATGGAGGTCTCGATTGTTTGCCATTCGCTACCTAGGGTTGTGTTTGCTATTCGGCAACGCGTGCGTCCACGGCGACAGGGTCGAACACCCGAACGTGATCTTGATCGTGACGGACGACCAAGGTTATGGCGACATGAGCTGTCATGGAAACCCATGGCTCGAGACTCCATCACTGGACCGACTGGCATCGCAAAGCGTTCAGTTGACGGACTATCACGTCGATCCGGTTTGCACGCCGACGCGAGCCGCCTTAATGACGGGACGATACTGCACACGTGTTGGAGCTTGGACGGTTACAGAAGGCCGGCAATTGCTGCAAGCTGATGAACTGACGATTGCCGAAGCGTTTTCGAAATCCGGTTACCGCACTGGGATGTTTGGCAAATGGCACCTCGGCGATACTCGGCCCTATGCGCCACGTTTTCGTGGGTTTGACAGAGTCGTTCGTCATCAGGCTGGAGGAGTCGATGAGATCGGCAACCCGAGCGGAAACGACTTCTTCGACGACATCTATTATCGAAATGGGAATCCGGAGCAGTTCAGCGGCTATTGCACCGATATCTTTTTCCAAGAACTCACCGACTTTATCAAAGAAGATTCTGAACGGCCGTTTTTTGCCTACTTGCCGCTCAATGCGATGCATAGCCCCCACACGGTGGCGGATCGGTATGTCGCACCCTTCACGAAGCAGGGACATCCTATCAAACGTGCAAAGTTCTACGGAATGATTGCGAACTTTGACGAGAATCTTGGACGACTGCTTGAGACGATCAAGCGAGAAGATCTCGAAAGTGAGACGGTTGTCATCTTCATGGGCGACAACGGAAGTGCAGCCGGCCCGACGCGACCTGGTGATACGATCCCTGGTTTTAATGCCGGAATGCGCGGGCAAAAGGGATCAACGTACGAAGGCGGGCATCGGGTCGCCTGTTTCGTTCGCTGGACAGGAGAGTTCCGGCCCGGATTGACCCTCAATCAATTGACTTCGCATCGTGACTGGTTCCCCACCCTCGTCGAACTTTGCGGTCTTTCGATTCCGTCGATTGCGTTTGATGGTCGGTCGATCTTGCCTCTGCTACGTGGCGAAGCAGATTCGTGGCCGGAGCGTACGCTGTTCATTCAGCGTCAGGGCGATCAGCCGATGCTGCCCGATGGGTCGAAAAAGAAAAGGAAGTATCCTCGCTACGCCGTCTTAACGGAGCGTTGGCGGATGGTAGACGGAGAGTTGTACGACCACGAAAAAGATCCCGGACAAAAAATCAATGTTGCCGATCAGCATCCATCATTGGCAGAAGATCTCGTTCAGCGTTTCGCCGATCACTTTCAAGACGTCTTCGTCGAAGGCTTACCTTACGCTCGCTTTGTTCTTGGTGGGGACGAGAATCCGGTTCAACTCACCGTTCGCGAATGGCACCCAATAGGAAAAACGTCGAAAGATCGACAGGTGATCTGGCAGCAGAAGCAGCTCGATGATGATTCGGTTTGGATCAAAGGATTTTGGGAAATTGACGTCATCAGCGCCGGACGGTATTCGATTCGTCTTTCTCGGTTTCCCGACGATGCGTCGTCCGCGATGCGAGCTTCGAGGGCGGAACTAAGGATCGGCGATATCATGGCATCGAGAAGCATCAATCCAAGCGACGAATCTGTGCGTTTTGTGATTGACCTTCCCAAAGGACCGGCAAGAGTCGAAGCGACGCTTACGGATGCTGATTCGAAACGTCAGCGTGGTGCATATTTTGTGACGGCCGATCGTCTCGATTGACGCTCGAAGGGTGAAGTTCAACTGATTTCCGAGTTGATGATGCGATTTTCTTGGTTCCTGTTCGTTTTCACGGTTTCCTGGCTGCTTGTTCCCAGTTCGGCGTGGGGAGAGAGACCCAACATCGTTTTGATCATGGCCGATGACTTGGGCTTTGAGGCCCTGTCGCTTGGCGGCAGTGAGTCGTGCAAGTCACCGAATCTCGATCGGCTGGCGTCAGAGGGGATTCAATTCACGAACTGTTTTTCAAACCCGCTTTGCACGCCATCACGTGTGAAGCTGATGACTGGGCA
>JBCCOI010000379.1:0-7399 GCA_039025515.1 Planctomycetota bacterium
CAAACCTGTAAGCTGCCTCTGCTATCGCCAATGGCGAGATAGTGCCCATCTGGGCTAAACACAACAGAGTTAATCGTGCCAAGCACTTTAGAGAATGATGCCTCTGTTAAGTGAGCAGCTTGCAAATTAACGCGGTGCAAATAGGTCTTGGCAAAGTCAACTCCCCGCAGCTTAACCCGGCTTAGATCGCTATTGGATAGGGCGTGGGGCGTTTGGACCAACATCAGTTGGGCAATGTTGCCCCCGAGGTAACCAACTGCCTCAACGGTGTTTTCCCGAGTTGCCCCCAGCAGGGGTAACAACCGTTCCCGCATTGCAGAAACATCTAGCATCGGATGCGCCAAATCTAGCACTGCCTTGGCTAGCTTCGACTGACTTAACAGCAGCAGCAAATCTTCAAAGCTTGCACTTTCAAATCGTGCCAAGGGGGCAATTTCTTCAGGGTTACCCTCGCTATCACAATGCCGTTTGAAATAACCATCCCAGGTGTAGCCCTGCGGTGCTGACTGACTCAAATGCGACTGCGCCTTTGCTACAGCCGTAAAATCCTCAGCCATCGCCCCCAGCGACGCCACAATCTTGTAGGCTACAAAAAACTCTAACAGCGATCTATGGGCCGGGCTATAATCCCCCTCTGAGTTGCGGATCAGCATCGTTTGGCCCATCATGTCGTATCGCCAATGATCCAGCTCCTTTTCTTCTTTCACCCGATCGGCAAACATCTGCTGCAACTTTATGTGGGCATCACGGATACCTCGATCGTGCGCGCGATCGAATTGGCTGAATGTGCGACGACCGCGGGCGCGAGGGCGGTGGTTGCGGCACCGCCCTTCTATTTCCCGGCCGGACAGACAGAACTGCGTCATTGGTTCTTAGAGCTTGCGGAATCACTTCCGCTGCCGCTCGTTCTGTATAACATGCCAAGTTGCGTAAAGATTTCGATCGAAATTGAGACACTTCGTACGCTGATCGATCAAGAGAATATTGCCGGGATGAAGGACAGTTCCGGCGATCTTCGATACTTCAGGCAGGTGATCGAAATCGCCAAGACGCGAGCAGATTGGCCGGTGTTGATCGGGCCAGAAGCTTTGCTCGTTGACGCGCTGAAACTGGGTGCAACCGGTGGAGTCACAGGCGGCGCGAATTTGTTTCCGGAGTTGTTTACTGGGCTGCTGTCGGCGTTCCGCAGCAGAGACGAACAAGCGATATCGCGGCTGCAACACGCCGTTTTGGAACTGCAATCGCTTTACCGATTCGGCAAGTACGGTTCGTCTTATCTAAAAGGACTCAAGTGTGCTTTAGAGTTGCGTGGCGTCTGCAGCGGGCAACTCGCCGCTCCATTCGACGCGTTCAAAGAGCCACAGCGAACAAAAGTGCAACAGTGGCTCCGCGACTTCGCGGAATCGAATCCGGTCACCAAACTGAGTTGAAGTAAGGAAGGCAATTCGACATGATCCCGGTAATTGAAATCATGAAACGAAGTACCTGCCTACTTGCTACTCTTGTCGCGATTGTCTTCGCGATGCGTCCTTGCATCGCGGACGAGCAATGGAAGTTGAAAGAATTGCCGTACAACAATCCCGGCCTTGTCGTCGACCTGGGTGTCGGACTTTGGGCGTGGCCGTTGCCAATGGATTATGACGACGATGGCGATATGGACCTATTGGTGGCGTGTCCGGACAAACCGTCCAATGGCGTTTATTACTTTGAGAACCCGAGCCAAGATCCGGGGGAAAAGATGCCGGTCTTTCGGCCTGCCGTACGCATCGGCCGAGCCGGCCAAAACATGCAAATCAGTTACGTCGAAGGCAAACCACGGATTCTGAGGACTTGCTTTGAGTATCGTCGTGATGCCGCGACGGGGAAGTTCGACTTCGATAAGGGCACGCGAATCTACTCCAAGAGCAATGTCCACGAGAACAAAGTCCGCGGGAACATGTGGCGGTACTCTGACTTCGATGGCGACGGCGACCAAGACGTAATCGTGGGCGTCGGTGATTGGGCGGACTACGGATGGGACCACGCCTTCGACAGCCATGGCCGGTGGAAAAACGGACGCCTGCATGGCTATGTCTATGTGGTTCGAAACGTCGGTTCTGACGACGAACCGAAGTACTCGGATTCACCGTTTAAGTTGAGGGCAGCTGGAGGGGTGATTGATGTATTTGGCTGGCCATCCCCAAACTTCGCCGATTTCGATGGAGACGGTGATCTTGATTTGCTTTGTGGCGAGTTTCTCGATGGCTTCACATATTTCGAGAACATTGGGACAAGACAACAGCCCGAGTATGCCGCGGGCAGTCGCTTACGAGACGACGCCGGCCAGCCTCTGGTGATGGACTTGCAGATGATTACACCGACGGCATTCGACTGGGATGGTGACGGTGATTCTGATTTGATCGTCGGCGACGAAGACGGTCGCGTCGCGTTGGTCGAACACACGGGCCGTCTACGGAACGGCGAACCCGTATTTCGTTCGCCTCGATACTTTCAACAGCAAGCCGACACGCTCAAGTTCGGCGCCTTGGCGACGCCCTGTCCCTACGATTGGGATGGCGACGGTGACGAAGACATCCTCTGCGGCAACACCGCCGGATACATCGGCCTGTTTGAGAATCTCGGCGAAGCCAAGAACGGGTTGCCGATCTGGTCGGCACCGTCGTTGCTCGATGTATACAAAGACGTGGGGGATTCGTCGGGAAGGCCATTTCGAAAACTCGCCGGATCCGCCGGCTCGATTCAGGGACCGGCGGAAGCCAAGTGGGGCTACACGACGTTGTCGGTTGCGGACTGGGACGGTGATCAAGACCCAGACATCATTTACAACTCGATTCTTTCGCGAATCGGGCGACTGCGAAACGACGGCGGTAAGTTGATCGACGTCCCATTCGATTCGGGTCAACTCGAATCACCGCCTCGATGGTCTTGGCGTCAAACGGTTTCCGGTGACGCGTTGACTCAGTGGCGCACAACACCGGTGGCGTTGGATTTCGATAACGACGGCTCGATGGACTTGGTGATGCTTGACCAAGAAGGCTATTTGACGCTGCGCCGTAACGCCGGAAAAGCGGAGCGGATCTTCATTGACGAAGACAACCATCCTTTGCAACTCAACAAGCGGTCATGCGGCGGATCGGGCCGCGTCAAGCTGGACGTTGTTGACTGGGATGGTGATGGCCGTCTCGACGTGATCACGAACTCTGAAAACGCGCGTTGGTATCGCAACTGCGAATCACGTGCCGGCAAGATCCTGCTCAAACACGTGGGGAACTTAACGCGTCGCAATGTTGCGGGCCATACGTCCAGTCCGGCTGCGTGCGATCTCGACAAGGACGGTAAACCAGATCTGTTGGTCGGTGCGGAGAACGGGAGGCTTTACTTCGCAGCTCACCGCCACTGCAGAACGTTTTCGGCCGAACAGTTTCTTGCCTCGCCCGCACCCGAAACTCCCAAGCCGAAGTTCCCCGGCTTCGTAAGAGAAGAGTTCATTTACACGAAGGCGAGTTTTCCGGAATGTCATGCATCGACGATATGCGCAACGAGCCGCGGTCTCGTTGCGGCGTGGTTCGGTGGTTCCAAGGAAGGGAAGAACGATGTCTGTATCTGGACGAGTTACCACGATGGATCGCGTTGGTCAGGACCGCAGCGAGTTGCTGACGGTGTTCAACATACGGACCTACGGTACCCGTGCTGGAACCCGGTCTTGTATCAACCGCCCGGCGATGGACCGACAATGCTGTTCTTCAAGGTCGGTCCGAATCCTCGAGAGTGGTGGGGCGAAGTGATGTTCAGCTATGACCGAGGCCGAACGTTTCGAGATCGCCGACGGCTGCCGGAAGGGATCGACGGTCCGGTGAGAAGCAAGCCGATCCTGTTGCCCGGCGGCTCATTGCTCTGCCCTTCGTCGACCGAGCACGATCACGACTGGCGAATGCACTTCGAGATTCTCTCAGACTTAACGCAGCCGGAACTCGGTGCGTCCTGGCAACGCTTTGAGCCGGCCGAACAGCCGTTTCAGGTGATTCAGCCGACGCTCCTTCGTCATCCCTCAGGCGAAATCCAGGCGCTGCTCCGTTCAAAACACTCGCGCATCTTCAGTACATCTTCACTCGATCGGGGACGCACGTGGACGAAGCTGATCGATGCCGGTCTTCCAAATCCGAATAGCGGGATCGAAGCCCTGACGCTTTCCGACGGTCGACACCTGCTGCTGTACAACCCAGCGGGCGGTGAGCGTAAAGACGGCTGGGGCTCTCGCCGAACGCTAGGCCTTGTTATCAGCAAAGACGGTCATGAGTGGCGCGACGTTGCGACGCTTGAGGAAGTCGAGAAAGGCGAGTTGTCCTACCCTGCGATGGTTCAGGCCACCGACGGAAAAGTTCACATTACTTACACCTGGAATCGCCAACGCATCCGGCACGTCGTGGTCGACCCCGCCAAGCTCAACTGAAGCGTTTCCGACCACCAAAGACGAAAACTGATAGGAGGGCGCGGACCTTTTGTCTCCGCGCGGACGCGAGCATGTGAATCTGAGCCCGTAGTGACACCCGCGCTGCATGGGCTGGTTGTTGGCCCCTCTTACGCACAATATCATTAGGCTGTTCATCATTAGGCTGTTCACGTGGGTCATTTGTCCACCGCCTCGGGAGACTTGCAGAGATGGGAATCCGTCACGTTCGAGACAAAAAACGCTCCGGCCGAGAGAAGCGGGTACTGAAGAGCGAGCTTCTTGAAAAGCGATTGCTTCTGGCCGGCGAAGTGTGTGTCTACGTGGACCCGATTGAAGAAACGCCGCAGCAAATGCGATTGGCGCGTGTGCCGTTGGAGCAGACCGACGTTTATGGCCCCGTTCATCCAGTCGGCTGGACGGGGAAGTCCGAAACCTGGAACCGGTTGGTAGCTAGCCGCGATGATTCAAGCACATCGAAAGTGATCGCTGATGAGGAAGACTGGGGCGGCGGTCTTTTCGTGGGGAACGGAACGGCAGGCTACGAATCGGCTGACATTCCCAAATCGTTTCATTTTGAGAGATCTGGTTTCGGTCGGTTAGATACGAGTGAAGCGGCGAAAGAAAAAGAAGCTGCCGCAATCGTAGGCGACATCAACCTGAAAGATCTCGGAGCCGACCAAATTCAACGCTACAACTCGAGCAACACTGCACCCAACTTGCGAGTGACGAGCATCGCTTTGCGTGACGGCGATGGAACACGAGTCAATTCGATTCCCGTTGGGCAGTTGGTTGCGATCCAGGTCAATTTCACAACGGAAGGAATTCCAGATGGTAGTTCGTTTGACATAACGTTCTCGATGGATGGAGTCGATGTGGCAGCCGAGGATATTACATGGGCAACGGGTACCGGCTCTTGGTTCGCTTGGTGGTCGGGTTGGTATGCAAGTCCAGGCAACCACACCTTCTCGGCGCGGCTTGATTCCGGGAATTCAGTCTTTGAGACGGATGAAGCCGATAACTTCATCAGTTCCACTTTCTCGCCTTACGTTCCGACCGATCTGCCACAACCGTTGCTCTTTCCATCCGGCGGTGTCCGAAACCGCGATTTCGCCATTGGCAACTATGCCGACGTTGATCCGCGGAGCGAAATGCGGGCCGACTTCGCCGGAGGGATTTTTCAGTACGATGGCCACAACGCCTGGGACTTTTCGCCGCCTAACTTTCTATCGCAAGACAAGGGACTTCCCATCGTCGCTGCCGCGGATGGCGTTGTGACCGACGCGGTCGATGGTTTCTTCGATCGAAAGACCTCGTTCGAAAATACACCTGCCAACTATGTGATCATCGATCACGGTAACAACTGGAACACCATTTATTGGCATCTTGCGAGAGACAGTGTTGCGGTTGAAGTTGGACAATCGGTCAAAGCGGGCGATGTGATTGGCGATATGGGGAGTTCGGGAATTAGTACAAACACACACCTGCACTACACGCTGCGTCGCTTTAATTTTCCCATCGAAGCCATGTATGATACGGCGACGTACTATCACCCGGATGCAGATGTCGCCTACCAACCCACAACAGAAATTGGTGGGATTGAAGGAAATATTTCGAACGATCCTTCACCGGCCAGCACGGATTGGAGAGAAAGTTTTCCAACGCGACGGGTGTTTGGCACGTCGGACCTCTCGGAACGAGTCGTTTTGAACTTTCGACTCTCTCACATGAACGTCGGTGATTCTTACCAAGTCCGTTTTGTGCGGCCCGACAGTTCTTTGGCGTGGAGTCGCACGTACAACGCGAGTCAGCAGTTTCGTCGACCCGGTTGGTACTGGTTTGTTGGTTCATCGATTTGGGGTTCTCAGCTTGGAACCTGGGAAGCCCAAGTCGTGGTGGATGGTCGGACAGTGATATCCGAGGAGTTCGAAGTGGTTTCGGGAGTCGCTCCCGGCCAAATTCGTGTCTATGACGCCAGTCTGCAAAACGTCAATCCGGGGCGAACCACACCCTTTGATTTCACTTCGGGTAGTTCGCAAACGTTTCGAATTGAGAACCACGGCGATGCAAGTTTGACGCTCGGGCAACCGGAGTTTCCCATGGGCTTTTCCGTTGCCAATTTCCCGACGTCGGTTCCGCCCGGGAGCTTCCGGACGTTTCAGGTGCAGCACATCGGTGGGCTAAACTCGACGGCTCTTGGTGCAATCCGATTTACGACTTCCGATCCCGACTTGCCCGAGTTCTGGTTTAATTTGGAAGGAAGCTTCAGCGGAAGCGTTCCCCCATCGGTTGACCGATTCGAGCTGAACGGTTCGGCGTTGGCTTACCAACTCGGTTCCGCAGCCAAACCGATTGAAGATGACGTTCGATTTGTGCCCTCCATCACCTTAGCGACTGTTCAAAGCTTGACGTTTCAGTGGCAAGGAGGCCGACAGGCAGGCGACAAACTGACGATTGCCGATCGAGATGGGATATCAGTCGATGGAACAACGATAAGCTACGACGGCATCGATTTTGGAACGATCATTCACGACGGTGTGGCCCCAAATCCACTGGTGGTCGACTTTACATCGACAGGAGTGCCGCAGGATGTACTAGTGGAAGCCCTTGTCGCCGCGATCGATTTCGAGTCGAGCAGCCCCGTTCCTGGTCCTCGCTTTTTGAGTGCATACACGACGGATACCGGTGGGCTCAATTCGACACAAGCCTACAAGTCAGTGCGTGCCCACAATGCTATCTATGACCTAGCGACGATCGATGGCATCAGCTTTGGTGAATCGGAAGCTCAGCGAAGCCGCATCGAAGCCATTGAAATTGAATTTGATGACGTTGTCATGGTGGATCCAGCAGCGTTCACGATCGTAAAGTTGGGTTCAGGCGGCGGAACGGTTGAGTTCGAGCTTACAATGGAAGAAGTCCTTGAAAAAACAGTTGCTACGCTTCAACTTTCGG
>JBCCOI010000380.1:0-7395 GCA_039025515.1 Planctomycetota bacterium
GTGTCGCCGGTCAGGCCCGCAAAGATCTCTCGCAATGCGATCGTCTCGGTTTCCAGATAAAGCATCAATGCCGAGAACACAAGGGCGACGTCGCCGATGCGAATGATCGCAAACTTCGTCCAAGCGGCCCGCTTGGCGGCCACGGAATCCGGGAAGTGCAACAGCAGGTGATGGAGCCCGAAGCTGGTTGCGATCCAAGCGGCCAACAGCGTGACGAGATCACCACAAACGACCATCATCGAAACCGCTCCGAGGGTGAAGGCAACCCAGCGGAAAAAATTGCCCTGAGAGGCATCACCATCGAGATACTGAACCGAGTACCGGCAAATGACCCAGCCGACGAAACTGACCATCAGGTACATCAACGAAGACGCACCGTCGAGCCAAACGGTCCCAAGGTTAGACTGCACGCCGAAGGGGGCCCAGACGACTGCGACACCGTTGAACTCCGACGCCGCCGAGTCGGTAGCGAGCCGAAACGCGATGAAGAACGTACCGAAGATCGCGGTGATGAGTTGGACAGCCGACAGTCCCGAAACCAGGCGACGCAAGCCGCGAACGTGTGCATCGGCGAGGCTGGCGGGGAGGAGCGAAAATGCGAGCATGACCAGCGGAATGCCGGCTAAAACCGCAAGAAGCATGGATTCCATCAGTGAACCTCGATCAAGAAAAATCACCGTCGTCGATTTCGCGACTATTTTGACGCGAAATCATATGCACGAAATATTTATCGTCAATTGATCTTCGCATATTGACGAATCTTTTCGCCCGGCAAAACGGCGATCCGCCTTAAAAGCGTTGAAAAGGGGGCGAATAATGACGTAAACTGATTCACGAATTGTTTTTCGTGCCGGCAAGCCGGTTCGGAAGCCGACCGATGACGAAGCGGCAGCCCATCACTGCCGAATTTCGGCGTTCGCGTCACAACCGTTCGGCACCATTCGCCGGCAAAATGACTAGGTGAAAATGCTGTGGCAAAGAAGAATCAGACAACGGCAAAACGAAACGCAAAGACCGCGGCAAACGGTCAAGCCAATCAAAAAACGACAGCGAGAACCAAGAAAGCGAATCACCGTGGCGGGCTGAAAACGAGCGAGGCAACGGCGGAAAAGCCGGCGAGCCGTTGGACGTTTCTCACAAACCACTCGCACGTCTTGATCGTTCTGCACGCGGAGCCCGAACTGGTGCTGCGTGAAGTCGCGAACCGCGTGGGAATTACCGAACGGGCCGTCCAACGAGTGGTGCAAGAACTCGAGCAGGACGGTGTTATTCGACGCGAACGCATTGGCAGAAAAAACCGATATGAGGTCATCACGGATTCTCCACTACGACATCCAATCGAAGCGCACCGAAGCATCGGAGACCTGCTTAAACTGATCACGGGGTAGCTCCATCAATCAAATCGCATCTGTCAGCACCATGGCTCACCCGATTTTTCCACGTGCCGCATCGATTCGTATCGTCGCGATCGTCCTTGGTCTTCAAACGCTCCTGCTTCTGCCGCCTGGCGGCGCCGCGGAATTCGCCGGCCCAGAGCCGGTCGGATTCCGAATGATTCGACAACCGTCCGCCAAAGTTCGATGTCGCTTGCAACGATCTGCAAGCTTTCCGCAGATGGCGGTCTCGGAGTATTCGCTGACGATTGCGATTCCGCCAGATCATGATGGGCAAGAAGTCGTTGAAACGACGCTGAGTCGAGGATTCGAGCGCGTGAAGGATCTTCAAGATTCTTCGCGCGAACTCGCACAGAAATTCGAACGCATTGCCAAGCCAAGAGTTCCCACACGCATCGACTGCGAAGCGGACATGACTTTTCAACTCTTCGAACGCAAGCTGCGAAAGGTCGGCCGATCGGATCGACGCCGTGATGATCCGAACACACTCGATGCCGCGACAGTTGCTCGGTTTTTGCGATCCGATGAAACCTACGACTTCGATTCATCCGAATTCCAACAGTGGAAGCGTCAGCGAACGCTTTACCCAACTAGCAGACAAACGGAAATCGAATTCGCCGAAGCCGTCTTCGACCGAATTGCTGCTGATTATCGGTACGGCTTTGACTTTAAACAGAAGCGTGTCGCTTCCAACCTCTGTCGCACGCGCGAAACCGATTGTGGCGGACTGTCGATCCTGTTCGTTGCGACCATGCGAAGCGAAGGCATCCCCTCGCGATCGCTTGTCGGTCACTATGCGGAGTCACTTTCGGCGGGACAGCGCGGACGCGAGGAGCCCGAAGGCAAACGTCACGTCATTGCGGAGTTCTATGCGAGGGGAGTCGGCTGGGTACCCATCGATTTGGCATCTGCAATCCTCGCGCCGACAGCTCGTTTGGGCAAATCGCACTTCGGCAGCCAGTCCAAACCGTTCGCTACACTTCACTTCGACCATCAAGTCCGATTCGACACACGAGTTTGGGGTGAGAAAACAGAGAACTTCTTGCAGTTTCCCCGGCTTTGGTTTCGTGGACGCGGCCCCTTCAAGAACCGAAAGATCAGCGACGGTTGGGACGTTCGCGTCCTGAAGCAATCGACGGGCTCATCGGCCCAATCTGACAAATCGAAATGGAGTTCGCTGCCACCGGTCCATGTTCCCGTGCCACACGTCACTCAAGCAAAGCAGCTTTGCGCTCCGGCTTCGGCCGAAATGATCTTAAAGACCTTCGGCGTGCAAATCAGTCAGAATCGGATCAAGGAACTGGCTAACAACGCCCGTCAAGTCAATGGTACCGACGCTGCTTTCACAGGCACGTTCTTCGTCGACTTGGTGAAGGGGCTTGAAGATGGCGGAGTGGCCAATTGGAGGCAGCGACATTTCCCGAGTGACGATCAGGGGTTCGAATCGGGCATCATGGAGATCTATCGAAACCTTGAACGCGGACTTCCCGTCATGGTCGACACGTATGTCCCACCCTCCGGTCATACGGTTGTCGTCAATGGTATCGATCTTCGCCGAGGTCTCGTCTTGATTGTTGACCCAAACGTTGCGTCTCCGGGGATTCGGCGTCTCACCATCAATCAGTTTCGATCAATGTGGCGAAGTGTCACCGTCGACAGACGCGGCGTGATCATGAGCGAGCGGCCAAACAACTAGGCTTCGATGCGGACTTGACGATCCCTTGAGTGCGACGTCGACTACGGTTTGGAAGATTGGTTCTCTTACTTCTTCCGCGAAGAACTCTTAGCAATTGCATCCTCGTACTGCCTGAACTCGAATGTCAGAAAGAATTGTTTTGCGAACCGGTGAAGCTCTCGTCGGCGGCGGCCCTCCCTTTACCGCTGCGGAACCCGAAGTCGTCATCGGGGAATTGGACGGCCCAGTCGGAACGGCGCTAGCGACTCTGACGGGAGATCAGACAAAAGGTCATAGCAAAGTTTTCGCCATCCTGAACACCGACATTCAAGTTCGTCCGGTGACGCTTTGCGTCAGCAAGGTCACCGTCAACGATAGTCGCTATACGAACATCTTGATGGGCACGGTCCAAGCTGCGATCGCAAACGGAGTGCTCGATGCCGTCCGCTCCGGAGATCTTCCCAAGGATCGCGTGAACGAGTTGGGGATCATTTGCAGTGTGTGGTTGAATCCGGGCGTGGCGACCGATGAAAACCTGGATCACAAGGCCCTTTTCGAGATTCACCGCGAGGCGATGACACGGGCCATCCACAAGGCGATGAACAACGAACCGTCGATCGACTGGTTACTTGAAAACCAGGATAAAATCACCCACAAATACTACCAAATGGGCTTGGACGGCAAGCTTCCGAAGTAATGAATCGCATTTCAAGCGGTGAGCGGAGAATACATGATCGACTCCTCGCTTAAGCTTTTTGAAAGTGCGCTTTTGCGTCCAGCATTTGTTTTTCCTAACCCGACGCGTCAGCGAGGCACGAATCAATATCGATTTTTTCTCGCTTACGCGTCAGGTTACTCACGCGTTGACTTTCTCTGTGACGACCGAAAGACACTCGTGAAGAGCTCTCAGCGGAACCCGCGGAAGAAGACTGTCCTTCTGGGCGTGTAGGTACTCTGCCACGAACTTCTGGTGGAGATCACCCGGTTTGATTGCACACGCTGTGTCGGATGAACGAAATTCGCCCGACGATTACTCGTGTAGAATGCAGTCAGTTTCTTGTTAAGCGGCTTTGCCCAGCCCCAACTGCCGTTGCCCCGTGCTTGCGTCTGTGAGGGCACAGCCATCGAGAGGCCCCAAATAAGGGCACCGGCGACAACGACTTTCAAACGATTGTTCATGGTTCACTCCGGTTCAAGCTTTGCTGCGTCATACGTATCGATGATTTCGGCGCAGAATGATACGAACGAAGACCGCTTTAGGAAACGAAAAATCTCTGCGTTCGGAGCGGAGTTTGCTTCAACAGAGCAATCAATCCCGAAATCGGTCGACGGAAAGCCAAGCTAGAAAATCTCTCCGTCGGCGTCGCTCGGCATCCGCCAATCACCGCGGGGTGACAGACTGACCGATCCGACTTTCGGCCCATCGGGAACACAGTTTCTTTTGAACTGATTGCGGAAGAACCGCCCGACGAATACGTCCAGCGTCTTTTTCAGCGTCGCGTCGTCGTAACTGTCGTTGAACTTCGCCGCCTTCGCGAGATAAAGAATCTTGTCGCGTGAAAACCCATTGCGAACAAAGTGGTACAGAAAGAAATCGTGTAGCTCGTAAGATCCGATCGCAGACTCTGTGTTTTGCCGAATCGATCCATCCGCAGCGGGCGGTAGCAGCTCCGGCGAAATCGGTGTGTCGGCGACTCGGTGAAGTACATCGCGAAGCGAACCGTCGAAATAGTGATCGGCGGCATAGCGAACAAGATATCGCACCAACGTCTTTGGAATCGAAGTGTTGACGTTGTACATGGACATGTGATCGGCGTTGTACGTCGCCCAACCCAACGCCTGTTCGCTCATGTCACCCGTCCCCAACACAAACCCACGATTCATCAGCAGCGTTGTGCGCAAGCGAGCCTGCACATTTTCAAAAGTGAGATCAGCCGCGTCATCGGGAAGACGGTTGAGTTCGGATTGCAGAGACTCCGACGTCGTGTCCTCGCGAAGTTCAATCCCCAGCGGTTTGTGGCCGAGCGAACGAAACATCGCAAGGCACTGGTCACGAATGTCGATCGTTTCACCCGTAATGCCCGTGGCCTCGATCAAGGCATCCGCGCTGATCCGAGTGTGTCGTGTCGTTCCAAATCCTGGCATCGTGATGCCGTGAATCGACGCACGAGACCATCCCGCCGCATCGACCGCGCGGATCGCCACCAGCAGCGCGAGTGTGCTGTCCAAGCCGCCGGAAATCCCAATCGCGAGCTTGGACGTTTTTGACAAACAACCCAAACGCTTCACGAGGCCCGCTGACTGTATGGCCAACACTTCCGCACAGCGATCATCAAGCGCGCCTTGTTCGGAAGGAACGAACGGATGGGCATCGACGTAGCGTTCCGGTACCGCTGGAGCGAACCGATTCGGCTCGCCTTCGAACAGATCGATCCGGCGATACTCGTTCTCCACTTGGTCGCCGACATCATCAAATGAACCGACGGTCAGCCGGTCATGGGCGAGTCGTTGTAAGTCGAGATCGCATTCCACCCGACTCTCACAAAAATAGTCGGGCTGAGCACCATCACCGATCCTTCGAGACTGACCGATCAAGACACCGTTCTCAGCAACGATGCAGTGACCACCAAACACCAGGTCCGAGCTTGATTCGCCACAGCCGGCGGACGCGTAAACGTAACCCGCGATGCAGCGTCCGGACTGGGACCGCACCAACTCACGCCTCCATTCCGCCTTGCCGATCGTTTCGTTGCTGGCCGATAAATTGACCAGCACGTTTGCGCCCGCGACGGCCGCGTAGCAACTGGGAGGAATTGGCGTCCAAACGTCTTCGCAGATTTCCACGGCAATCACTGCTTCGCCGATGGCGAACAACAGGTCGGTACCGAAGGGGACCTCCTCACCGCCAAACTCCACGAACTCGAGATCTGCCGGTCCGGATGCACGGAAATGGCGTGCTTCGTAGAATTCGCGATAGGTGGGTAGGTAGGTTTTGGGCACAATGCCGGCGACCGTTCCGTCGGCGACGACGGCCGCAACGTTCATCAGTGAGTCGTTGACTCGCATCGGAAGCCCGAGCACCACCACCGCTGACGTCTGTTCGGTGGCACGAGCGACCTGGAGAAGCGCGTCATTCGCGGAACGTAGCAACGCCTGGTTGGAAAACAGGTCGCCGCAGGTGTAGCCGGTGATCGAGAGCTCCGGAAAAACGATCAAATCGACTCGGTCTTTTCGCCCGCCGATTTCCGCAATCGCTTCCACGATCCGCTCGCCATTCTTCAGCGGATTGGCGACGCTTACCTCGGGTGAGGCAGCGATCACGCGGAAGAGCCCGTGCTCAAATCGCTCATCGGATGCAGGGTCGGCCTCGGAGCGCGAAGGATGAATTTCTGCCATGTCGACAGCATAGCCTGAGCGGGTTTCCGCCGTCTATAATCTCGGGTCCGGCGGAGCGATCGGTCGGGCCAGGTGGCAATAAGCCGCCCCTTTGCGTTCATGATTTCCGAGTGAACAGAACACACTTCCAAGCAAACAGTAACAACGAGTGATCCCGATGAAACGAATGCTGACCGCTGCTTTGGCCATGATGATGACTGCCTCGATCGCGTTGGGGCACTGCCAAGTTCCCTGTGGAATCTATGGTGATCAATTGCGATTCCAGCAGATGCTTGAAGACGAAAACACGATCGCGAAGGCTCAAGCTCAGATCAACGCCTTCGCAGAAAGCGCACACAACGCGCAAGACATCAATCAGGTCTCTCGTTGGGTCACGGCGAAGGAAGAACACGCCCAGAAGATCCAAGACACCATTGCCGCCTACTTCATGGCGCAACGAATCAAGGCCGACAACAAGGACTACATCAAGCAAATCACGGCAGCCCATAAAGTCATGGTTGCGGCGATGAAGTGCAAACAGTCCGCAGACCCCGCAACGGCAAAAGCGCTCGAAACCGCCATCTTCGATTTCTACAAGGCATACGAAGGGAAAGAGCCGAAGTTCGAGACTCCCTAACTCCAGGCGGCTTGAATGGAAAACCGCTCGAATGAGGGCGGTACATCCCAATCGCACCGATTCAACTTACGACCGCCCCCTCGACCGATTTCGCAGGGGGCGTCAATCTGTTCCGGCAGTGGCAACGTCATCCGTTTCTGTCACGATCTTGTAAGCCGATTACTTTTTGAACGATCCTCCGATGTCAACTACCGCTCCAGAAGCCGTTTCCGACGATCCCTATTTTCAGAGTCTGTTTGCCGACCGGATCGGCGGAGCAAACTACGGAAAGAGCACGGACATCTACAAGTTCGAAAAGATCAAACGAGCGAAAC
>JBCCOI010000381.1:0-7376 GCA_039025515.1 Planctomycetota bacterium
ATACGTTCCCGGCGAAAGCGACAGTGCCATGTTCGGCGGGAACAGCAATTGGCGGGGACCGATCTGGTTTCCAATGAACTTCCTCATCATACAGGCGCTCAAGCGATATCACGACTTTTATGGCGACGAGTTCCAAGTGGAATGTCCTACGGGAAGCGGGCGAATGATGAACCTGCGCGACGTCGCCAGGGAGATCGAGAGCCGATGCATTTCGCTTTTCGAATGTGGAGACAACAACATGCGCCCGGCACACGGGAATGACTCACGTTATGCTGACGACCCGCACTGGAAGGATCTCGTCCTATTCTACGAGTACTTCCACGCGGACAACGGCATGGGCTTGGGAGCGAGTCATCAGACGGGTTGGACGGCATTGGTTGCTTCGATGATTCGCAGTCAAGCGAAAATTCCCAAGCACGCGCCGATCTGCGAAATGCAACTGGGAGCATCAGTGTGATGAAATCGTTTATCGCCGGATTGATAGGGGTGGTTCTTTGCAACATTGTTGCTGCGCAAGGACGTGCCGTGGACGCCCCGCGTCCGAATATTCTGGTGTTCTACGTCGACGACATGGGTTGGGGATCGATCGGCCCCAACGGACAAGTGAAACGGGCTGAGCGTGGTCTGTTGCCAGTCAAGACGCCTAATCTTGATCGTCTTGCGGCCGAAGGCGTCAATTTCTCGCGGGGCTACGGGTGCACGGTTTGCTCGCCGGCTCGGTCTTCACTGCAGACCGGTTTTCATCAGGGACATACGTACGCCGATCGGAACGATCCTGATAACGCAAAAAAGGCAATCCGTCGCGAGGATCCTTCGATCGGCACTTCGCTGGGCGGAGTCGGATACGCCACGGGGTACTGGGGCAAATGGGGCTATGGCGGCTCAAAGGATAAGGTGACGCCCGCAATCGTGAACGTGCAAACACTTCCGACGTCACACGGCTACAAGCACGTGCTCGCGGAGCTTCATCACGTCAGGGCACACACGTTCTTTCAACCGACACTTTGGAGTGCTCCGGCAAAACCAAGTGCGAAAGGCGGCTTGGAACTGATTCCGAATTCAATGGAGGCCTTCCGAGACGATTCGTCATGGCCGAGTGTCCCGGCGCTGCAAAATCATCCTGACTATCCGCCAACGGGATATTGTGATGATGCCTACGCCTTTGCCGCGTTGCGATTCGTTCGTGAACAGGCGGAGCGTTACAACAAAACTCGGCAGCCTTTTCATGGCATCCTTGCGGTGCAGATTCCGCACGCCCCGTTTGATGAGATCACCGCACTACCGCTTTGGGATCAAGCTTATGCCGCGGAACCGCAATTCAAAGAGCTGTCGCCTCAGGCTCAGCAGTGGGCGGCGATGGTAACGCGGATTGACGCTCACTTTGGCAACCTATTGGACGCCCTTGAAGATCCGAACCAAGACGGTGACACCTCCGACTCAGTCGCCGATCACACGCTGGTGGTCTTCAAGTCCGACAATGGTGGTCCCCGCGGAAATAGCCTGAAAGAGTTTGAAACTAACGGAGGACTGCGTGGGACCAAAGGCAGTATTTACGAAGGTGGCATCCGCGTTCCGATGTTGATGCGTTGGCCGGCGAAGATCCACGCGCGGTCAGAACTGAAGCCGGGGTCCTCGTGCGACAGGATCGTCGATGTGACAGACCTGCTCCCGACGTTTTGTGAGTTAGCGGGTGCCGAGATCCCGTTGGGCATAGACGGCGTCTCGATTGCACCTTTGTTGACAGGAGTTGGAGTTCAGCGGAAGAGAGAATTCGTCATTCACGAGGCCGGTCGGCAGAGTTCCATTATTCGGGGCAATTGGAAATTTGTCCTTTCGAGTCGCAGTAACGGCGCTGAGTTGTACGACCTCGCTTCCGATCCCGGCGAAACTCAAAATGTGGTTGCGAAGCATGAAAAACTCGCCCGTCAGCTCCAGCGTTTGCTGGTTGATGAACGTGTGAATGAGCCGAGAGGTTTCGCGAACACGTATCACAGATGGGTCGGTCCAGATAAAAGCGTGACTTCTGATGAATCGAATTGGTCGGATTACCGTTATTCGAATGATGGAGTTTTGTATTTGAGCGATGATGGGGCTCCTCGACCGTCCTGGGTGGCCTCATTGATCGCGACCGACGAATCGAACGTGGCGTCCGTTGACAAAGACCTGCGATGTCTAGCAATCGAGATAAGTGGAAACGACACAAATCGGCAATTGCTAGTGGTACCGGACGGTGTCACTGTTGAGGGCCGCAATGAGGTCCGCGTTGGCAAAGGGGGCACCTTAGTGACACAAGACGCAACGATCCGATCCATGCGAGCCATCAACATTGAACGCGGTGGCCAATTGCTCGGCAACGGAACCTTGGATGCCGATGTGTGGAACTACGGTCGCATGATTCTAAAAACTCCGAAGGACAAACCGCTCAAGGTGAGTCGTGACTTTCGGCAGTTCGAAAGTGGCGTCCTGTCTGTCGGCATCGACGAGAATTTGGAAACTTCTATCGAAGTGACAGGGACAGCTTTTCTCGGCGGTGAATTGGATCTGCTCTCGTTGGGATCAATGCCTCAGTCAGGCTTGCCGAGGGTGATCCTTTCCGCCGATCGTGTCGTTGGCAGGTTCGAGACAACGAGCGATGCACTTGTTGCCCCCGACGGCCGTCGCTTCACACTCGTCTACACGGATGATGCAGTGGCGTTGAAACCGCTCTAACGGATGAGCTACTTATTCGACGCCGGCGCCATGTCGTTGAACTCGTCGGACTCGAGAATCTTCTCGAGCTTGGCAAGCTTTGGGGGCGTGTATCTGCGGCAGTAGAGATCACCGGAAGGTGTGCAGAACTCGCTGCTCCTGATGGGTAACCGTTTGGGTAATTAATCAATGGTTTAACTCGAGCAGCGTGTTCTTTCATACCCACCTATGTTGTCCGACGAAGAACTGCTATCTGGCCTTGATGTCGGATCCACTCGGCCATCGGCGCGCTTCCGCAGCCTTACCGCTAAGGTCAAAGCATAGTTTGTAGGTGGTTCCGGGCCCACGAGTTGCAACGGGGCCGTGTTTTTCAAAAAGCTCGTCGAGCTGTTCTTGTGTTGTTGTCCATTTCGTGAGGATGCCAACGGCATAGCAATCTTCGCCGCGAAGATCACCGGGTTTAACATCAACGCCAATTATTGTGGCAATTTTCGAGTTGGAAACGATCCCGCGAACCGCGATGAGTTGCCCTATGTGCTCGTTAAGTTGTTCGTGTTTTGTGAGCAGCGGCGGTTGCAGTCCAAGAGCGCCGGGACGGAATTCCCCGGATTGTTTTGTCGCGATTGGTTCAGGCTCAGCTGCGGGCGCTTTGCCATACTGGCAAACAACTGGGGTCGCCGTTTCGAGCTCTCGTGTTTGGGCGTGTGAACCCTTTGTCGCCACCAGAAGCGTCATGACCGCTCCGAGGAGACTCCGACGGAACATGCATTTCATCTCGCGCTCTCCATTCTTAGTACTGGCAATCGTCCACGAGTATCGATCCGCCGCAGGATTGATTCGGGTGTGTTGTCGGCCGGTCTCGGGCGATCATCGGGAAGCATCGCGGGTGCTCGGTATGCATCACCCTGCTTGCTTCCCCGCCGCGCGAACTCGAGTTCGATCTCACGTTTGAGCACAGACTTTTCGAGGCACCATTGCGGTGCGATCAAGTACTTGGGCGGCGCGTCGCCGCTAATCCGTTCGACGATCGTTGTCGCGGGGAGACGCTCAAGGAAATCGACGACCGTTTGGATATACTCGTCGAAATCCATCATTTTGGTTGCGCCCGAAGCGACTTCCTCACCCAGCGGTGTCCCCTCGACGGCGTAGAGATTGTGAAGCTTGACTGCATCGAAGCCGAGTCGAGCGACTTCGTCCGCCGTTTGCATCATCATCTCGTGCGTTTCGCCGGGAATTCCGAGGATGACGTGGACGCAGCACTCGAATCCGCGCCCGCGTGCCCGATCAATTGCATTGACGAGATGTTCGTGGCTGTGAGCTCGATTCATCCAGTCCAATCCCGGCTGATGAATCGTCTGCATGCCCAACTCCAAAGAAACATAGCGATCGGCCGCAAGTTCTTCGGCGAGGTCAAGGACGCAGTCCGGTAAACAGTCGGGTCGCGTACCGATGGCGAGGCCCACAACATCTTCATCTTGCGAGAGAGCGAGTCGAAAGACCTCCTCCAATTGTTCGACCGGAGCGTAGGTGTTTGTTGCGGGTTGAAAGTAGGCCAGAAAACCGTCGACCCGTTTGTAGCGGCGGCGAACGCCCTCGATGCCACGCTTCAGTTGTTCGCTGACTCGCTGCAGGCGTACGCGCCGCGACGGGCTGAAAGACCGGTTGTCGCAAAAGTTGCAGCCGCCTGTGGCAACGGCACCGTCAACATTGGGACACGTAAAGCCGGCATCCAAGCTGACGCGCTGGACTCGGCCTCCAAATCGACGACGGAGAGCCGCTCCGAACGCGTTGAACACCAATCCCTCGTCAATCCACTTCAATCGGGCATCAGTAGGTGGAATGGTCATGCCGCTGCGTTGCCAAATGACCTCAAGGGCCCGATAGTTGTAATCATCGATGATTGGAATGTGAAATCGGTGACCGGACGCTGATTGAGCGCGAACTAAACTCATGGTCGACGCGAATCCATCTTGCGGAACAGACTGGATTTTATCGGCGCGGGCAACGCTTCCCACCTCCCCTCCGAAGCCTTCGAGAAAGACAGTGAATTATTACGAAGACGACGAAAGCTTGGATTTCGCAGGTCCGCTCGGGCAACTAACCCCGACGGGGGGAGGCGACCCGATTCCGCTCATCAAGGATAGGCTGCTGGTCGGTCGAAGGGGGGAGTGCGATATCCAGCTCAAATTCAACAACGTTTCGGGTCAACACGCTCGGATGACGCTTGAGCATGGTTACTGGTTCATCAGGGATTTGAATAGCCGCAATGGCGTGAAGGTGGACGGGCGGCCCGTCATTCGAAAGCGTCTGGATCCAAAAACCAAACTGTCTATCGCACGCCACGAGTATTTAGTCGAATACGATCCGCAAACGCTGGGAGCCTATGGGCCTCCGCCAGCCGACGACGACTACATGGATGAAATGATGAGCAAGTCGCTGATCGAGCGAGCGGGCCTGAGTCACCGGGATACCAAAAACAAGTTCAAGAACCGAAAAGGCTGATCTGCCGGCGTTGCTACTGACGCGGCACTGCTCAAGCAAGCCTTAGAATTGGCGGTTCGTCGTTTGGGCTAGACTTCTTTGTTCTGTGACTGAAGAGCATCGAGCGCCTCCTGGTAACCGACTTCGGCCGTCCGCTGACTTGCTTCGAAGGCCTCCAGCCAAGCCCGTCCGCTATCGTCCCCCGTCGTCAGCTTGTGTGCCCGCAGATAGGACTCGATCCCTTTTCCGTGGTGGTAGTAATCCTTGAGGACATACCGGGCGACTAACGCCTTGCATTGTGCACAGCGGACAAAGACGACCTGATCATGGCCGTCTCTGACCAAGATGTTGCGGAGGTCGATCGAGTTGCAGGTCTGGCAGGTCTGTCGTTTGACTTCCATTCGGTCATTCCCCTTTGCTGACCAGGTACCGATGGCTCCAACTTGCAATCAAGTTTGCAACAAATTGTAGGTCACTTGGCTCTTGCGATAACAGGTGATCTGCACCAGGGAGCGAAATCAGGCTGGCCGTGTTGGCCGCATTTCGACGTTCGGCTGCGATGTCGGCCGGCTGTTGAATGAGCTGAAAAAGGCGAACGGCGTGATCAAAATGAACGGTTTCGTCATCTGGCGAGTGCATCAGTAAGACGGGGCAAGCCAAATTTCTGAGCTGATCGGCGAATTGATGGCTTCGAAAGTCCTCGATCATCTGCCGCGTGACGGTCCACCGTACCCCGCCAATCGAAACCTCACCTTCGCCATTCGACTCAATGGCCGGGTTCATCCGCAGTAATAGTTTCGCCAGGTGTTGCGTATCGCTGGGGGCCGCCAACGTCGCGACGAAGCCGAGCTTTTTTAGATCCTCAAACTCCTCTCGTGGTCTCGTCGCAGCGGCAACCAACGAAGCGATCCCACCAAAGCTGTGACCCACCAGACCGGTGACAGCACCGAGTTCACGACGTGCGAAGGCGACGGCCGCCGAAAGGTCATCGAGATTGGTGGAGAAATTGGAATCTTGGAATCGCCCCCCACTTCCGCCGAGACCACGCATGTCATACCGGAGCACGGCGACGCCTTGCCGCGCCAACGCACGCGAAATTCGCACGGTCGCCTTCAGATCCTTGTTGCAAGTGAAGCAGTGCGAATAAACGAGTACGGGTCCGCGGGTCGGTCCCTTCGCGTCGGTAGCTTGAGGAGGCCACTGCTCTGGGCGATCGACGATCCCCGCCAGTTCAATGGATGATGGGTTCGACGCGAACTTGACCCGGTAAGACTTCGTCGTCAAACGCCGGCACCGTTGGGGGCACTGATTCGGCCGGCTTTGAATGCTTCCGCCATTGCCTTCGGCACTTCCGCCTCGGCGAGAACGAGGTGAGACTTGTTGCTAGCAACTTTAGCACGCATTTGCTGTTCTTCGGCAACGGCCTCGGCGCGGCGACGCTCGGCTTGTGCCTGTGCCACACGAGTGTCGGCTTCGGCCTGATCGCTTTGGAGTCGGGCACCGATGTTCTCACCGACATCGATGTCCGCGATGTCGATCGAAACAATCTCAAATGCAGTTTGTGCGTCAAGTCCTCGCTCGAGAACGACCCGCGTGATCATGTCGGGGTTTTCAAGGACCTTGAAGTGCGTGTCCGCTGATCCGATAGAGCTGATGATTGCCTCGCCGACGCGTGCGATAACGGTGTCTTCGGTGGCACCACCGATCAGCTGTTCCAAATTCGTTCGAACCGTCACTCTGGCTCGCACTCTCAGTTCGATCCCATTTTTGGTGATCGCGCTAAGTGTCGTTTTCCCACTGCGAGCAGGCTCCGGGCAGTCGATGACCTTGGGGTAAACACTGGTTTGGACCGCATCGAGAACGTCTCGGCCCGCCAAATCGATTGCGGATGCTTGGTCGAAGTCCAAGGGGATTTCCGCTCGAGCGGCTGCGATAATCGCGTGGATCACGTTCATCACGTTGCCGCCGGCCAAGTAGTGGGCTTCCAGCCGCCGCGTACTGATTCCCGATTTGCGACCGATGTCCAAGCCGGCCTGAGCTGACATGACCTTTGCCTGCACGATCACATTGGGGTTCACCTTCGTGAAGTGCATCCGAATCAGGCTGGGCATGCTCACATCTGCAACAGACATGTATGCCTGAATCCAGAGCTTGCCATAGCGAAGCGCGAAAAATCCGAAAACCGCGATGAAGACGAGAAAGACAAG
>JBCCOI010000382.1:0-7352 GCA_039025515.1 Planctomycetota bacterium
ATCCGACGTCATGAGACACCGACGACGTGGACGTACGCTTGGACGCAGTCCCAGCCACCGCAAAGCAATGTTGCGAAACTTGGCGAGTGCATTGTTCTTGACCGAGCGTGATGCCGAGTTCGATGAGAACGCGCCCAAAGTCCCGGGACGCATTACAACGACACTTCATAAGGCGAAGGAAGTTCGTTCGCTCGTTGAAAAGTGCATCACCATTGCAAAGAAAGCACTTCCGCACGAAAAGGCGGCACAAGAGTTCGCTTGCGATGCTGACCGCGGCAGTGACGAGTACAAGGCATGGCGAAAGAGTGAGAATTGGCAGAAGTGGGCGACGGCTCGCGCACCCGTCGTGGCTGCTCACAGACGTATTGTTCAGTTGACCGGAAGCAAAGAGGCGGCCGCGATCCTCCTTGAAACAGTCGCTCCACGCTTCGTCGACCGACCCGGCGGTTACACTCGCGTGGTTCAGCTTGCAACACCACGACTTGGTGATGCGGGCAAGCGGGCAATTCTCGAGTTTGTCGGCCAAAACGATCGAGTGAAGAAAAAGGCAACCAAGCCCGCATTCGAGTCCGAGCCTGATTCCGAAGAAGGATCCGTTGCAGCCGCCGCCGGCTCCGATGATTCGGAAACGACCGACGACAAGTAGGCTCGTTAGCCGTCAACGTTCGCGTCGCCGGTGATCTTGTCCTTGTACAAGGCGAGCCGGCCCAAGGCGTCGTCGACATCCCGCTGCGGAACTTCTCTCTCCTCGAGCACGTCCGCGAAGTGACCGCAGAACCGTGAAAAGTGCTTTCCGGTGATCCCGCGTCCCGTGTGGATTGCCGTCAAGTCCGCTCCGGCGTACTCCGCAGGTCCGTCGAATGCGGAAGCAAGAAAGTGGTACTGCATCTTGCTCAAACGCTCGATCGATACGCCCTCGAAGAAATGTCCCAGTTCGGGATCGCCCAATACGCGGCGGTACATCTCTTGAACGATGGTCGCGACTTCACTGGGGCCTCCCAGTCGGTCAAATAAGGCTTGTGCGTCTTCGTTAGGCATGTCGGTTAGCGGCAGCAGGCATTGGTCGGCAAGCCCCAGCGAACTTAAACGAATTTTGGTCGGGACTTTCGTTATGCAAGCTTACCCGATGTGGCGGCGCGGAAGCAGGTCGAGCGGATCTCTTTGACGGTATCTCGTGAAGCGAGCGAGCTCGAACATCGGCTCGGATCTTGTTCAAGCTTCCACGAACAGCGTTCAAGTTTGGGTCCCGCCCATCGGTTAGGATTGGTTGATTGCACCCGTCAGTCAATGTGCCAAAAAGTGTGTGATGCGGTGTCATCTGGGCGAGACTATCGATTCTGGTATGAGCGTACGCTCGATTTGCATGCGACCCCGGGCAATCAATGGCCAACGAAGAAGTTGATCTGAAAGTCGAAGTGGCTCAGCTGAGACGCCAATTGGAGGAGTCGGGCGCCGCGTACAGCTGCCTGATGGAAAACCTGCCCCTCTGCTTGATCCGTAAGGACTCAAGTGGGAGGTTTGAGACCGCCAACCAGCTCGCGTGTCGCGAGATGGGATTGATGCCGGAAGAGGTGGCGGGAAAAACCGACTTTGATCTGTATCCGGCAGATCTGGCAAAGAAGTACTTCGCCGATGATCAATCGGTGATGCAGACCGGAGTTCCACGACACAGCGTCGAAAGGCACCAGAGTCCGGCGGGTGCGGTAAAGCACGTTGAAGTTTGGAAGGCGCCTTGTTTGAATGCCCAAGGAGAAGCGATCGGGGTCCAGGTAATGTTTTGGGACATCACCGATCAAAAAGACACCGAACATCAAGTGGAGTTCGAGCGATTCTTGCTCTCAATCCTGTTAGAAACCGTACCCGATAGCGTTTACTTCAAAGACATCGACAGTCGTTTCATCCGGCTCAGTCGAAGTTGCGCGAACAAGCTCGGTCTCGCAGACCCGCGTGAAGCGATCGGAAAATCGGACGCTGACTTTTTTGATGCCTCGCACGCCAAAGCGTCGCTGTCCGACGAACGTCGAATCATCGAAACTGGTGAGATGATTCAATCAAAGATTGAGCACGAACAGTATCCCGATCAAGAAGACACGTGGTGCAGCACGACGAAGGGACCACTTAGAGATCAGGATGGACAGATCGTCGGCACCTACGGGATCTCACGCGATGTCTCAAAGCGAATTAAGGCCGAAACGGAACTCGCGCACGAACGAGATCTCCTGAAGACGATCATCAACAACGTTCCCGATCTCATCTACGTCAAGGATTCGGCCGGACGTTTTGTTCTTGCCAACAACGCCGTGCTGGAGCTGCTGGGTCTCGATAGCCAAGATCAGATGATCGACAAAACGGACTATGACTTCTCACCTCCAGAAATTGCATGTCACTCGGTAGCAGATGATCAACAAGTCATTCGCACCGGCCAGCCGCTGTTGGACCGTGAGGAGTCACGTACAACGGAGGCGGGGACGACGCATTGGCTGCTAACCACCAAAGTCCCACTTCGAAACGGCGACTCCGAAGTGATCGGCCTGGTGGGAATTGGGCGAGACATCACGGAACGCAAGAAGTTCGAGAAAGATATCGTTGCCGCGAAAGAAGCCGCGGACCGCGCGAATCAAGCAAAGAGTGATTTCCTGGCCAACATGAGCCATGAAATCCGCACGCCGATGAACGCGATTATCGGTATGACGGACTTGGTGCTCGATACGAAGCTGGACACCACGCAACGTGGGTTTCTATCCATGGTGCAGGAATCGGGCGAGAGCCTTTTGTCCGTCATCAACGACATTCTTGACTTCTCGAAAATTGAAGCCGGCAAACTTGAGCTGGATGCCCAGCCGTTTGACCTGCGAGAGTGCATCGGCGATACGATGAAGACTCTTGGACTGAAAGCACATGCAAAAGCATTGGAGTTGGCTTTTCGCGTCGCGCCCTCCGTTCCAAGGTTTATCGTCGGGGACGTTGGGCGGCTCCGACAAGTGCTGATCAACTTAGTCGGCAACGCGATCAAGTTCACCGAAGTGGGTGAGGTCTTTGTTCAGGTTGATGTCCAACATCCGTTTGACACGGAGTTGCGACTCGACTTCTTGGTCAAAGATACGGGAATCGGAATTCCGCCCGAACGTGTCGACGCGATCTTTAGAGAATTCGAACAGGTTGACTCATCGGTCACACGTCGGTTTGGAGGAACCGGTTTGGGACTCGCCATCTCATCCCGCCTCGTCCACTTGATGGGCGGCTCGCTCACAGTTGACAGCGAACCAGAAAAGGGGAGCAGCTTTCGCTTCGACCTTCAGATGGCAGCGGCCGACGAGAGCGTCGAACAAGATACCAACCGAGGCATCGTCATCGTCGGCGGCACAAGAGTCCTTCTCGTCGATGATAATGCGACGAACCGCACGATTCTTCATGAGATGCTGACGAACTGGGGCATGGTTCCGATCCAAGCGGAGTCGGCCAAAGAAGCGATTGCGATCCTGGAAGAGTCTCAACGATCCGATGACCCGTTCAAGATGGTGATTACGGACGTGCACATGCCCGAGATGAGCGGATATCAATTCATCGAGCGGCTCCGCAGCAATGAATCGACGAAGTCCATTCCGATCATCGTCTTGACCAGCGGTCGGCGAGACGACATTCAAAGCCTGCAACGACTCTCCGTTAGTGAACACCTTTTAAAACCGATCAAGCAATCCGAACTCTTCGACGCGATCGTTCGCACGTTGGGCGTTAACTCGGTCGAGGATTCCGGGTCGGCCGAAGAAGACATGGATTCGGAAACGATCCGAGGACTTCGCATTCTTCTCGCAGAAGACAACGCGATCAATCAGAAGTTGGCCGTTGGTGTTCTCGAAAAGTTTGGCTGCATTGTTGTGGTGGTCGACAACGGCGAGAAGGCTGTCCAGAAAGTGGGTAGCGACAAGTTTGATCTGGTTCTGATGGATGTTCAGATGCCTGTGATGGACGGCTTGGAAGCGACTCGCGAGATCCGCCGCAACGAAGGCGATGATTCACACGTCTCGATCATCGCCATGACGGCTCACGCGATGAAGGGCGACAGAGAAAAATGCTTGGAAGCGGGCATGGACGGTTATCTCGCCAAGCCGATTCGCATGGACGCGCTTCGCGAGACGCTCGCGGGTATAAGCGCGAATCGCTCGGCCGAGCCGTCTGACAGTTTGCAAGACGAAGTAGCCGATCAGCCGTATTCACTCGATGCTTTGCGAGAGCTGGTCAGCGACAACGATTCACTGATGAATGATCTGTTGTCGATGTATCTCCAAGAGAGCGAAGCGTTGCTTTCCACGATCGATAATGCGATTGAAACCAAGGACGTTGAAACCATCCGCCGAACGGCCCACACACTCGGCGGCGCTTCGCGAAGCGTCGGAGCGACAGTTGTCAGCCGCCTAGCCGACGAACTACGTCAAGCGACGGAACCTACGCCGGATGAAACTGCCTTTAAAATCCTAAGTAGCTTGCGATCAAGACTCTCATCCGTGCACCAAGTCATTCAATCGCATCTCGACAAACACCTCTAAGACGTTCTGCCGGGCGTTCTTCATTCGGGTGCCAGCAGTAGTGACTCGATTCGGTCCTGCAATCGTGGCTCGTGCAGAAACAGCTCTCGACCCGTACCGGAACTGTCCCCAACGCGAACTCCAAACGCATTACCGCTGACTTTCGGCGATCAAGTACGCTCGAGCATAGGATAAGTGACGGTAGACGGTTGCTTTAGCAACCTGCAGACCATCGGCGATTTGGTCGATATCCCAGCCGGCAAAAACCCGCAGCTTGATCATGTTTGCCGCTAGAACATCTTCACATTCAAGTCGACAAAGTGCCTCGTTGATGACGAGAAGGTGATCCGGTGAGTCGTCGACCGCGAAATCACGTCCGCTCAGCGAATTGGCGCTCCATGAGATGCGGCTCATCTCGCCTCCGTGCTTGAGCGTCTTTCGGCGCCGCGCGTGTTCGATCAAGATACGCCGCATAGCTTCAGCGGCGGCGGAGAAAAAATGACCTTTGGAATGCCAATCACCGGCTGAGTCTTTGACCAGTCGCAAGTAAGCTTCGTGGACCAGTTCGGTTGCCTGGATGGAATGCCCATCACGTTCCTGTCGCAACCTTGCCTCGGCCAGCCGCCTCAATTCCTGATAAACCAGCGGTAGCAGCTCGTCCGAGCTGGCTTGCTCTCCGTGCTGAATTTCTTTCAGGATTCGAGAAACGTCCGTCATCGCGGGCCACACATTGCGTCGTTAGATTGCCAGTTGCTTGGGACCGTCAACGTGGCCCGTTTACTCGCCGGTTCGTGCGAGTAGTTCATCGATTTGTTGCATGACCTGATCAGGTGTCATCGAATTCCGTTCGAAAATCGTTTTGGACTCGATCAACAACTCTTTAGCCTTGGCGGGTTTGGCAGGTTGCTCAAGATACAGTTTTGCCAATCGCATTCGGGTAAAGGCCCGGTGCGGGTGTTTCGTTGATAGGCCCTTGTCTACCCGATCGAGTACCTTCGCGAAGTGATTTCGCCCACGATCGATCTGACCGGTCTCCAGATACAGGTTTACCAACCGATCCCGGCAATATTGAAACGGCAAGATCCTAAAGCCGAGAGGCCGAGTGAGTGATTCTCGCTCGTAATGATAGATCGCTCGCTGGGTATCTCGTTGCTGCTCAAAGTGGTCCGCCAGTAGCGAGTGACAGGCGCCCCGCGCGTTTTCGGAGTCGTCGAGCCGCAGGTGACGCTGTAGGTTTTGCACCCATTGGTCCGCGTCGTACTCGATTCCCGAAAGACAAAGGGCGTGCCACTGGGTGATCCGATCATAGTAGTCATCGTTCCATATAGTCACTTTGTTCTTTGCGGATTCCTCAGTCGCCTTGAAAACGTCACGACAAAGCGGACGGGCTTCGTCGGTGCGTCCCTGGGCGTGCAAAATCAGCGCTAACTCGTACTTTACCCAGTAGAGCGTGAAGGGGTCGATTGGATCCATGCGTTCGGCTTTCTTGATTGCCCGACGAAGCAAGTCCTCGCCCGCCTTCAAATCGCCGATGTGATAATGCGACCGAGCGACCAAAACCGTTTTCCACGCTCTCTGGTTTGGGTTGCCTGAGGGGATCAATTCCAACCAATTCGATGCGAAGTCTCTCGACTCGTCAAAGTGACCCGTCGAGAACAAGTGTCGCCACTGAACGTCGGCGCCTAGTAATCTGTTTTCACCCAATAACTCTTTCGCTCGATCCGTGTTCCCGTCAGTTACTTCCAATCGCGCGAGCAAGCTGGCCGCCATCGGATCCTTATCTACCTCGGATTCGAGCTGGCGACGATAAGAATCCAGCCAAACACGCAGCTCGGGCGAATCGACCGCCAAAGTAATTAGGCAGGCCAACGATCGATGGTTGCGGCCCTGAGCATCATTCAAAACGGTCTTAAGCAGCGGGATAGCCTGTTCGCTTTTGGATTGTTCGGAAAGCGTTGTGGCAAGATGATAGCGTGCGCTGCGAACACGATAGTCATCTTCGCGGGCGGTCGCCAAACGCAGGCTCTTTTCGAAATAGTCTTCGGCTTGACGATAGTTGCCAAGTTCTCGGTAATTGAGCCCGAGATAGAACGCCGGTTCGTTGCTCGCTGATTCTGGCCAGAGCGAATCGGCGACCAGCAATGCTCGATTCGAATTCCGCAACCGCTTGCGGTCGCGAAGCGATCTTCCCCAACGTTGCCAGGCGTCGTGGTCGTCACCGAAGCAATCGATGGCGTGTTCAACAGCCTGAGCTTCGTAGCGTTTGGCGTCGACCCGCCGATCGAGCTTATGCAGTAGCTCGGCGAGTATAAAGTGCGGGATCTCGCTAAGTTCCACGTTTGGCCGAAGCTCGAATTGGGAACACGCTTTTTCCAACAACGTGACCGCTTCGCTTTGGGTTTCCTCGGAACGACCAAGCATTTGACCGAGTAGCGTTAGGCTGGTAGTCACATCACTTTCGGATTGTCGCTTCTCTTCGATCTCGATTGCTGCGCGAATCGATTCCGGTGATCCCTGCGACGCGCCCAGATAGCGCAGTGCCTTGGCGTGTACCAGACTCTGCTCGCCGGGTCGTTTTTGGGTAATGTCGACCGCCTGTTGGAAGTGGGTGGCGGCGAGCCGATTGACGCCGCTGCGGCGGTACGCATTTCCCAGCCCCATGTGCAATTGCGCGGCGACCGCGGGAGGCAAGTTGAATTTGCCATTCTTCCGGGTGTTCGACTCGGTCAGCAACTTCAAGGCTTCCGAGACGGTGTATTCCGAGCCCGTTTTGGGATTGATTCCCGTTTTGGCAAGTAGCTCCACGACCAATTCCAGCGTGCTCTGGGA
>JBCCOI010000383.1:0-7348 GCA_039025515.1 Planctomycetota bacterium
GAGTGAAGGCGTCAAAAAACGTTGTTATGCTGTCATTTTTTCGCTTTGCTAGCACTGTATATGGTGCTTGCGCACGGGTTTTTTTACTAGATGTAGAAAGTTTTTGAAAAGCGAAGACAAAGCGGGTACGTTTCGCCTCGCTCGGGAAGCGTGACATTTGACGTTTCGTTTCGGCCGGCTGCGAAACGGCATGAGCGATCTAATTTTTCAAGGACGAATGCGATGAATTTCCAAGACGGAAAATCTTCATTTGCTTATCTGATGCCCACCTTGACCCTCCCGGACGTCTCCGGGAGTGAACTCGCTCAAGAAGGCCACACGGAAACTTTCTCGTGTGACATTCGGTTCGCAGCCAAGTTTCTCTTCCGGCGTCTGCTTTCCTTGCCGCAAGACGTGGCGACGAGGTTTGTAGTGTTTCGCGACCTGAGTCGTTGAAGCTTGGGTCGGAGACCGTGCATCATCACTTGGCGCTGAATCGTTCAGTTCGCCAAAACCTCAACTTGCATTTTACGACTTTTAAGAGGAAACGTCGGATGTCAAGCGAAGCGATCGTTAGCAAGCCCATGATTGGTATCAACTGCGATTTCCGAGCTGCCGAGCGCAACAAGCCGGGTTTCGCGTTCTTGGCTGAGGGATACTTCAAGTCCATCGCAGCGGCAGGAGGCATCCCGCTGGTGGTGACGCCCATGGATAATCCAGATTCGATTTCTCGTGTGTTGGATCACGTGGATGGATTCATGATGATTGGTGGTCAGGATTTGGACCCGCGACGCGACGGGTTTATGCTGCATTCAAGTGTTCGGTTGATGGATCCGTCGCGGGAGACGAGCGATCGAATGCTGATGACTGAGATCGCGGAACGACGTATGCCGCTGTTGGCCATCGGTGCCGGCATGCAGCTGTTGAATGTGAATCAAGGCGGGAACCTGTTCCTTCACCTGAAGGAAGATCTTCCGGAAGCGGTTCCCCACGCGGATCCCCAAGATCCCAGCCACCGTCACACGCTTGAGGTCGAGAGCGACTCGTTGGTCGGCAGAGTCTTCGGTGACGGTGAGATCAGGGTGACGAGCAAACACCACATGGCGGTGGACGAAGTCGCGCCGGGGTTCCGTGTCACGGCCCGCTGCCCTGATGGAGTGATCGAAGCGATCGAAAGTGAAATGATGGATTGGTTTGCCGTTGGAACACAATTCCATCCCGAATCGTCGGCCGCTTCCGCGCTGGACGTCCGCATCTTCGAAGAGTTCATCGAAGGAATCTGTGCGGCAAAGCAGGAAGCCGAATCGCTGCGTCTGGTTGCCTAACCTGAAACCGTAGCGGAAGCCGCGCAGGCTTTCGACACCGTTCGGGTTCCGTCGCGTAACGTACGCAAGCTTCTGTTCACGCACCAATGACACAACAGAAGCTGCGCATGCTTTCTGCGCTGCTTCACTACTCCGAATCGCTCGCTATCAAACGGGCGATTGTCTCAACCGATCCGCTTGAGGATCGGAAATTCGAGCGTGAACTTCGACCCAACTCCGACTTCACTTTGAACGCTGATTCGCCCGCCATGGGCTTCGATGATCTTGCCCGCCGTCGGTAACCCCAATCCACTTCCACCTTCCTTGGTCGTGTAGAAGGGTTCAAACATGTGCAGGATAGTGTTGCTGTCGATCCCGCGTCCGCTATCGATCAAATCGAGCGCTGCACTCGAAGACGTGCTGTAGGTTCGAGCGAGCAACTGCCCACCGTTCTCGGTGGCTTCCAAAGCGTTCTTGACCAGGTTCATCAACGCGGCCTGCAATGAATCGCTATGCAGGGCGATCGAAGGGAGATCGCTATCGAGAAACCGTTTGATTTCGATTTCCCGTTTTGCGGCTTCTGCTTCGTACGCCCGCAGCACGGTGTCGATCTGTTCATTGAGCGAACCTGAAACCAAGTCCATGTCTCTCAACCGGGCGTACCTTAAGAAGTCACGCAGCAAACCCTGCATACGCTCACATTGTTCGCGAACGATCCGCACGCGTTCGAGCGATCGACGGCTCTCCGGAGCGTCCCATTCCGCCAGATCCTCTCCCAGCAGCTCGATGTTCATATGAATCACCGACAGCGGGTTCTTGATCTCGTGGGCGAGGGAGCCTGAGAGTTCTGCGAGCTCCTCGTAGCGAGCACGCAGCTCGTCGAGGGCGGACGTGTTGTCATGGGAGGGCATGCTTTCGTGACGCTACGGCTTGCAGATTCGGTCGATCGGACAATGCCGCGGATTGTAGCGACCCGATTTGCGGGTGAGAACGCGCTGGGGGACTCCGTCGGAACGGACACAGTCGACACAATCATCGTGGCCGCGCGGGAGGCGGATGAAAAGCTCGCACGCCGTCTCATCTTCGCCGGGCCAAGGGATTATGGTTTGGCGTCTGAGTTCACTCGTTTCGCGAACGACGAATCTCCATGATTGATTGGGAAGCGTGGTTATCAATTGCTGTCGCCGTCGGGCTGTTAGCCACGTTGGCGATGCGTCTCGCCGCGCCCGATGTGCTGGCGGTTGCGTTTCTTACGCTGCTGGTCGTCGTGCAGGAGTTCTCGGGCTCACAAAAGCTGCCCGATCCAGAAATCGCCGTCGCGGGTTTCGGCAACAGCGGCGTGTTGGCTCTGGGCTTTCTCTTCGCGGTCGTCACGGGACTGGAAATGACGGGCGGGACAAAGTTGGCGACCGGGTGGCTGCTTGATCGCGCGAAGTCGTTGCGAGACGCACAGCTTCGTCTTTTCATTCCCGTCGCCGCCATCAGTGGCTTCTTGAATAACACGCCGGTCGTTGCGGCGCTGATTCCGGTGGTGGACGACATGGCGCGGCGGATCGGCGCGAGTGCCAGCCGCTTACTGCTACCGCTGTCCTATGCCACGATTCTGGGTGGAATGTGCACGGTGATGGGAACCAGCACCAATTTGATTGTGAGCCAGGAGTACGCCGCGGTGCAAGGCAGCGAACTCGCGTTCTTCGCGCCGGCGGTCGTCGGGCTGCCGGCGGCAGTGCTGGGGCTCATCTATTTGCTCTTCGCGTCGAATCACCTAATCCCCCAGCGCCGCCCGGCGGTCAGCGTGACGGACGATCCGAAGCAATATACCGTCGAAATGCAGATCGATCCGGACGGGCCACTGGTCGGCAAGTCGATCCAGCAAGCGGGGCTTCGAAACTTGCGCGGATTGTATGTTGCAGAAATTCAACGCGGCGAATTGGTCTTGCCCGCCAAGCCCACCGAGCGGTTACAAGGTGATGACGCGTTGATCCTCGTTGGTGCACTCGATTCCGTTGTCGATCTGCGAAAAATACGCGGCTTGCTCACGCCGGATGATCAGGGCCGGAAGCTTGAGATTCCCGAGTGGCGACGGACGCTGATCGAAGCCGTCGTCAGTCCACGTTGCTCGCTGCTGGGAAAGACGGTTCGTGAAGGACGCTTCCGCAGCAACTACAACGCTGCGGTTGTGGCGGTGGCACGCGGCGACCGTCGTCTCGAAGGAAAGATTGGCGACGTGAGATTGGAGACCGGCGATGTGCTTTTGCTGGAGGCCTCGCCGTCGTTCTTGCATCGGTCTCGTGAACTAAGAGACTTCTATTTGGTCAGTCAAGTCGGAGGCGATTCCGTCCGGCGGCATGATCGCGCTTGGTACTCGATCGCGGTCATGACGGGCATGGTTGCGATTGCGTCCATGGGGTTGCTTTCGATTCTATCGGCAGCGATGGCCGCGGCGCTCGCGATGATCTTGTTTCGTTGTTGCACGACAAACGAAGCGAGACGGGCGGTTGATCTTCGCATCTTGATCGTCATTGGTGCGACGATCGGAATCGGTCGATCGCTCGATCAATCCGGCGCAGCGGACGCGATCGCAGAGGGCATGATCGGTTTTGCGGGACGCGACCCTTTCTTGACGCTCGCGCTCGTTTACCTCGTCACCATGCTTTGCACCGAGTTGATCACGAACAATGCGGCGGCGCTCATCATGCTGACGGTCGCCACGGGTGCGGCGGCTTCGCTGGGCGTTGAGCCCATGCCATTTGTGATTGCGGTGATGATCGCGGCCTCCGCCAGTTTCCTGACACCCTTCGGCTACCAAACAAACTTGATGGTCTACACGGTGGGTGGTTATCGCGTCAGCGACTACTTGCGGTTCGGGCTGCCATTGTCACTGATCGTTTTCGCAGTGGCGATGATCATGATTCCTTGGTTCTACCCTCTGTAGTCGCTTGATTCCGGCTCGCTGCGAGACTCAATCGCCGTGGCAGCCGATACAGTTATGTGCAAGCTTCTGAGTTGGCTTTGCTTTCAGCCACTCCGCGGCCCGCTGGGCATATTCGGTACCAGGCATTTCTTTGACGATGGCATCGAGTTGGGCTTTCGACTTCTCGGTTTCGCCGAGTAATCGGTAAACATCGGCCAGACCCATTCGCAGCTCACCCTGCGGGTGTTCGCCCAATTCGTTGAATGTCTCTTTTTGGCTTTCATAGGTCGCTTCAAAATCTTCGCGAACGCTTTCGAGGACGGGACGCCCCATGAAATCAGGTGCGTTGCGACCGGCGTTGATCATGACGGCGGCCCTGGGAATCATGACGCCCAGATTGTCCGGTTCGAGTTTCTTAGCTTGGTTCATTTCGTGCAAACCTTCCATCCACAGCTTCATTCCTTTGGTGCGATCCCCGCCGCCAAATGCTTGCCCGGACTGAAAGACTTTCGCGGCTCCGCGCCAAACCAAGGCTTCGGCATGATCGGGGTTCTTGGCGAGAGCCTGGTCGCATTTTTGGACACCGCGCTTCAGCGCTTCCTCGTCGCCGTTTAATCCGGCGAAAATGTCCTCACGAACTTCAAGATCGAACCGCTCGGAATCGGTGTACGGTTCTCGGGCATCTTCGTCGTCGGCACGGACCGAAGAAGTCGCGATTACCAAGAAGATCGATGCAAGTATCGCGGTCGGATGTGTACGGTTCAGCGAAAACCCCATGCCTAAGTCTCCTGAATAAGTTCGTGCAAAATATCTCGGGCTACATTTAGCCTTTCGCTTCCCCCGATTCAATCTTGATTATTCAGAAGACATTTCTCTGCTTCTTTCGGCAGCCACCTGAACTGCGTTGATCAAGGTTGCTCGCAGGCGGCCTTTTTCCAGCTCATGAAGCGCCGGAATGGTCGTCCCTCCGGGGCTGGCAACGGCATCCTTTAACTCCCCCGGGTGTCTACCGGTCTGCTGAACCAGTTTTGCCGTCCCAAGAACGGTTTGGCTGGCGAGTTTCATCGCCATTTGCCGCGGGAGCCCGGCCAGAACGCCACCGTCGGCGAGGGCTTCAATGACGACGCAAAGGTACGCCGGACCGGAACCGCTCAGCCCGGTCACCGCGTCCAATTGCCGCTCCGTTACCTTCACCGCGATTCCGACTCCCGAAAGAGCCGACTCGACCCATTGGCAGTCTTCTTCGCTAACCGTTTCGCCGACACAATAGCCGCTCGCGCCGGCCCCGACCAAACTGGGCGTGTTCGGCATCACGCGAACCACGCGATCGTGCCCGGCCGCTGCTGCCAACTCACCTAGCAGAATACCGGCTGCGACGGACACGATTAGCCGAGGAGACTGTGTAAGGCTCGCCGCCTGTGCGGTAACCCCGCGCGTCAAGTGTGGCTTCACCGCAAGTAACAAAACGTCTGCCGCCTCGCAAATTTGCTGGTTCGGTTCGCTTGCCGGCTTCGTGTCCGGAAAGTTCTCTCGCCACCAAGCGAGGCACTCCGGGTTTGGATCAACGACGGTCACGTTCTCCTGAGAAAACATGCCAACGGAAATCATCCCGCCGACCAGCGCCCTTCCCATTTGCCCGCCGCCGATCAAAACCAATCGAGAGTGATTCATGTCTGCCGCCGAGTGCCGCGAGCTCAAAATGGGTGAAATTGACTTTTTCTGACAACCATGGCGTGGACGCGACGACAACGGGAAACGAGTCACTCCGTTCCCACACCCGCCGGTCACCAGAAAACAATGATCCAGCCAAGCGTCCCGAAACGAGATGGAGATGTCAACGTCTACAACCTTTCGGAGTCCACCGTTTTTGAACCCGTTATTCACTACGTCAACGGGATCCGAGTCCCCGGAATCGACCACGCCCTGATCGCGGGTCTGCTGTCGTTGTTGACCGAGCGGCCGATCGTGGGCATCTACAACAAGACCAATGGTGCACTCGTCGATTTGGGCCAATGCGTCCTGGACTATCTGCAAAACGCGACCGCAAGGCTCAGTTCTCGACAGAATTTGAATCGCCCCGAGATTCCAGAGAGTCAGATTCCGGGACTCTTCGAGCGGACGATGGACAACTCGGTGGTTTGGAACACGGCGACGGCCAAGTTGTTTCAATCGCTCGTGACCAATCGAAACCGCAAGCAGATGATCGTGGCACATAGCCAAGGCAACTTGATCACGGCCAACGCGTTGTTCGTCTTGGAAGACATGCTGGGTGCACGTGTCTTGCGAAACATCCGCGTCTACTCGCTCGCATCGCCCGCGCCCGCTTGGCCTCTCGGAATCCGAAGAACCAACGGCGGTGGCGGTCGCCAAGAGAATGCCTTCATGAACGACTTGGTCATGTTGTTGCGGCCGCACAACTTTGCCGCCAAAGTTGGCATCACGCGCTTTCAAAACGAAGGTGACTTTCGAACCCACCCCGGCGGCGGAGTCGTTGGTATTGCCGCCCACGACACGAAGCTGAACATGGCGCTCAACTTTCTCAAGAGCATCCGAGGCGACCTCGGTTTGTCCAAAGATTTGCCCGATGATTTTTTGCAGCAATGTGCGAACAAGGCCGCCGAAGCGTTCGCCGATTTGGCGACGGAGTAACTACGGTGACGTCGAGAGTTCAATTGATTCGATACCAACGAACTCTCCGGGATCGCTAAGGTCGTTGAGCGTTTCCATTCGAATGCCGTTGATCGTTTGATCCGCTTCCATGTTGCCGGTACCAACCGTTTTGAAGACGGTGTCCGTCGGCCCGCGTATCCCGATCTTGTAGTTGCATGCGTTCAGATCAGCCGAGAGTCGAACGGTGATTGCACCGTTCAGTTGGGGCGAATCGCTGAGAACAATCGGCTTCGTAATCGTCGTGTCCTCGCCGAGCGAACGTCCCGCAATCAAAATCTCGTTCTCTTCGCTTCTCAGAATTGCCACATCGGCCACAACCGATGTTACGTGATCTTGTTTTTGGATGAATGCGAATCGCAGTTCTTCGTCTCGATCAGGCCCCGCGAACCGAAGACGGTCAAACTCGATTGACAATTCGCAAGTGTCCGAGATCGCGGGGCAACGAATATGCGTTTGGTTGGGCATGGAGGAGCCATCCCGA
>JBCCOI010000384.1:0-7347 GCA_039025515.1 Planctomycetota bacterium
CCCGAACTTGTTTGTCCCCTAATTTGGTCCGGTCGTCTTGGCCCTGAATCGTGGGTGCGTCATGATGTAATGATGGAATACGACGCAACATACGACGAACAGGCAAGGCGGTTCGCGGAAACACTGGATCGCGTCCGAACCGGCGACGAGCAGGCGACGACCGAACTTTGGAACCAGTACTTCCAGCGTCTCGTCCGACTGGCTGCTAAACGCTTGCCGCTGAACCTTCGCAGGACGGGTGATGAGGAAGACATCGCGCTCTCTGCTTTCAACAGTTTCATCGCGGGGTTGGGGCGGGACCAATTTCCAGATCTGAGTGGTCCCGACAATTTGTGGGGGCTGCTGATCACGCTGACTGGTAGAAAAGTGAACGCCCATCTTCGCTTTCACACTCGGCAGAAACGTGGCGGAGGCGCCGTCCGTGGCGAATCGGTTTTCGTAGACGCGGATGATTTACGAAAGTCGCCCGGAATCAGTGGGATCGCAGGCGAGCACGCCGGGGCGGACCTCTCCGTCGAGTTGGAGGAAGCTTGTAACCTACTGTTAGAACAATTGCCGGACGAGCAACTCCGGCAGATCGCCGTGATGAGAATGGATGGATTTTTGGTGGACGAAATCGCGGATCGGCTTGGGCTCAGCAAACGCGCGACCGAGCGTCGGTTGCAACTGATTCGGCGGACTTGGACCGAGGATGCCAATCCAGAAGAGACCGACAAGGAAGACAATTAGCCCTCGTCACAGCCGAAACCCGCGGATACCCGAATGAACCTTGACGATCTGTCCGCCGAAGACCTCGCGTTAATCGATGAGGTTTGCCTCGAGTTTGAGCGTGCTCTACGCGTTGCAGCTCCCGTCACGATCGAATCGGCGTTGGACATGTATCGAGACCGCAAAGGCGGATCGGTCGATCCGAAGCACAGAGAACTCATTCGGCAAGAGCTTCAAGCAATCGAATTGGAGCTCTCCGGCAAACCACTGCAATCTGACGAAGTTTCCGATTCTGAAGGCAGCAACGGAGTGACGGACACGCTCTGGGCGACACCGAGCGGTTCTGATTCTTCGCAAGTTTCTGATTCACCATCTGCAGCCAATGAAAGGGCGCGGTCCAAGTCAAAGCCACGAAAGGTAGACCGCCCATCTGAGCTGCGCGGCACGGTCGGGCCCTACGAGATCTCGGAGGTGATTGCTCGAGGGGGAATGGGAGTCGTCTATCGAGCCACCGACCCACGACTCGGACGTCCGGTTGCGATCAAGACTCTCTGGTTGGCCGAGCTCAGCCAGTTTCCGTCAAAGAGAAAGGAATTGGTGGAGCGTTTCGAGCGCGAAGCTCGCGCGGTGGCTTCGCTTTCGCATCCGAACATTGTCGAGTTATTCGACGTCGGAATTACGGAAGAACAGCCCTACGCGGTCATGGAGTTTATTGACGGATCGACGCTGGCCGAGCGACTAACGGAAGGAAAGCTCACGATTGAACAAACGCGGCACCTTGGGATGCAAGTCGCTGGAGCACTTGCGACGTCGCATGCCGCCGGCGTGATTCATCGCGATCTCAAGCCGCAGAACATCATACTCGTTCATGATGAACTCCATAAAGATGATAGTGGGTTGGTGATACCGAGAGCCAAGTTGGTCGATTTCGGGCTCTCAAGGCTGAGCGACGCACCCGTCGCCGCCGACGGAGACGACAGCGCGACTCGCGCGGGGATGATCTTGGGAACTCCGGGATACATGTCGCCGGAGCAGGCGAGAGGTGAGGCGGCAACAAGCGCCGCCGACATATTTGGATTGGGTTGCGTGCTATATGAAGCACTCTACGGGAGACGCGCGATTCAAGGTGAAACGCCCGTCGATCGATTGGCCGCCACGCTAAGAGGTTCCATCGAGTTTGAGCCTGCTGCGTGCGAGACTTCTGCAATGCTCTGCGAGCTGATTCAGAAGTGTGTCGCACAAGATCCGAAGGGCCGTCCAACGGCGAGCGATCTATACGCCCAGTTTCGCAAGGCCGACTTGCACCCGACGATGCAATCGGACGATAAGACGGCAGCGCAACACAAGGATGCAGCGTTCGCTCCAACCACACCGGCGTCAGACGTGTTGTCGGTCTCCCGTCGACACGCGATGACGGCTTTTGCGGGAGGCGCCATTGGCTCGCTTTTTGGTGGATTCTCGCAGACGACGGTCCCGGTTGATCTGAGCAAGATTGAGAGCATTGCCGTGCTGACGTTCGAAAACACCGAAACTCGTTCAGGCAATAATCGCGAACAAAGCGGACAGCCTTTGGGCAACCGCATGATCTCGAAGGAAGAAATTCTTTCATCAGCAATCGTGAACGAGCTCTCAAAGGTCGAGGGATTAGCAGTACTTCCCTATCGCAGCCAAACGGGGAGAACGCCCGAAGAATGGAGACGCGTGGGCGAGCGACTTGGCGTGGACGCCCTGTTGGTCGGTTCCATCGATATCGGAAGCGGTCAATGGCTGCTTGACTGGCAATTGGTTGCGCCAGATACCGGAAACGTGATGGTTGATGGCCGGTTTGTCATCGAGAAGAGTCGTGCGAGTGTTGTTTCCAAGGCGGAAGTGGCAGCCGATGTGGCTGCGAAAATCGGCCGCTACGTGATCACGTCCTCACAACTCGATGAGCCTCCAAATCCTGATGCATACGAATGCTTGGTCAAGGGCAAAGCCTATTCAGATGGCGACAGCACCGAAGGCCTTCTGCTCGCGATGAGGTGCTTTAATAAAGCACACGATGAAGACGATGGCTTGGTGGAACCTCTGGCATCAATCGCCCTTGTGTCGCTCAATCTTGCGTCACGGAGCGATTCGAAGCAAGGCACGCAGGAAAATGTTGCCCGAGCACTCGAGGCAATTCAAGCTGCAATTAAAATCGACGAATCCGACCTCGATGTGCAGCTCGCGCAGGCGATGTACGAGTGGCAGGTTGCACTCGATTTTGAATTTGTAAAGTTGTTCTTTGAAAACGAAGACACCCGCAAGCGATACGACTGGCAGTTTCTACATCAAAAAGGGCTTTACCTCGCCGCCTTGGACCGTGGGGATGAAGCAATCAAGAGTCTTCAAAGGGCATCGACAATTAATCCCATGTCGATGTTGGTGAGGACGGACCTGATGCGTGTGGAATGGTTCTACGGTTGGGACACGAAAGTGGGACGAGAGGCGGAAGCACTCTGGGGCCAGCTAGACAACAGCGATCCCGGGAAGGCATTGGTTACCGGACTTCTGATTGACTTTCATGAAGAAAAGCTCCAGTACGAGGAAGCTTGCAGATTCATTGACGTCAATGCCGTCGATACCCGAGAAGCCTATTTCGAATCCCGAAAAGAAAGATTGTCGACAGTTCCCTACGGTCCCTTCGGTTTCGATCTCAACCAAGCGATCTTCAATCTGAGGATGGGAGTCTCCAACGCAAACCTCCTTAGCGAGTTGAGGGATTCAAACTCACCAATGTTCCCGCTGTTGCTCACATGTCATCCGGCCTTCTTCGATCTAAAGGCCTCGCCAGAAGCAAGCCAGTTTCTTCCGGTCCCCAGTGCCTAGACTGTTAACGTCTGTGAATTTTTCGGAAAGCCTCATCGAACTCGCCAAACGGATCAAATCATGCGGCATGCCCTGGGAGCCTCGCCCCGGCCACTACGTGCTTGATCTTGATCACATCGTCGAGCGTGCTTCTCCGTTTCAGCCGGGCGTCTATTTCATCCTCAATCTTGATCACTTCGAACGGCTTGCTGGCGGAAAAGATGCTCTCAGAGAGAAGCTGGTCTGGTTGCCAACCTACCAGCAAGCTCGCGAAATCCTTCGAACGATCGGCGTTGCAGATGACGAGCAACAGGCACTTTTGATCGCCGAGAACGCCATCGCTGAGAATTGCGAACTGGGGACCCTCTACCAGGAGATTCTCAACCGGAGCTAACTCCGTTGCTGCACATCGATTGATTGAAACCGATCTATTGAATCAGGAGTCCGCCGTCGGCATCGTCTTCTTCCCAGTGCCTGCGTACTTCTCGAAGCCCGTAGGCACACATCTCAAAGTGTTCGCTCATCCGCTGAATTAAATCGCATGACGGTCGATCTTCGCCTCCCTCGATCTCGGCTGCCTTCGCGTACGCCCGTTTTCCTTGATGGTGGTAGTTGATGAGATGGCTGGCAGACTTTGACTTCTTGGCATCGCCTCCCAAGCTTTCCGGGTACATCCCCGACCAGAAAAGCGTGAAGTCACCGACGTGGCGATAGACTTCGCGTTTTGCAAGACCGATACGACGTTCGGCTTCGCCCACCATTTCCAGAATGTGCCCCGCCCTCATCCCATCGTTTTGACGAAGCGAGTAAAGCGAATCAACGCGAACGAAGCGAAGCATCAAATCGCTGACGTAATCCACGATCTGGACGTCGGCAACACCCAGTTTGGTGTGAAAGATGAACTCGTTGATGCCGCGAAAGAACCGTTCGATTGTTGAAGTCCTGTCCGCGTCGCCAGCCTCCGATCCATCTCGACCTTGATCGCGATTCGGGGGCTTGTTCCATTCCTTGGAATGATCATCTGAATTTGGTTCCATCAATTCGACCTCATCAGCGAGTCAGGAGTTGTCTCGATCATGTGTACGCCTCTTTCCAAGGATAACTGATCGACGAATCGAGGTCACGTTTTTTATTTCAAGCTTTCGCTGCTACGTGAGAACGCCCGACGGCCCGTGTCGGTTACCCGCAACAATCAAAGATTCGTGGCATCAGGAATGAACCGTGTAACCAAGCAAGTCTACTAGGCCGATACGAGTGACTTTGTCGGATCTGCGTAGTCTTCATGATGTGACGCGATGGGCGACTCACTCTCGTCGATCGGAGAATCGATCGTTCCGAAATACAGTAGGCACGTCACGGCAACGGCCATTCCGACGACCGTCCACATCGGCTGGTAGGATGTACCCGTCGCAGTTTCCGTGATGAATATCTCAGCTCCTTCCCAGCGACTTGTTGCGATCCGATGCAGCGAAACTGAGAGTGCGTTGTTCGTGAGGTGAATGAGAATGCAGGGGAGGATGCTTCCGGTGCGTAAAGTGATCCAACCAAGCACAATGCCCATCAATGAAGCCGCAATGGACTGCTGAAGCACGCCGTGCGAAATACCAAACATCAACGCGGTGACGAGGACAGCGCGAACGCGGCCTCGGTCTCGAATCAAGCCTCCGAAAATGAAACCACGAAAGGCAAGTTCTTCGCAGATAGCGGGCAGGACTGCCATCAGCAAGAGAGTACTGCTCCAGGGCGCCGCAGCAATCTGATCGGCAAACGGCTTCATCGCCAAAGCCGCTTCTTCGCTAATCGGGTAAAGACTGTTGATGACCTTGGAAACCAAGACATAGGTCGGATGAAGCGTGACGGCGAATAAGAGACCGATAGGAAACGTCGTCCAGTGCGGCATTCGGAGTCGAAGGCTCTTGCGAACCGAAGTGGTGAACATCGTCGCCATTGCGAGCGCGGGAAAGATGATCAAGATCTGTGGCATCATCACCAGCTTTGCAATGCCTGCGAATGTGTCCGGGATCTCGGTCACCGTCAGCCTCGCGAAGAATAGGCTGACAAGTATCAACGCGCCGCATCCATACGCCTGTGAGGGCGTCGCAGCGGTTTGTCGATCACGCCAAAGGTGTCTCACCCACATCCCCAGTTCCCACTGGTCGCCGCTGCCGAAGAGAACGGATTCATTCTCAAATTGTCTCCTGGCCCAGCGTGCAGCGAACCAGAGGCAACCACCCGTAACGATGAGCACCGTCGGTGTGTACGCAAACGCGGTCGAAAATTGTCCTTCGACGAGAGCCCGCGCGAGTAGAAACATTCCGGTCACCGGGATGAGACTCGTCCCCAGCGCCAACTTTGTGCCTGGAAGCATCGGGAGCATGACGAGCGGCAAGGTCACCATCATCAAAGGCATCAAGTAATACTGCCCTTCCTTGCTGCTCCGGGCCATGGCAGCCACCGCCAAAGCAAGCGCGCTAAAGAGGCAAGAGAGCGGGATCAATGCGACCAAAAGCCAGAGCATCGGGACGAGCGGAGGAGATCCGACGGAGCCGATTCCGCCGCCGACGTTGATGTGGCGGAACACGAGTGCGCTTGTCAACAGCATGCTGCCCGCATTAAGCAGTGCGGTCGACATGCTAAATGTCGTTACCGTAGCCAACTTGCCCCAGACGATCTCGTTCCGCAGCGCCGGACTGCAGAGCAGCGTTTCAAGGGTTCCTCGTTCCTTCTCACCCGCAACCAGATCGATGGCGGGATAGAACGCCCCCGTCATTGCCCAAACCAGCATGACGAATGGGAGAAGCTTGCTCCAAAATGCCGCCTCTCGTGTACGTTCGGGAGCAACGTTTGAGTTCTCCCACTGGAACGGAACCAGCGTTCCTGGATCGATTCCAACATTTGAAAGACGCGAATTGATCCAATCGGCACGCCAAGCAGTTAGCAATGCCTCGGTTCGTCCCTTCGCAACAACGGATTGATCACGACCGACATTGAAAAGCAAATCGAGTTTCGGTGCGGCTTCCGTGGGCTTGGCAAGTACTCCACCAAGTTGATCCAGCGGTGTGCTTGCAAGAACAACCACGTCAAACTCACCCGTCTGGATCCACCGTGATGCATTTCGACGACCGTCATCAACGTCGTCGAAATCTTCCCAGGAACGAATCGAAATCGAGAGTGAATCTGACGACTGCGAATACGTGTCAGCGAGTCGAACTTCATCGTCAGCCTCGATCAGAAGAACGGGAGCTTCGGGAAGGTTTTCGGAGCCCACAAAGCAGATCGATGTTTCACTCTGCCGAGTGAACTGGGCGATCTGTAGCAACAGCATTCCTAGCAGCGGATACAGCAGAATCGGCAAGACCGCGATTGTGAACAGCGTTCGACGGTCTCGAAGCTGATCTTTCATCTCGCGCAGGTAGATGAGCCAGATTGCGGAAAGCCTCGGCTTGCCCGCTAATGCTGCTTCTCGTCGGATTTGCTTTGAGGATTCGCTCATGCCAGCGCCCCACTCATTGAAGCAGAACCGGTTTGCAGATCTCGTTCGTGCGAGCTCAATAATCCAAAAAAGAGTTCTTCAAAGTCATCTTCCCGATGGCGGTCCCTGAGTTCTTCAAGTGTTCCGCTGTCAAGAATTCGGCCTCGATACATGATGGCAATGCGATCGCAGAGTCTTTCGACTTCACTCATGATGTGTGTCGAGAACACCAGGCACTTCCCATCATCTCGAAGACGGCGAATGACGCCGAGCAGGTTTCGAGCGACGAGCACATCCAAGCCAAGCGTCGCTTCGTCAAAGACGAGCACAGGAGGATC
>JBCCOI010000385.1:0-7338 GCA_039025515.1 Planctomycetota bacterium
CTTCTTATCGATCAGCTTTCCGCAAAAGAGAAAACAACAGCATCCAGATCGGACGCCGAAACGCTCTCTCGCCCTCGTGACCGAACCATCATCTTTTGGGCTGATGGCTGAGATTCGTTCGTTTTCGATGCAGTACGGAGACAGGAAGAGTTTCTCGTCGCTGATGCCAAGATTCCGATAAAATGCCGCGCTCGCTTGACCGATCGGGCAGTACGCCGAAAACAGCTTCATAATCCGCCGATGGACCATCGACTTCCACCACGCTCGCGAACGAAGGTTGTTTGCCTCACCGCGAACGATCGCGGGAATCCGAAGTCGCTTGCACGCGCGTGCCGCTTGCAAACAAGTCTTCACGACCCAGCCGTTAATCGCGACGACGTCGAACTGTTCTTGTTTCAGAAATTCCGATATCCCGGGTGTGTCGCAGCCCGTGTAATGCATCAGCCCCGGATTCTTGGAAACGTTTTCCAGGACGTGGTAACGGTAACCCTCCAACAGTGGAATGTCCCACTTGAACTCAACGCCGAACTCAGCGCCTTGCTGCATGGCCGACGGAAGCATGGCGAAGATCGCCGTAAAGTCCACTCCGTCGGCGGCATCCAAGTGCCGAAAAACGGGTACTTGATACTGAATCGGGTGGCTGGTCACGAATGCGAACTTCATCCGGCTTCCCCCGCGATCAAGCGTCTTGCTTCAAAGTAGGCACGGATTTCGCCGATCAACTTGATCGGTATCCACCAGGGATGCGTTAAGTGAAACTTCGTTCGGACTTCGCGAAACACTCGACGAATACAGTAGGCGTGCGCCTCCGCAGCTGACCCGGCATGGAGCAACGCAAAGTAATGGTCACCCACCCCGTGTCTCGGAGAAGCACTGGTGAGGTGGCTGCCGTTTGTTCGCGTCCCTCCACTGCTGACTCGCAAGTGATCGATACCTCCTTCTCCGAGAAACTGGATGCGTCCCCCCGCCTTGCCGACTCGCCGGGCGAACTCCGTTTCGAAGCGATACGCGGAACCCTGAAAGTTTTCATCGAAGCCCTTGATCGACTCCGCCAACTCTTTTTTCACGCAGAGGTTGCCCGCCATCACATTTTGAACTTCGCTTTTTCGTGTCGAGTGGAATGGAAAGTCCTCGTCTCTTCTCAGCCCGTCGAGTTGCCTTGGAGGTTCAATGTCTTGCGGCGATTGCCAAGGCTGGATCACCTGACCGACGGTCGCCCAAAGGTCACCATCGATTTCATGCGCCTTTGAATGCGCAGTCAAGAGATCCGTATGCGGCCGGATATCATCATCCAAAAACAAAATAAGTGAATTCGAAGCCACTCGCATTCCGTGATTCATCGCACGCGTGATCGAAGGACGTTCCAGACGTATCCAACGAATGTCACCACACTTCTCCCATTTAAGGAGACGTTGAGTCGTTGCGTCTTCGTGCATCTCTGTTTGGTCAATCAGCAGGATTTCGTCGGTATCCCGGCAAAGCCCGAGTAGAGCCTCGATCGTCTCTAGAAGCACCTGCTCGCGACCAAGCGTTGGAATCACGATGGACAAGCCTTCGCTCATGATTCCAGGGCCCGTCCACTTTGATCGAGTGCGGGGACACGCGGAGAACGGAGGTAGGAAAGCGCAAGCTTGGCCCAAGCGGCCGGCCAAACGGGATGCCGCCGAATCGCTCGGCGCAAGTAGGCTCGGCAGCGTGAATCCTTCAACGCATAAAGTTGGCTCCCGATGAAGAACTCAGCCGCTGCCGAAGGATCAATGAATGCGGCATCACCGCCAGCAGGCGTTGATTCCCAACTGACAACCTCCGCACGCTTGAGCAATTCACTTTCCCCGTCCCCCGCGCGACGAGCGTCGTAACACTGCCGGGCGAGATCTGCCAAACTCTGTTGACGGTGCCGGTTGGAGGCACTGATTCCGCCGGTGTCGATTCCCCAATCGAAGAGACTCTCATTGAGCTCTGCAAGCAATCCATGTTCTGAGAGGCGATACCAAAGATCGCTATCTTGCGCGAATCGAAAAGCCGCGCGATATCCGCCGGCTTTTTGAAAAGCATCCATTCGAATCATGGCGGCCGTATGCGGAATCCCGGCTCCTTCATTCAGCAATACCGAAGTGACTTCAGCGGGTGTCATTTCACGAACTTGGCTACCCAAATACTCACCTTTCGGGCCGACCCGTCGGTAACCGGTGCTGACGGCTACCACTTCCGGATGTGCATGCAGGTATTCAACTTGTCTGGCCAATCTTTCCGGATTCGATACGTCACCAACATCCTGGCGTGCAAGTATGTGGCCGCTCGCATGCTCCGATCCGGTAATCAATGCTCGGGTCAAACCCTGGTTCTCTTGCGAAACGACTACAACCCGCCGATCTCGTTGAGCAAAAGCCGTCAAAAGCTCCGCGGACCGATCGGTGGAACCATCATCTACAACGATGAATTCAAAGTTGTCGAAAGTCTGCGAAAGAATCGAATCCATCGTCTTCGCCAAATCGCATTCACCGTTGTGAACGCCCATTACGATCGATACCAAGGGATCTGACTCAGTCATTGCACCAGCCAAGACGTATGCTTTGATCGGTCAAGTAAAGCACACAGTGCAACCGACAATACGGCCGATGAAAAAATCACCAGAAGTGTGATCGCCAAAGACTCAAGTGGCAATCCAACTCTCAGCACAGCGAACTGAAGGGATTCAATGATCAAAACGTGACCGAGGTAAACGCCGAAACTGATCTTCGCAAGATAGGCTAACCAAGATGGTGCGGGAATGCTCCTAGCAAGGGCGAGGACAATGAGCGAGATTGTTATCCAGTAGGTTTCCCATTCAACGACCATCGTGCTTCCAATTGAGGCACCGCCAAGGATGACGAACAAACCCCAACGGATCGACTCAAGACACTGCGTTGCGATCGCAATCATGATCCCAAGCGGAAACCAAACGAGACTCTTTGCAATGAAGTAGCGATCATCCGGCAGTGAGGCGTTTAGGGGTGCCTCAATGAGGTTCGCTGCAACAAATCCGACGAGGCATATTGCAGACACCCACCACAGACTGATTCGTCCCAGCTGCAACGGGATCAACCAAACAGCGAACAAGTAGACCAGCAATGGCACGAAGTAGAGTTGATGTGCCGCATCGCCCCAGAAAATGATTCCAATCAAATCCGCGTCGAACGTCTCGCCGATGGCCTTTGATTTGGCCCATCGAACGACCACGTAGACGAGCGACCACCCCAGATAGGGCACAACCAGTCGCTTGACTCGTTTACCAAGTGATTCAACGTACGCTTGCTTCTTCCCGAACTGAGACCACTGCGCCAGGAAAGCGGCCATCACCAAGAAGCATGGCACCGGAAAACTCAACCAACGAGTGATCGACTCCGCCGAAGCATTTGTATCGCAACCGTGGATGTAAATGACTGCCGCCATCGCAATGACTCGCAAATAGTCAAAGCCATGAAACCGTGATTGATTTAGCACGCGAGTTCAAACATCTTCAGCAGTGGACGACTGCACGCTTCCCATCGAAAACGATTCGCATTCTTAATCGCCTCCGCGCTAAGTTGATCCCACATCGGACAATCTGTTAACGCTCGAAGCAGGTTGTCCGCAGCCCCATCGACATCGTCAACTTTACTGTAGAGACCGCCATCGCCTCCGATCTCAGGGATCGCGCAAGCTGTCGTTCCAATCGCGGGAGTCCCAAAGCTCTGAGCCTCAACAGCGGGGATTCCGAATGACTCGCACCGACTCAGCAAGCAAAACACATGTGCTCGAGAATAGAGTTCGTGAAGTTGGCCATCCGAAATCCAACCCGAAAACTCAACTCGATCGCTCAATCCTTGTTCCACCACCGTCGATTCGACGAGTCGACGGTAAGGCTCATCCGGCCATCCGCCAGCCAGGATAAGCCTTGCGTCAAATCCACGGTCGACAACGCGACGCAGCGCTTTGACAAGAACGTCTGCACCTTTATGTGGTGCCATTGCAGATACGCTTACGATCAATCCGTCCTCGCGATTGGATTTCCCAAGCTGCGACGCTTTTTCCCAAGTCTCGGACGTAAGGCCTTGATAGGCGATGATCGACTCGCGTGCCGGACCGCCGGTAATTTGCTCGTAAGCCTTCTGCATGAACTTAGAATTGAAAACCATCAGGTCAGCATGTTTCATTGTTCGACGATAGGCTCGTCGCTGAATCGCTGCCTTCAGTTTGTCAGAGAGTGAGTGATGTAGCCCTGGCACAAGGCACCAAGGGTTCTGGCACAAGACAACCTGCGGAACTTTGATCCCGGGGACTGCGACGCCGGCGGGAGTAAAAACGACGCGACACTGTTGCTTTTCAGCGACTGAGTTTAGGTTGCGATACTCCCAGAGCGAGCGTCCAAGCCACCGCGCTGTTGCGTCGGGACATCGAACCCAAGAAAATGCGGGCGAATCCTGAACGATGTCTTCATTCAGGCCGTGATGAAGAACGACGAACTCATGTTCACCCGCGACCCATTCGCTGAGTTGATTCAAGTGCCCCATCAGAACGTGGCGGCCGCTCTGATTGGTCACCGACAACGCATTTACAAGTACTCGCATCTACTCTTCCGCCGGTTGCCGCTTCGATGCAAACGATTGCTCCATCGTCGCATTGCCGGTTCGGCGACGTGCGATCCTCGTTAACTGTTCCAGCCGGCCCGTGAGCGGTCCGCCGATGGAACGGACCAGTTTTCGATAAACGGACACACCCTTGCGACCCGGTCCATTCGGGCCGGCAGCGAGCTCGGCCAGCTCAAAACATCGTTCGGCTTCGTCGCGGAGAGACTGCGAAGCACAGTTTCTTCCGATGGAGAAACACCATCGTGCGAAATGCTGCCGTTCGTCGGCGGACTCCTCAACGCCGGCTTCCATTGCGCCTTTGAATAGCACTTCCATCAACTCGAGACGATTTCGCAGCCGTACCGGATCGGTTGTCCAAGCAGCTGATGACGTCTGTCGTTCGCCATCATGATGAACATGTTCGCTCACATGGCTTCCGCAATGAACCAGCCGAGTCTCGAGAGCCCCTATTCGCGCATCATATTCCCAGTCTTGGCTCCAGCGCATCGCGCACCAAGAACCGATCCGGTCAGTGAGGCTTCTGCGGTACAAAGGCGTATGGGTGCACCACCAGCGATCAACAAGCAAGCCTGGAAATAGCGTGTCGATCGTTCGATCGGTCCATTTAAAGGGGTCCGCCAAGACATGCCCGTCGCTGCGAACGAGTCTCGTGATTCCGTAGGCGACATCACAATCGGGATGTTCGCGAAGGGCGCGGACTTGATCATCAAACTTGTTTGGCAGCAGTCGATCGTCACTGTCTAGGTATTGAATGAACTCACCCGACGCATGTTTCCTGCCTAACTCGCGTGCCGGGCCGGGTCCTGCATTCTCATGCCGATAATACGAAATCGTCCCGGCATGTTTCTCGACAAGCGATTCTGCTCTCTCAGGTGTTGAATCAGTGGAACCATCGTCCGCAACGATGATCTCAACTGGGCGATAGGTCTGCGCAAGCACACTTTGAACCGCCAATTCAAGCATCTCAGGCCTGTTGAAGACGGGAATAATCGTGCTCACCAAGTCCGGCACGACCTTCACATTCGCCTGTTCGTTTGCGTTGTTCGTCTCAGCGTCCAATGGACCGTCTACTCGTATCCAAGTTCTCTGGCGAAGCGTCCCGCAACACGGTCGAAGTACTCCAATCGCCGACTCGACCAGTCCGCCCAACGTTTCTTCGGATCAAACCCCTCTTCGGGGCGTTCGACGCCGATACCAAAATCGTGACCGCCATCCTCGCCTCTCAAGAATGACGAACCGCGTACCGGCATCTTCCCGAACTCCTCCCAGTCGAACTGATCGGGATCAAGATCAAGCCACTCTATTATCTCAACGAGCTGATTTCGCGAGTCGTCAACGAGTGCTTCGTACTTCACGACGAGATACTGATTTCGGTAACGCTCTGCGGCTTCACTCGACAGGAAATTTGTCAGGTCTCGGGAAGCATCCCGATACTGCCTGCACAGAATTCGAAAGTCCTCGTCCGGAAGCAGCCTTCGTATCTGTGATCGCTTCCACCAACGAAAACGGGGCATCACGAAGTCCGATTTCAGTGCACTTGCGACGATATCCCGCCCGTCGCGAAGTATGAAAATCGCTTTGCAGTTCAGATACATTTGAAACATCGATTCGAGATGATCGATCGATGGCTCTTTGAACAGCGGAATCTTGCCCGTGGCCACATCCGCCGCAAGGAAATCGAGCCAAGCCTTTCCCAAGAAGGGAAGAAACTCGTTTGAAGAAAACTCGTGTGCATGTTTCGACTCGGCAACATGGTCGACATATGACTCGAGCATCGGATGAAATCGAAAGGGAACATATTCCCAGAAATTACCTGGAGAACGCGCGATCAGCGAATGTTTTGAGAGCGCGTCGGCGAGAAAATTCGTCCCGCTCCTCGGCATGATTCCTCGGATGAAAACTGCTGGAACTTGCGTGGATGAATCGAACGAGCTTTCCTTTGTGTTTTGCAACCTTGTCAACGCTCATTTACGGCTTTTTTGGCAACGAGAGCAGCGTGCCACTCTCCGAAAAACGCCGCCCATCGCGTTGCCCAACGGTAGATCCACTGCGTGAAGTATTCACGTATCGAACCACATTCTTTAGCCGCGGAGCCCCCGGCTCGAAAACCAGGCCTCCAAGGCAAACAGCGTGCAAAGCTACACGCAGCAAATATCCCCGTCGGCTTCGTCGAGTGCATTCGCTGTCCGAAACGAATTCGATAGCAACGCTTCAAGTAAGCCCAATTGCTGAGATCACACTGTCGCTTGACAATCGCGGACTCAGCAAACACTGGAGCGTGCCCATTCTGAGCAAGACGCTTTGAGAACTCGATGTCTGACCCCGATCGAATCGTTTTGAACAATCCATACCGTTCGAACGCCTCGCGCCGAATCAACATGTTATTGCCGGCAACGCAGCTATATTGTTCGATGGCCGCTCGCATCTGATCAGGCTGGTGCGTTTCAACGAACAGCCGGTTTCCCAATGAGTCTTTCGTCAACTCGAACACGGTCAGTCCGCCTACCAGCATCGCGTCGGTCTCTTCCGCCTTCCGGATCATCTCGAACAACCAATTCGGCTCGGCGAGGCATCGTGCATCAGTCATTGCGACGAATTCACTTTCGGTCTGCTCGATCGCCAGGTTTCGGGCTCGATAGGGAGACCGATGCGGATGAGTCATCAATCGTGCGTGAGTCGACCGTATCGCAGCGACCGTTGCATCCGTCGACCCGTTATCAACGACAAC
>JBCCOI010000386.1:0-7337 GCA_039025515.1 Planctomycetota bacterium
ACGTCCGCTGGTTGAAGCCTACGTCCCTGCGAGTCGTTCGCTGATCGGGTTTATCAGCACACCCTCCATTCAAATCACAAACGCGATTTGAATCAAACGAAAGCCGCACGAAGACGAGACGTGCGGCTTTTTTCATAGAAACGCCATTCCAATAGATAACAACGCAATAAGCGCTTTGGAGAAATATAATGTTTCGCACACTACTCATGACTGTCTTGCTCGGCATAGCACCATTCACCGTCCCGCTTGGAACGCTTCAAGCACAATGGCCGCCGCCAGAAGGGAGTGGCATTAGCACGCCGATCAACGAACACGTGATCGTCTCGGCCGAGCTCGCATCCACCGGCGGCCAAACGGCTGAGTTGCGAGTAACCGCCCAAATTGCGGAAGGGCTGCACATCTATGCCGCGTCCCAACCAAAACCATTTCTGGCCAGCCGAATCGATGTGACTGAAGACATCCCGGGTGTTCAGTCGATCGGCGAGTTTCACTCAGACCGCGAACCGCTGCGTTTGCGTCACGAGCAGTTGGGCGTTGATTTGCACGAGTACGAAGAAGCGGTCACTTGGACGGCTCCCGTCATCTTGGACACAGCCGCCTCACGCGTTGAACTTGCGGGATCCCTCTTCGCACAAGCTTGCGAGGCGGAACGCTGCTTCGCTCCGAAGACCTACACGTTCACGGCATCACTCGACATACCGGAGACAATAACGCCGGCAAGCACAGCGGCTTCTGATTCGACGATTGCTTCCGAATCGACGGGGGCTCAAGCGACGCCGAGTGCGGAATCCTTCTCGTTGGCAAACTTGGAGGTGGCTCCGCAAGATTCGAAGTCGGCTTGGTCCGTGTTTCCCTTGGCGTTCATCGCCGGGTTTCTGCTGAACTTTATGCCGTGTGTTCTACCGGTCGTCGGGCTGAAACTGCTTTCGTTTGTGCAACAAGCGAATGCGGATCGTAAGAAGATTCTATTGATGAACTTGGCTTACACGGCGGGCTTGATGTCCGTGATGCTAACGCTTGCGGGATTAGCGGTATTCGCGGGCCTGGGTTGGGGCGAGCAATTCAGTAGTGCCGCGTTCACGGTGACTCTGTCTGCGATCGTCTTCGCGTTCGGCCTCAGCTTTCTCGGCGTTTGGGAAATCCCGCTGCCCGGATTCCTGGGTTCGATCGGCGGGCAATCGAAACAAGAAGGCTACGCCGGTGCATTCAGCAAGGGCATTCTCAGCACGTTGCTTGCCACGCCATGTAGCGGCCCGTTCCTGGGTGCCGCCTTGGCTTGGGCGGTGACGCAGCCGACGTATCTGACGTTTGGCGTGTTTTTCGCGGTCGGACTTGGCATGGCAAGCCCCTACCTGATTGTCGGACTGTTTCCGGCCACGATTCGATTCTTGCCGAAGCCCGGCAACTGGATGGTGATGTTCAAGCAAGTGATGGGATTCATCATGCTGGCGACCGTGGTTTATTTAATGAGCTTCATGCCGATCGCTTCGGTGGTTCCCACCGTGCTGTTGTTGCTGGGAATTGGCGTGGCCGTCTGGTTCGCTGCTCGGACGCCAGCCTACGCACCGGGCGCGCAAAAACTTCGCGCCTGGTCCATCGCGGCAACCATGGTCGTTGCCACGACGGTGGTTTCCTTCGGCTGGCTCGAGGGCGTCATGCAAGCTCGATTTCAGCGTGCAGCAGAGAGATTGCTGTCACAGCAGAGCGTGACCATTGTGAATGCGGATCCGAGCTTGGACGCGGACGGCATCGCCTGGCAAAACTACTCACCGGAACTGCTTGAGGAACTCATTCAACAAGGCAGACCCGTGTTCGTAGACTTCACGGCAGATTGGTGCCTGACCTGCAAAGCAAACGAAGCCTCAGCGATCGAGACGGAGGAGTTCTCGGAGGCACTGAAGCAGAGCGGGACGGTCGCGCTGCGAGCCGACAAGACCGAAGCGAACCCGGAAGTCGACGAGCTGTTAAGAAAACTGGGCAATTCGGCGGCATCGATTCCGTTCTACGCCGTGTTTCCGGCGGATGCCCCCAATCAACCCGTTTTGTTGGACGGCGTTTATCACTCGCCGGATGCGTTCGTCGACGCCGTCACCAGCCGGATCGAGGGCTCGACGAAGATCGCCGACGGAGGGGGAACCGGCGACCGAAGTCGAATCTGAAGATAGATCGCTATGCGACGACGTTCACGCGTCGTCCCTTCTGGTCGAACATCACTTTGCCGTCGACCAGAGCGAACAGGGTGTAATCCTTGCCTTGGCCGACGTTTCGGCCGGCGTGCCACTTGGTGCCACACTGGCGAATAAGGATATTACCGGCGGAAACCGCCTCTCCACCGAACTTCTTGACGCCTCGACGCTGTGCGTTCGAATCGCGACCGTTTCGGCTCGAACCCTGACCTTTCTTATGTGCCATCTGAGATTCTCAGGTTTTCGTTGACTTCAATGTGGCCCGGGAGGATATCGAGAGGCGATCGGACTTTCAAGCCATTTCGGGGCGAAAATCGCCCAGGGAGCGGCAGAAGACTCAACTGGGAGATCAGTCCTGAGCTGTTTCCCCACGGAATCCGTCCGGGGCCGATTCGGCTCTCTCTGCTCCCTGGCCGGAACGCCGCATCCAATAAATGACGCAAGATCCAATAAATTTCGTCGACCGCCGTCAAACGAACTTCACCATGAGTCGTGAAATCAGTCCGCGTCGACGGAGCAAGCTAGGTGCCGAGCATCGTCCACTTACTCAATCCAATCGGCCGATTCGCTCTTTGGCAACCAATCTCGGGAAACGCATTTTTGATCGGCGTCGCAAACTTCTCAAACGATTTTTTGTCTTGGAAGATCAGGGTGTTGATGCGAAGTTTTCCAACCGCGGTCAACATGGAATCAACGCTAATTCCTGCGCACCTGCCGAGCGACAATACCTTGATGTTGTTGAGACACGACAGAAGCCCGGCCTGGTCATCGTTCAGGGGATCCTTAAATCGCAACCCGAGCTGATTCAGGTTCCCCATTTTTGAAATATCCGAAACGAGATCCTCGGTTATCGCATCGAGGAATAGATCCAGTGTCTCAAGCTGGTCTAATCCACGAATCGACGCGACTTCCGGCCAGGAACGCTCGGTCTGCCAGAGAGAGAATTCACGCAGCATCGAATGATCGAGCAGTTTTTCGATATGGGCCGTATCGAATCGGTCGCAACTCGCAATCCACAGTGAACGAACCGATGAAGCGGAAAGGCAACGCAGTTCCTTTCCGGTGAACGACCCGTCATTCAATATTTGCAAAACCGCCACGCGCTGCAATCGAGTGTCACCACACAGGACTTTCGATGCGAAATTCGGCGTTGCGGGTCGCGAAATCCTTACTCTTGCCGGCAAGTGCATGGTCGCGGTTGTTCGAGGATCGGTCGTGTTGAAGAAGCAGGCCGTAAACGAAACCGCGCAAATGTGATCCGCAACAGCTTCGGACAGCGCGTCAGGGCAAATGGCCACGCGTTCGAATTGAAGTTCTGTTAGTCGTGGAACTTCTGTTACCCGTTCCGCATCGGTACTACTGAACTGCCCCTTGCGGATGTCCAGAAACTCCAATTGCCTGTAATCGCCAATGTTCTCGAGCGACGTTTGAGCACACGGCTGAACATCAATCCTGCCCTGGTTGATCCTCAGATACTTGATCCCCGGCGCGAACAATCGTCCCAGCGTCCCCAACTCAGCGATCGAAGATTCATCAACGTCCGAGCGATAAAAATCTTCCACTTCAATCCCGGTCGGCCAGCCATGGAGCTTCGTTGAACTTGCTTCGATCAACTTCCACGCGTTAGCCTCGCGACGGTCATCCCGATGCAGCTTCGCCAAGACAGCCAACATCGCTGCAATAACGGTGGCGCCCAAAACTAAGGAACGGAGGCTAAAAACCGGTCTCGGTATTCTTGAGTTCCGCACGAATAACTCCGCTATTCCCCGCGTGATGTGTATCGATAAGCTGACATTAGTGAGCTGAAGCTAGATTTTGCGTCGGTCCGTTCCATTCGAAAAACATTCAGAAAACAGTTGATGGCGAAGTTTATCCACTCCGAAGCGACTTCGTCGAGTTCCTGGCGATAAGTGATACCAACTATCAACACCACGAAACATCGCGTGGTCAATAAGCAAGTTGCAATTCAATGACCGTATTTGAAGCAAATCGTCGAGACGTACAATTCTCCGACATGAATGAGATCGTCACGGACATCGAACAGTTGGCGAGTGGAAACGTGCAGACGATCGGAAAGCACCCCTTCGCGGCGATTGTTGACCATCTGGCAAGAACAAATGAAATCATTCTTGGCCGACGAAAGTCGCCCAAAATGCCGTTGATGGTGCGGCTGGCAATGCCTCTCTTGCGAAAACGGATCTTCAATACGAAGCCGGCGCCGGGATTCAAGCTGCCGACGGAGGAGCTGGAGGCATTCTTTTGGAATGATGCCGCTGAGCTAGCTGATGCGATTGAATTCTTCAAAGAAACAACCGAAGAACTCAATCGGAAAGGAATGCCCAACCGTCACCCGATTTTCGGGCCGGCGACGCCGCAGCAAATTGAGCGATTGCTTCTCGGCCACGCCGCCATGCACTTGAGTTTCGTGATCCCGGAGTAACGCCCACCACTCGAAACGATTGGAGTGGGCTTATCCGTGGACGTTTGGTCTTATCGCTGGACGCGGGCGTTGCCTTTCCAAATGCTCCAAACCTGAGCTTCATCGGCTGGTTGCCCGTAGTCTGTCCACATCGTCGCCGCGAGCGCTCCGGTGGCCCAACCAAACTGTGTGCACTTCTCTGCTTCCCAGCCATTAAGCACGCCGTAGAGCAGGCCGCCGACGAATCCATCGCCGCCACCGATACGGTCATAAACGCCGATCTCGCGAGGTTGCACGACGACGAACTCATCGCCGTGCGAAACGATCGCGCCCCAGTGGTGGAGGTTTGCGCTTTCGACCTCTCGAAGCGTCGTGGCAAACAAGGTCGCGCCGGCGTACTCCTTTTTGACGCGACCGATCATCTCCTTGAATCCGTCGATCTTCTCGGAGATGTCATTTCCGCCAGCGTCGGGTCCTTCGATGCCGAGACAAAGCTGAAAGTCTTCTTCGTTACCGATCAGGATGTCGGAGAGGCTGGCGATCTCTTTGAAGGCAGCCGCGAGGTCCTCTTCTCGGCCGCGCCAGAAAGAAGCTCGGTGATTGAGGTCAAACGAAATCCTGGCACCGTGTTTCTTGGCGGCTCGCGCGATCTCGAGACAGAACTGACTCGTGTCCTCCGATAACGCGGCGATCAGGCCGCTGAGATGAACCACCTTGGCACCTTCCTCGCCAAAGATGCGTTCGAGGTCGAAGTCGCGGACATTCAAATGTCGGCCCACTTCGCCGGCTCGGTCGTTCTGAACGCGTGGGCCACGCGTTCCCCATCCCGAGTCGGCCATGTTGATTTGGTGGCGGACGCCCCAGGGTGTTTCTTGTTCGAACTCTGGTCCCTCGAAATCCATGTGACGCCGTGCCAAGTCATCCTTGAGGAATCGTGCGACGGGGCTGTCTTTCACAAACGCCGTCAGGATCTTGACCGGTAAACCGAGAAACGATGAAACGCTTCCCACGTTCGACTCCGCACTGGTTCCCTGCATCTTGAACGTGTCGCTGCAGTGAAATGGCTGATGGTTCACCGGCGTCAATCGGACGCCCATGCTGGTCGGGATGATGAGCGCGTATTTTGCGTCGGAACGGAGGTCAATCATGGTGGGAACTTTGGGGAGAAGGATGAAGGTGAGTGCGTTTAAATGGTGACGGATGCGAACCCGCCATCGACGGCTATGTTTTGTCCGGTGACAAACGAGGATGCCTTGCGACTGGCCAACCAAACCGTCACGCCGCCGAGCTCCTCCGGATTGCCGAATCGCCCCATCGGAGTGTGGCCGATAATCTGGCCGCCGCGCTCGGTGTACGTTCCGTCGTCGTTGAACAGCAGCTTTCGGTTTTGTTCGGCAGGGAAGAAGCCCGGACTGATCGCGTTGACGCGGACACCCGTCGTCGCCCATTCGCGAGACAGCCACATCGTGAGATTAATCACGGCGCTCTTCGCGGCGGAATAAGCGACGACTCGCGAGAGCGGGATGATGCCACTCATCGACGCGATGTTGATGATGCTGCCAACTCCGGCATCGATCATGTCCGGCGCGAAGACTTGGCAAGGCAACAAGGCACCACCAACCAAGTTGAGGTCAAACACGTCTCGCCAAGCGTCGAGAGGTAGCTTGCAAAAGTCACCGCCCGGTGGGATGGTCGCATCGGGCCGATTTCCACCGGCAGCGTTGATCAACACAGACGTCGGACCGCCCGCCCAGTCTGCGATCGCGGCGCGAGCCTCATCAAGTGATTCGGCGCTCAATCCATCTGCGGCGAAGAACTTTGCTTCGCCGCCGGCGTCAACGATTTTCTGTGCCCGGGCGTTTCCCCGATCGGCGTTGCGTCCGATTACAGCGACCTTGGCTCCGTGGGCGCCAAGTGCTTCGGCCATTAAACCGCCAAGTTCTCCGGTGCCGCCGATGACCGACGCGACATCGCCGTCCAGTTGAAAAAGTGATGTATTCATGACTCGTACCTTATCCACTCGGCTCGCTCTCTAACAGCGGTCCGCTCGGGCGGCTGGACTCCGACAGGTAGCCCGAAAAGTCGACCCAGGTTCGCCGACACAAACAACCCTGGAATCCATCAAATCGACTGCAATCGGCGGTCGATCAACTCCGGTGTGGATCGAATCCGAAACGCATCGCTCACCGTATGCACGAACTTCATCGGGAAACTCGTTTGACTCCATTGGGCAGACGACCGGCAACCTTCCTCTGCTCCCTGCTCAGCTTGATCGCCGTTCTCGGTTGTTCGAGAAGCACTTATCGCACGCGCGCCGACCAGCAGGTCCGTGCAATTCTTGAACAAAAACGATGTGAAGAGGCATACACGCTGCCGCCGCTGCCCGGGGTCGAAATCGATCCGAGATCTCGGCTGTATGATCCATCGCCACCAGATTGCCCCTCGCTTCCCGATCCGGTCCCGCGACTTTCCGGTTATGAATTGCCATCTTTGGCAACCGGCGATCCCAGCCAAACGCGGAGCGCAGAAGACGACGAACCAGCCGGCGAGGACGAACTCCTTGAATCGGAAGCTGTCCCGTCGGGGAATCCCGTTCGCGATTCTGAAACCGACATGAATCTTCCTGGTCGGGAAACGAGTCCACAACTCGAACCTCCGCAATTGGAACCGCTCCCGGCGCCCGCCGAGTCGATGGACCAAACGATCGAAACGGTGTCGCATCAATCCGAACT
>JBCCOI010000387.1:0-7335 GCA_039025515.1 Planctomycetota bacterium
GCAAGCAACTGGAGTACATCCAAAAAAGGACAGAAAGTTCCGGAGGGCTGAAAAAGTTGCAACGTTTACTCGCAGCTTCGATACCGCAAGAATACCGAGTCGCCACATGAACCAAGGTCCAAAAAGCGCAACTTCAAAACTTACGCGTCGGGTTGTGACTGAGCTTACGCGTCGGGTTGTGACTGAGCTTACGCGTCGGGTTGTGAAGAAAGCGCAAGTTCAAAACTGAAAACTCCGCGCGAGTTCCGCCACTGGGAGTCGTCCATAATTTGCGCGAGCTTCGCTAGCCGTTTCGCGCCAGCCGATCACGTCTGGCATGCTCGGCGGCTCCCAGCATCCCCGCGTCGTTACCGAGCGTGGCGAAGTCGATCGTGACTTGTGTGCCAACTTGGACCAACGACCGATCAGCGACTTCTCGACGGATTCGTGCTAGGAATTCTCGCCCAGTTGTCGTTTCATTCGCACCAAAGTGAATCGCGCCGCCCAGAAGAACGACGGCGGGATCCGTTACATGCGCGACCATCGAGATCGCTCGGCCCAAATAGATGGCCGTCAGCTGGACCGTCTGTTTCGCAATCGCGTCACCGTCCTCTGCGGCTTCCGCGATTTGCTGCGGCGTGAAATCGACTGAGGAATTCAAGAGCGAAGCGCCGCTGCTTTCTTGATGTGCCTGTGCAAGTAGCTCCTTTGCCGTTTGGACGATACCGGCCGCACCGGAGTAGGCTTCTAAGTGTCCGGTCTTTCCACAACCGCAGAGCCGCGCGTCGTTGGAATAGTCAATCGTCATGTGACCAATTTCGCCGCCACACCCATGTTTGCCACCCACGGCACGTCCATTAGTAATCAAGCCGCCCCCGATTCCTGTTCCGATGGTGAGAAGTGCAAGAGAGTCGACTTGATAGCGACCGAAGATCGACTCACCGAGAGCTGCCGCATTGGCATCATTGATCACCGCAACGGGAACTTGAAAGACGTTTGCCAACTCATCGTGAAATCGGATTCCATGCCATGCGTGCAAGTTGGCCGTCTCCATCAGCACTGCGCCGGCGTCGTCGATCACACCTGGCATCGCCAGCCCAACGCACTCGAGCGACTGAGGGTCGAGTCCAGCTTTTCGCATTTCGGCCTTGGCAAACTCCCTCGCACCCCTAAACGCATCGGCGGGTTGTTCAAAATCTGCCGTGCGGATTTTTGTGTGAGCGATGATCTTAGCATCTCGAAGCAATCCCAATTTCAAGTTGGTTGCTCCGAGGTCGATGCCGAGCGCGACTCTCGGTCGTTCGTTCCTGGATGCCACACGCGCTTCCGTGTTCACGCGATGCTACTCATAGATCGGAAAGAAGGTATTGAAAGCGCGTTCGCCGAAGTCACCGGGATCGTTGAATCGACGTCCTTGATTCATCGCCGAAAGCAACTCCATTTGCGATTCGTTCAATTCAAAGTCGTCGATGGCGAGGTTTTCCTTTAGCCTTTCCGTCCTCGCCGTTTTGGGAACGATGGACGTTCCTCGTTGAACGCCCCAGCGGAGCAGCACTTGTGCCGTCGTGCGGCCGACTTCTTCAGCGATCCGATTCGTCTCTTCCCGGGCGAGCACGGACTCGTCCTCGTTGGCCATGCCGATTGCGAAATACGATTGTGCTCCGAGGGGAGAAAACGATGTAACGTGGATCTGCTTTTCGTCGCAAAACCGAAGCAGCTTTTCTTGCGTCAGATAGGGGTGAAGTTCAATCTGCAATGCCTCCGGTGGCTCGTCGGTGGAAGCCAGCAAGTCTCGAAGTAACGAGACGCCGAAGTTGCAAACGCCCAAGTGTTTCACCAGCCCGCTACGCTTGAGCTCGATCATCGCTTCCCAGGTCTCTCGAATCGGCACGGGATCCTCACGCATCGCGGGGGCTTCAGCGTCGGGATCAAAAAACCAGCCCGGCGGATAGCGTTGGTCCGGCGAGACGTAAGCAAGCGAGATCGGAAAATGGACGTGATAGAGATCCAGATAGTCCGTTCCGAGATCACGAAGCGTTCGCTCACACGCAGCTCGAACATGCTCTGGACGATGAAAAGTATTCCAGAGTTTGCTGGTGATCCAAAGTTGTTCCCGAGTGACAGGACCTCCGCGAATCGCATCACCGAGCCCCACACCGGTTTCGAGTTCATTGCCGTAGTCGCAGGCCGCGTCCAGATGTCGATACCCGAGATCGATCGCCGAACGAACGACTTCGGCGGTATTCTCTCGTTCAATCTTCCACAATCCCAAGCCGACCGCCGGAATCGACGCTCCGCTCGCCAGTTGAAAAGAAAGGGGCATGTGTTCGAGTCTCCTGGTGAAATTCGGAAAGCGCTCAGTCGCACTGGCAGGCGTCGTGTCTGACGCGGTATCTTCTCAGAAGCTTGGAGTGTCGAACACCACGAGCCGGCGTATTTTCCTGCCGGTGGCCGCTCTTCACTCGTAGAGATTCAGCTCATCGGAAGTGCAAGGCAGATTGATGGATACGAGCGACGCAACTCCGGAACAAATCATTGGCGACAGCGATGAAGCGTTGAAGCGGTCTCTTTTGGTCGGATTGAGCAGCGACGGGTTGGAGAACGTACTCTCCGCTTTTCACCCCCATTCCTATCAAGCCGGTTCGACCATCGTTCGCGCGGGCGATGACGGCGATGAGCTGTTCCTGATCATGGCCGGTATGGCGAGAGTCAGCACATCCGAGGACGGTCACAACGACGAGAGTTCCTCCGAGCACACGCTTTCACTTCTCGGGCCCGGTGATCACTTCGGCGAAGCGTCGATCATTTCCGGCGTCAAACGGACGGCCAGTGTCACCGCCTTGACATACGTCGACGCGATGGTGCTTCATGGCGATGATTACCGGAGGCTCGTCAAAGACTATCCCCAGCTACTCGAGAACCTCAGCCGTTCGTTGACCAAGCGTTTATCAAAGATGAACGCGCGTCCCACTTCGTCAGGCAAACCAAAGCGAAGCATTCATTCGCTTGCTGTCTTGGTCGATCATCCTGCGGGATGGAATTTGGTCAAGCTTCTTCTGGCGGAAATTCGATCCCGCGGAAAATCGGTTCAGCCCATTTTTGTTTCGGCGGAAGAGAGTCTCGATGGCGAAACGCGAACAGAAATCAATCGTTTGGATGATCCGGCAATCCTTCAAGTCGCTCACGGGGATCTCGGCTACACGATTGCCGAACGGAGCCAACACGCATTGGCCGTGGTGATCGCCAGTGGAACACGAGCCCAGCAGCTTGCCGCGCGTGAATGCAACCGTGTGGTCGTTGCCACGAGCGCTTCCGAAACACTCACGCCGGAACTTTCGCAGTGCATTCAAAGCCTCCCCGAACGTCGACGTCCCATCATGGCGTTACTGTTCGACGGGGATGCCGCACGTCCGTCGATGACTTCCGATTTGGGCCAAGTCGTTCGTTGTCGTTATGCACTTACAGGCGATCAGGCACACATTGATGCGGCTTGTGGAACACGGCTGTACCGCGCGTTGATCGGAAAGCGAATCGGATTGGCACTCGGCGGCGGCGGGGCCCGCGGCATTGCACACATCGGTGTCATGGAAGCGATGGTCAACAGCGGAATCGTCTTCGACTCCATCGCCGGCACCAGCGCCGGTGCCATCGTTGCGGCGGCTTGCGGCGCCGGTTTTGCGCCCGAAAAAGTCGGAGATTTTTTTCGCAAAGAGATGGTGCCGCCCGCTTGGATGGCGAAGCGATCCTCGACGCGGCGGATGTTTTTGCTGCACAGTTTCAGGGGGGGGCGATTCGAAACCAAACTGCGACGGTATTTGTTCAAGATGACCTTCGATCAGGCCGACTTGCCATTGGCGATCACGACGCTCGACCTGATCAGTGGCGAACAGAAGATCCGACGCAAAGGCGACTTGGTAAAATCGGTTTTGCAAAGCATCAATCATCCCGTTTTCGGTCGTCCGATCATCCAGGACGGGCAGATGTTGGTCGACGGCGGTGTTCTCATGAACGTTCCGGCTTCGGTCTTAAGAAATGAAGGCTGCGATCATGTCATATCGATCGACGTCGGGTCGACCATTGCAACCGATTACGGGAAGGATCGGCGGGGTAATTTGAAGGTTCCGAGCTACCTTTCGACACTTTTGCGTACGATGGACATTAGCAGGCGACATTCCAGCGCCCTCCATCGCGACGAAAGCGACCTGATTATCATCCCTCAGACCAGCCAATTTCGCATCGAGGACTTTCATGCCGTGGATCCGCTCATCGAATCTGGGCGAGAAGCAGGCAACCGCTGCGTAGAAGAAGTCAAACAGTTGATCGCGAGAATACAACCTCCTTTCGAGTCGCCATGAGCTCTGAACCCCTCCAATCCGATTCGATGTCCGCCGATCAACTGCTGATTCAGCAAATTCGCGACGGCGATAGCGATGCCTGGCAAACCCTGATCGACCGTTACGAGGGACGGTTGCTCGCCTACACCCGGAACCGAATTCGCGATTCGGCAGCCGCGGAGGATATCGTTCAGGAAGCATTCGTCGGCTTCCTGATCAGCCTTCCCAACTATGACGGAGCCCGCCCGCTGGAAAGCTACCTGTTCTCCATCTGCGCATACAAGCTGACCGACCACCTGCGAAAATCGGGTCGACGTCCGACGCTGCCGATGCATGGTGCGGGCAACTCCGGCACGGATCTCGATTTACCCGCAAGTGCGCGCGTCGCAAGTTCGATCGCGAGAAGCGTCGAACGAAAGCGTCTGGAGGAACATGTGATTCGCGACGCGATCGCCGAACAGATCGCTCGATGGAAAAAGAACAACAATTGGATCAAGCTGCAGGCGATCGAGTTGATAATGCTGCAGGGATGGGGAAACAAACGCGTCGCGGCGAAGCTTGGTTTGACGGAGCAGCAAGTCGCCAATTACAAGAGCGACTTCCAAATCCGTCTAAAGTCGATCATCAAACGCTCGGAATTGGATGAAGGCGTCTTTCCGGAGCTTGCCGACGCCGAAGATGCCTGATGATCCGGTTTCGAATTCGTTGTCGTAACGATATCATGCATCGATGAAATTTACGAAGATGCATGGTGCGGGAAACGACTACATTTATGTCGATTGCTTCGAGCAACCCGTTCCGCAAGACCTGCCCGAACTTGCCCGCCAAATCTCACATCGTCGATTCGGCGTCGGGGCCGATGGATTGATTCTCATTCGTCCCAGTGAAACTGCCGATGCATGGATGCACATGTTCAACGCCGACGGCAGTGACGCCGAGATGTGCGGCAACGGAATTCGCTGCGTCGCGAAGTACGTCTTTGATCGGGGCATCGCGAAGAAGGATGCCATGCGCATTGAAACGGGTGCCGGCGTCTTGGACCTCACCGTCAGTACGGACTCGGATGGAAAGGTCGATCGGGTGACGGTCGACATGGGGAAACCATTGCTGACCGCCGAAGAGATTCCGACCACGATTCGTGGTGATGTTGGTTCCGGTCGCGTCATCGACGAGGTGTTCGAACTCGCGGGACACGAGTTCCAAGTGACGTGCGTCTCGATGGGCAATCCGCATTGCGTGATCTTTGTGCCCGAGGCGACCGACGAGTTGGTTTTGGGCATTGGTCCCCAAATTGAAGCCGATCGCCGCTTCCCCAAACGAGTGAACGTGGAGTTCGTCGAGAAGATCTCCGAAAACGAGGTCAAACAGCGTACGTGGGAACGCGGTTCCGGAGAGACGTGGGCATGCGGAACGGGCGCCTCAGCCGTTTGTGTTGCCGGTGTCCTCAGCAACCGAACCGGTCGCCGTATACTGAATCACCTGGTGGGCGGCGACTTGGAGCTGAGTTGGGACTCTGAAAGCGAACACGTCTTCATGACCGGCCCCGCCGCGAACGTCTTCTCTGGCACCTGGCGAAAAGGATGAGTGACTGGTTGGAGCCGGAGGACGACGCTCCAGATGCCGAATCGGGTTCACGACCGATCTCGGTGAGCGAATTGAATCAACATCTCAAATCGATCGTTGATTCCACGTTCCCGTCTCTTTGGATCGCCGGTGAAGTCAGTGACTTGGCGACGCCGAGTAGCGGTCACGTTTACTTCACCTTGAAAGACGATCAATCGCAAGTCCGCGCGGTCATGTGGCGAAGCACCGCTTCGCGGTTGCGTTTCAAGATTGCTAACGGCCAACAAATCCTTTGCTTTGGAAACTTGGAAGTCTACACGGTTCGGGGGACCTATCAGGTCGTTGTTCGAAAGGCCCAGCCACAAGGCATCGGCACGCTTCAACAAGCCTTCGAGCGTCTCAAGGCCAAACTGTATGCCGAAGGCCTGTTCTCCGCCGAGCGCAAACGCTCACTTCCCGCGTTCCCTTCGCGTCTTGCGGTGATCACCAGCCCAACCGGTGCGGCGATCCATGACTTTCTGGTGGCAGCGCGACGAAGGATGCCCGCGCAAGAAGTGTTTGTGATCCCGGCGCAGGTACAAGGCGAAGGAGCCGTGGAGACGATCGTTCGCGGTTTGACCGCCGCCGCCATGATCCGGCCGCGGCTCGATTTGGTCGTCGTTACGAGAGGCGGCGGATCGCTGGAAGACCTTTGGACGTTTAATGAGGAAGCCGTCGTCCGGGGAATCGCCAATTGTCCGATCCCAACCGTCTCGGCGATCGGACACGAAGTCGACATAACGCTCTCCGACTTGGCGGCGGACCTTCGAGCCTTATCACCAACCGACGCCGCCACGAAAGTTTTTGCGGAACGATCAGCCGTCTCCGGCAAAGTTTCTGAGTTGGAAACCCGACTCAATCGCTCGATTCGCCAAGCGATCGAAGAGCGAAAAACTCGCATCGTGGCCCTGCAAAACCATCCCTCATTGAAAAGGCCGGACGAATGGCTGCATCTGCGGTCCCGGACAATTGACGAACTTGAACAACGCGCAAAACTCGCGATCGAACGTGCAATGGAACGCGCACGAGCATCACTTGCAAAATCTGCGGCCAGTCTGGAGGCCTTGTCGCCACTTCACACCCTCTCGCGTGGCTACAGTGTGACGAGAAATCAAAATCAAGAAGCGATCACGGACGTCGATCAAATTCAGGTCGGCGATGTCCTGGAGACGATCTTGAACCGCGGCAGATTCACCGCGAAGGTTTCAAGCATCGAAGATCAACAAGTCGATCCGCCAAGTGCTCGGCAATGATGCGGTTTCCCAGCGCGTTGTAATGACCGCTTCCGAAACGTCCGTGGTGAAACCCCCTCGGCCATTGTCCGTTCTCAACGGAATCACGCATCGCAGGTCGCAGATCCACGACGCTTGCTCCAACACTCTGTGCTGACTCATTCAATGCATCAACGAACCAATCATCA
>JBCCOI010000388.1:0-7330 GCA_039025515.1 Planctomycetota bacterium
AAGAACAGGTCCGGGCCGTCACGGTGTCGGCTGACGGTAAAGTCGAAGACGTTGATCGGGATGTCCACGCCGCGGTAAGCCCACATCTTGGCAGAGACACTCTTCAGTCCCTTCGCTCGCGCCGCCTCGAAGACTTCGCGAACACGTCCGCTCTTCGGATCATCGTCTTTGACTTCGGGCAGGTCGTTCGGCAGCAGCAAGCGGACCGAAGTATCGTCGCTGCCGATGCAAGCGTCGGTGCGAACCAGATCGGCGAGCCAAGAAGCAAACGGGCGAAGCACCCGCGCGGCGTTCTCTTGCAGGTTGAGCAGCGTGCTTCGCGAAAGGTACAGCCCACAACTGGCGAACATGTCTTCTTGCCGATAGATCGGCAGGTGATAGCCGAGCCGGTTTGCGATCACCGCCGCGGCGAACGAAGTGTCATACCGATCACCTTGAATCAAGGCCGGTGGCCGCGGGGCCTGCAAAACGCCGGGTTTGGGATCGTCTTTGCGAACGTACTTTGGAAAGATCTTGCGAACGATGTGGACGCTGCCGCCGGTGTAGTGAGCCGATTCGACGATGTCTTCACCGATCCACCGCAGCCCTTCTTTTTCGTCTTCGGGCAAGTCGATGATGATTTCTTTGCGAGGCAGCGACTCGGGAAATCGTTCTTTGCGATCGCGTCGCTTCGGCGGCTTGTTGTTTTTACCGGCTTGCTTGTTCTCTTCGATCGCTTGCAAGATGCCTTCGCGGACATCGTCGAGTTCGTCATCGTTTGCGAACGAAAACTTCAGTTGGTCGCCGTCTTCGAATCGTTCGCTTTGGTGTCCAAAGAATCGTCGAATCAGCGCGTCGAGTTCGTCTTGTTTCTTGGCGAGTGCTTTCTTCAACTCGCCATTGGATTCGGTGAGTTCTTCGTTGGCCGCGACGAGTGACTTGGCGTCGCCGACGAGCGAAGCGTTGGTCGACTCCAATTTAGAGATCGTCTTCGCGAGTGACTTGTTGGCTGACTCTAGCGAAGTTGACTTGGACTCAAGCGACCGATACTTCGCCGTAAGCGCTTCGTTTTCCCGTTTGAGTTTCTCCAGTTCATTCATGCACGAGAGGCTAAGGGAAAGCGAAAATCGCGCAAGAGCAAACCGACCAAATTGCAACAAAAAAGGACAAGTTTTCTAGGGTGAAAACTCGCCCTCGCGTCGTCGTTGTTTGTCTCGCTTGACCGGCCGATCCGTCAAGCCGCTTTGAATCGCTTGCGTCGTTTTGCGTCTTCGATCGAGACGCCTCCGAGCAGCATCGCCAAGTCTGCGCCATCGAGCTTGACGCTCGCTTGGCCGTCGCGCCGGATTCTTTCAAACGAACCCTGCTCGAGCGTTTTGTACCAGATCGCCATTCCGTCACGATCCCAGTAAAGTGCCTTGAGTTTATCGCGTCGGCGATTGATGAACAGAAACAAGCTTCCATCGTTGGGGACCTTGCCGAGTTCGTCGCGAATGATTCCGGCCAGTCCTGAAAATCCTTTTCGCATGTCGGCCGGCTGGCTGTAGAGATAGATGCCGACGTTGGTGGGCAGTGCGATCACTGGTTTGTCCTCGCAGCGGAGGCAGCCAATCGATCAACGACGAGTCGAATGTTTTGGGAATCTTGAGCGTCGAGTTCAACGATCGTCCCGCAGGGGAATCTAACTTGGACGGCCCGGCGTGCCGGATCGGGCGGGTCAACTTGGACGGCCAAGAACCCGCCCGGCGTGTTGGTCTGCTGCGTGTCGGTTCGTTCTCGGATTCTCCGCCGCCACTGATAGAACGAAGCGGTCGAGACAGCGTGGGAATCACAAAAGTCAGCGATGGTCAGATCGGACTGGGCGTGCAAATCGATCAGCCGAGACCAGCGAACGAAAGCGTCGGGTTCAGACGAGCGGGGCATGGAAACCTCCATTTCGAGTGAGTGAAAACTCACCAACCTAAACCCCGCGCGAACAACGGTTTCCTCGGGCGCTTACAAATGGCTGGCAGCTTCCTTCGTTTTCGTCGACGCTGTTTCTGGTTCAAGCGTTCGTTTGAATTCGCATGCAGTGCTTTACCAACATGCCGCAACAGACTCGAGCGTCGTAACATCATCCATCCCCAATTGCATGACACAAAACCTTCAGACTCAACTACCGCGTCGCCAAGGATCGGAGGCTTTGACGACGACCGAAGGCCAGTGCTTCGGCAACGTCAAACCTAGGATTGAGCCGCACGGCGATAGCCGCGGTTGTTCCCAAAAAACCGGGGCTATCGCCCATCGGCTCAGAGAGCACGCCCCTGAATTCAAAGGTTGACGATGACGGTAGGCTAGGCCGAACTGCCGGCCTGCAAGATGAATAGAATGGAAGAAGCAGATGCAAGAACGAGTGACAAGATATGTCACCGACTTTGGCGGATTTGATGTTCATGAAGCGATGCGTCCACTTCAGATCGCCACCGGAAGATGGACTTCCAGTGCGACATGCAAGAACGGAGTCATTGCTGCGGTTGGAATCAGTGTGTTTCTGTGAGTGCCTGAACAAGGCAGACGAGACACGCAAGATCCGTCTTCGCAGGAGCTTCACAAATGAAGAGTCTATTTTGAAGAAGACACTTGGTATCGCGGGATCAATCGCTGAGCTGTTATTTTCCGTCTCATCACGCCGGAGCGTCAGGAATCGATGCAATTCTAGATTTAGCGGTCTTCCATTTCCTGGGGGATCAGTAACGATTTTTCGGCGGTTTGATCCTGGCGAAAGAGCCTTCTCAAAGGTTGCACAGTTGTCCGAACAGATCCTTTCGCAACGTACGAAGATCCTCGCGCATGGATGATGAAGAAACAATCACTGCCTATCACGAAGCGGGTCATGCAGTGATGGCATTTGCACTCGGCGGTCAGATTGATTCGATCGGACTCTACGCCGAAGCCGATGAGTGGTTGCCCGAACGATACGGCGACTGTCATATCAACTGGGGCCGCGTCAATGTGAATTGCAGTTGGCAAGTGCAGCGTGAGGTCTTGACGCTGCTTGCCGGACCCGTCGCCGAGATGATTTACCGGGGAGAGGACATCCATCCAGCCCAGTATCCGCCGTGGCAGTACGATTGGATGCTTGCAAGCCGACGCGTTCGGGACGCGGTGTCCGCTCAAGCGGATTGCGGAAAAATCATGGAGACCTTGCTGGCTTGGTTAAAAAGCCATCTGTCGCTTTCGGAGAACTGGGCCGCCGTCGCAGCGGTGGCTGACGAGCTGCTCGCCCACGAGTACATGGACGGAGACATGCTTTCGGACACGCTAGGATTCTGGATCGGCCGTTGATTCGGTTTCAGCGGATTCCTCGGACGTCACCTTCGTGCCCAACCAACGCGACCGATTTACGGTTTGCTGTTCGGTCGGTTCTTTTCTCGAACGGAGTTCCCAACTTTCGGTGGGCTTCTTTCCCAAGACGGCGAAGCGTTTAATCAGCTCACCTTTCCGATCGAGCAAAACCTCTACGGTGTCGCCGACCTGAAACTGTTTGAGGTGTTCTGCAATGGGTGCTCGCAATCGGAAACTGTTGATCGCCAAGATCTCGTCGCCGGTGTTGAAACCTGCCGCATACCCCGGCGAGTCTTCTTGCAGTTTTGAAATACTCGCGCCCTCAAGGGTGACTCCCAGCCAAGGCGTTGAATCGGTCGCATCTTTAGCAGGTGCTTCGTCGCTCGCATCAGATGATTCAGGTTGAACAGTCTCTTCACCGAATTGCAAGCCATACCAGTCCAGCATCGTCCCGTAGTCGAGCGGCTCGGTTGAATCGACAGCGGTCGCGAACCAATCGTTCAAATCGACACCCGCGATTTCACTCGCGACGCTTCGAAATTCGGCTTCCGTATAACCCGTCTCAAGTTTTTGTTCGTAGAGCGTCCGTAAGACATCCATAAGCGATCTTTCGCCGCCGGTCGCCGTCTGGATCTCTGCGTCCAGCAAAAGAGCAACGACCGCACCTTTTGAATAGTAGCTGACGCGGGTGTTCGAGCTGTTTTCGTCGGGACGATAGAACTTGATCCAAGTATCAAACGATGCATCTCGAAGTGACTGAACACGCTGTCCGTTCTGATTTTCGATCCGCGAGACATTTTGGCTCATTCGCTGCAGGAACGACTCTTCGTCGATCAATCCTGCGCTCACCAAAAAGATGTCTTCGAAGTAGCTGGTAACCCCTTCCGCGACCCAAAGACTGTCGGTGTATGTTTCTCGTTCGTAGTCATAGGTCCGCAAGGGGGCCGGTCGCAATCGCCGAACGTTCCAAGCGTGAAACAGTTCGTGGCTCGCTAAACTGAGCCAGTTGTCGTAAGCCTTGGGGTCACGAAAAGCAAAACGACGTGTTAGCATCAGGCAGTTGTAGTCATGCTCCAGGCCTCCTCCGGCTTCGCCGATGACGTTCAGAAACAAGTAGCGGTCATAGGGTATCACTCCCCAGAAGTGTGCCTGAGCGGCGACGATCTTTTGCAGATCCCTTGCCGCTTTCGTGCCGTCCCAGTAGCCGGCGCCATCGCCAATTTGCACCAATTGGTGTGGTATCCCGTTCACATCGAATGGAAAGACTTCTAACTGCCCGGCGACGATGGGGCTGTCAACGAGTTCATCAAAATCCGGGGCGGTGAACTGATGTGGTTGTTCACTGATGAGACTACTCGCTGAACGACGCCATCCTTCTGGCAAGACCAATTGAACTTGATACGGCCGGTCCATTCGGTCCAGCGGCGTGATGAAGGTGGGGGCACCGTTGAGAACCGCAAAGTAGTGATTGGTGAAATTTGTGCGGACGGAGACTTCGTTGCAGTAAAGTCGGTAGCTGACGCGATATTTTTGTCCGTCCGCCGTGTCGATCATCCATCGATTCTTTCGTGTCTTTCGAAAGGCGATTTCGCCGCCTTCGGCATCTTTGACGGAGAGGTGATCGATGTGCCGCGCGTACTCGCGAATTAAGTACGAACCCGGCGTCCAGACCGGCATCATCACTTCGGTCGGGCCGACCGCGATCGACTCCATCGTCACGTTGACGTAGTGATTCGCAGCTTGCGAGAGATCGACGGTGTAGGAAACGCCTGCGGATGTATCGGCGTCATCCGCTGATGCACATCGTTCCGGCGAAGCTGACAGCGCGATTAAAACGAGGACCAGGGGTGCGAAGTAGCTTGCCAAGGAAGAACGAATCATTGGTGACGCAGGCTGTCTTAGGTGCGGATGTGTCCGTTTCCACGGACGACGTACTTGTAAGAGGTTAGTTCGCGGAGACCGCAGGGTCCTCGGGCGTGGAATTTATCGGTTGAAATTCCGATCTCTGCCCCCAAGCCGAACTCACCACCGTCATTGAACCGGGTGCTGGCGTTGACCATCACAGCCGCACTATCAACGCCTGCGGTGAAGAGCTCGGCCGCTGCGACATCGTTGGTGACGATCGCGTCGGTGTGGTGCGAACCAAATTGGTTGATGTGCGCGATGGCTTCCGAAACCGAATCGACAGTTTTGACGCTGATGATGGGTCCGAGGTATTCCATCCCCCAGTCTGATTCCTTCACGGGGATGCTCTCAGCGATGAACTGAGCGGAGTCATCATCGGCGCGAATCTCGACGGATTCGGCTTTCAATCGCGATGCGATTACGGGCAATGCCCGCGGAGCGATGCTGCGGTGAACCAATAATGACTCGCACGCATTGCAAACGCCCATACGTTGACACTTTGCGTTGTGAACGATCGCGGCCGCCATCTCCAAATTGGCGTGCTCGTCGACATACACATGGCAGTTCCCGTCGTAGTGCTTGATGACCGGCATGGTGGCTTCGGCAGAGACTCGGCGAATGAGTCCCTCACCGCCGCGCGGGATTGCCACATCAATGAGATCGCCCATCGCTAAGAACTCGCCTACGGCCGCGCGATCGGTTGTGCGAACGAGCTGGACCGCATCCGATGGAACGCCGCATGCTTCGGCGGTTTCACTCAGTAAGTTGACGATCGCCGCGCTACTGTGGATGGCTTCCTTTCCGCCGCGAAGAATGACGGCGTTCCCACTCTTGACACAGATTGCCGCAGCATCAGCCGTCACATTGGGTCGACTTTCATAGATGAAGAAAACGACGCCCAGCGGGACTCGCTTTTTGACGATCTGCAATCCACCGGGCCGCGTGAAGCCGTCCAAAACCTCACCGATCGGATCTCCGAGTGCTGCGATCTCGCGCATCGCGTTGGCGATCCCGGCGATTCGTTTCTCATCCAACCTCAATCGATCGACGGCTGCCTCCGTTAAGCCGAACCCGGGCGCGGCATCAAGGTCTTGCGTGTTGGCTTCCATGATCTGTGAAGCCGATTGACAGAGCACATCGGCTGACTCGAGCAGCCAGCGATTCTTGATGGACGTGTCCAGCGTGTTGAGAATCGCGCTAGCGGCCTTGGCTCGTCGTGCCGTTTCGAGGCAATCGCGACGCAAATCGGTTGGAACGGTAGTGCTCATGAAGACACGTCAAATGTCGAAAGGAAGAGTCAGTCGGAATGTTTACCGTACACAAATCCTCAAGTGCCGCCAGCGAAGACCGAACGGATCTCTAGCCGGAGGCTAGGACCCCGCCGCAGGTTCGGGTGAGGTCGAATTCCCTCCAGGGCCGCTGACTTGGTGTCGCGTTGACGGAGCGTGTTTACACCGATACCGTTGCCCGAATCGGTTTTCTCGAAGGGGCGAATGCACGAGCTTTGCTGCGGTCCGCCCGGTGACAACGAAAGTGATTTTCCCGGAATGAAGTTCCTTTTCCTTGGCGACATCGTTGGCAAACCGGGCATGAACGCGGTCCTGCGCAATGTTCAGCGGATTCGCGACGAACTGGATCTCGATTACGTCATTGCGAATGCCGAGAACGCTTGCGACGGATCGGGCCTGTTGCCGACCCAATTTGATTCTTTAATTGATAACGGGATCGACGGTGTCACGCTGGGCGATCACATCTTCAAGAAAAAAGAGATCATCTCAACTCTTCAAAAAAGCGACCGAATTGTGAAGCCCGCGAATTATCCGGACTCCGCTGCGGGACGTCGTTGGACGGTCATCAAACGCGGTGGAAGACCGCCACTTGCCATTGTCTCGATCATGGGTCGTGTCTTTATGCGTCCCGTCGATTGCCCGTTTGATGCGCTCGATGCAGTGCTGGATGAAATCGGCTCGAGTACGCCACATATTCTCGTGGATGTTCACGCCGAAGCGACAAGCGACAAACAGTGCTTGGCCCGGTTCCTTGACGGCCGCGTGACTGCGGTTTTGGGAACGCATACTCATGTTCCTACAGCGGATGCTTGTATTTTGCCCGGGCAGACGGC
>JBCCOI010000389.1:0-7329 GCA_039025515.1 Planctomycetota bacterium
GCGTCACTACAACGAATCGCGACTTCACAGTGCGATCGGCTACATCACGCCTGCAGATTGCTTGTGTGGCTTGTCCGATGAGATTCACGCCGAGCGTGATCGCAAGCTCGAGGAAGCGCGGTTGCGTCGGCGAGAAACATCCGACAAATCACTTGCAATGGCGAGTTGATTTGAGAGACTGTCATTGCTTGGTCCGAGGATAGAGCTCTGGTGAGGACCAACTCGAGCGCCGTGCCAAGTCAAACGTCGAAGGGTGGTGGTATTACGTGGTGCCGCCCTCTTCCCTTCGATGTTTGCTCAATGCGAAAAAACCTTCGGGCACGATGCCCGATCCTGCCAGCCGGATGCCGCCACACTGTTCAACTCGCTGGACCGCAAATTCCAATTTCCATTGAACCAAGACACCGTGCACGCGTTCAGTTTACTTACGTCGTCTACCGCGAATCTTTCCGCTGACGAAAACCTTGAGCGAATGACAAGGCATATCAACGGACCGATTGCTCGGAGGCGTCGGACCGTCGAGACTCGGAAAGATGTCTTTTGGTGAGTCCGCAGCCGTATCCACAAAGAGACTCCATTTCATGCCTCGCCCGACGTCGGGAAGACGTTGTGTTCGGTCTTCACCGGTGCTGTTGAACATCATCACGATGTCTCGGCCTAGTCCCTCGGGATCGTCAACACGGCTGGGGGCGGCGATGTACGCGACCATACTCAGGTTTGGCTGATCCCATTCCAGTGGAGAACCGTCATCGGCGTACCAACTCACATCGCGAATCAATCGGCCGTCGACGGGTTGCCCGGTTAGGAAGTTGATGCGACGCACCGTGGGTTGACGAAGCCGGAAGTCGATGAGTGAACTCACAAATCGCTTGATCTCTTTGTGCTTTTCGACAAGCTTCCAATCGAACCAACTGATATCGTTATCCTGACAATACGCATTATTGTTTCCGCGTTGCGTGCGGCGTACTTCATCACCGCTGACCAACATGGGCACACCTTGCGACAGCATCAGCGTGGTCAACATGTTGCGGATCTGGCGTGTCCGAATCGTGTTCACACCTTTCCTTCGAGTAGGCCCTTCGACGCCATAGTTATCACTGATGTTGTGATTATCGCCGTCGCGGTTGTCCTCGCCGTTGGCCATGTTGTGTTTCTCTTTGTATGACACCAAGTCATTCAAAGTGAAACCGTCGTGGCTGGTGATGAAATTGATACTGCAAAACGGTGGCCGACCGGCATGTTCATAGAGGTCGCTGCTGCCAGCCAGCCGCGTTGCGAGCGCGCCCAGCGTTCCGCCATCACCACGCCAAAAACCGCGGACGTCGTCTCGATATCGGCCGTTCCATTCCGCCCACCGCGAATTCCCAAACGAGCCAACTTGGTAGGCACCCGCGGCGTCCCACGCTTCCGCGATGACTTTCGTGTCTGCCAACAACGGATCTTCTGCGATCAATTCCACGATGGGCGGGTTCGGAATCAGGTTACCGCCACGATCGCGTGAGAGAATACTGGCAAGGTCGAAGCGAAACCCATCGATGTGATAGTTGTGAACCCAGTGCCGCAGACAGTGAAAAATCATCTCGCGGACGATGGGGTGGTTTCCGTTGACCGTGTTGCCGCATCCGCTGTAGTTCGTGTAGTGACCGCCTTCGCTGAGGATGTAATAAACCTGGTTCTCAAGGCCTTTAAATGACAGCGTTGGTCCTTGGTCGTTTCCTTCGCAGGTGTGATTGAAGACGACATCCAAGATGACCTCGATACCCGCGGCGTGCAGAGCCTTGACCATTTGTTTGAATTCGCGGATTTGGGCACCCGGCGTTTGATCAGCTGCGTATCCACGGTGCGGCGAGAAAAACGCCATCGGGTCGTAGCCCCAGTAATTAGGTCGTTCCAGCGTGTTCCCATAAATGTCCAAGATCGGGAACTCATTGATCGGCATGAGCTCCACGGCTGTGACGCCTAGCTCTTGCAGATACGGAATTTTCTCGATCACGCCCAGATAGGTTCCAGGGTTCTTGACCTTTGCCGTTTTGCTTTTGGTGAACCCTCGAACATGCATCTCGTAGATGACTGATTCGCTCAGGTCTCGCTTGATGTGCCTGTCGTCCTCCCAATCAAATTGATCGTTTGCGACGACACACTTCGGCGGCCGCACGACGCCGTCGCTGCTCTTGTTGAACGTTCCGGCGAGCGCCTGGGCGTAGGGATCAATCAATCGGGCGGAAGAGTCGAAGCGATGCCCCTTTTCGGGATCCCAGGGGCCGCTTGCTTGGAAGTGGTAGAGTTGTCCCTCGCCGATTCCGTCGACGTTAAGACTCCAGACATCACCCCAACGATCGGTCTCACGATCGAACTCGATAATGTCCGCTGGCTCCGCGTCCTTCACGTTGTTGTAAAGCAGCAAACGCATCGCGTTGGCGGACCGACTGAAAACTGAAAACTGAACTCCGCTTTCTTGAACTGTCGCACCGAAGGGCGGCTGGTACGTGAATTGAAGATTTCCGGTCGGTTTACGCATAAGCATGTGGGGAGACTCTCCTGCAGTCCGTCTTGAATGCATCTGATGCACCGACCTGGGAGGCTGAAGTTCAAACGAACTTCGAGCCGGGGAAGGGCCGGGTGCGAAAACCTACCACCCGAAGCACGGAGCACACTGCCAAGCCGCGTGAGTAGGAGGAAACTGTCACTGCCGGCAAACGTGCCGCATCGACTGGAGACGAATTACGGGTCAAGCCTCCATGAATGGCTGGGGAAGGTGTATCGATCCGCGATGGTTTAAGACCGAAAATCGTGGACGGAGTGTCAAAGTCTAACGATTTGTTCGGCGGCGCCCGCCACGCTGATGCGGAACGAACTCCAGAACGACGCCCGCAAGATCATGTTTCTCATTGATCGTCGTTAATGGCGGACAGATTCCCTGACGACGTCCGCTACGCCGCCCGCTACCGAAACACGCGATCTCATGTCACACTTTTGCTGCTACGTGAAATTTTCGATCGGGACCCCATAGTTCATGGCTGCGACTTACAAAGACGCCGGCGTTGACCTCGACGTCTATGCCGAGTCGATGCGACGCTTGCCCAAGCTGATGCATCGAACCTTCTCGCCTCGAGTCTTGCCCAGCGACGGCGGATTTGCGGGTCTGTTCCAGCTCGACTTCGCCGGAAAACTATTCGCCCGAAACTACGTCGACCCCGTGCTGGTAAGCGGTACCGACGGCGTTGGGACCAAGCTAAAGATCGCCCAAGCAACGGCGACTCACGATACCGTCGGAATCGACCTGGTCGCCATGTGCGTCAACGACTTGATCTGCACGGGCGCCGAACCCCTGTTCTTTCTCGATTACATCGCAATGGGCAAGGACGATCCGCTGCGTTTGGAGCGTGTCGTCCAGGGTATCAGCGACGGATGCTTACAAGGAGATCTCGCGCTGCTGGGCGGCGAAACGGCGATCATGCCGGATCTCTACTCTGAGGAAGACTATGACCTGGCTGGTTTCGCCGTCGGCGTGGTTGAAAAGAAGAAGCTTGTCGATGGACGACTGATTTCTGAAGGCGATGTCGTCCTCGGACTCGCCTCCAGCGGTCTGCACAGCAACGGATACTCGCTGGTTCGCAAGGTGATCCGTGACGCCGGACTTTCGTGGGAAGACACGCCCGATGGATTGAATGGTCGTTCGATCGCTGCTGCGTGTCTCGAGCCGACTCGTATTTACGTGCCAGCCGTGAAAGCGATTCAAAATCATTACCGCGTCAAACAAGTGTTGCACGGGATCGCCCACATCACCGGCGGCGGCATCGAAGAGAATCTTGATCGAATCCTGCCGAAGAATCTCGATGCGAAGATTCGTTCTGAAAGTTGGCCGGTACCGGATGTGTTTCCTTGGATTAAAAATCTAGGCGAGATCGCTTCCGGCGAAATGCGACGTGTCTTCAACTGCGGAATCGGTATGACATTTGTTGTCAGCGAGTTTTACGCCGCGAGCATTCAGTCACAGCTCGAAAACATCGACGTCCCGTCCTTCGTGATCGGTGAAGTCGTCAAGGGAGAAGGCAAGGTTCACTACGTCTGACGCCATACCAATTCGCTTCGACGAGTCACGTGTAGTGGAACTCGATCGGGGCATTGATCTCGGGATGCAGACTCTGATGGACGGGGCATTTGTGCGCCGCCGCCTCCATCCGCTGTCTCATCGATTCGTCCGGAACAGCGGAGGAAGGAATGCTGACGACACATCGAAGAGCACCGATGCGACGGACCGGCTGCTGGATCATCTCTTTGGTCACATGGACCTTCGCCTCTTCCAGTTCAAGATCATGACGCTTGGCAACGAGTGCAAGGATCGTCAGCACACATGTTCCAAGGGCCGTTGCAACCAGATCGGTGGGCGAAAAGGTTTGCCCCAATCCACCGTTGTCGACCGGAGCATCCGTCCGCAGCGTGTTGCCGCTGGGGCCGTGCGACGCTTCACAGCCCAAACTTCCTGTATAGACGGCTTCAATTTCGACGGCCAATAGTTCGCTCCGAATGCATCTGGCTCTTCGCCCAAACCACAACTGACCCGGTCGAACGATCTGCCGCTGACGGCTGTCAGAGAAAGTGAACGCTGGCGTGTGCCGGCTGATCCGTACGATGTGGTTCCAGCTGAAACAAAAACGACGAAAGCCTTGGTGGCTTCCGCCTACGAGTCAATTGGGGTCGTGCTGCCTGTGCCGATGGGCGGCTCAGCCCGAACGTCTTAAGTTGACGAAGCACGGCCCTCTCGTTCAAGGTTTGACGCTACGTCGCGGGCATTGGTTCGACGGGGATCTCTTCGATCAAGTCCATTGGGAGTGGCTTGACCTCGATGCCCGCAGCCTGGCAGATCCCGTCGATCGCTTCCTGGGACTCCTTGACGGTGTTTTCACGCGTCTGCCCCTTGTAACGAAGCGAACTTGCCGACGGGCTAATCGGACCATCAAAACCCGACGCTATCAAATGTTTCACGACGCCGACATGGTTGAGCGTCCCTTCGGCAGTCGGCAAGACACAATCGGCGCGGGTGGCTTTCGCCGGATCAGCATCATCGGCCATGGTTCCCAAGCGAACCGCGACGATATCCGAACCCGAGAGTTCACCGAGTTGGTCCGTTCCACCATCGCCCACGGCCCAATCCCAGGTGTCGATGAGGAACCCAACGTTCGGATTAGCCACCGCTTTTACGATGGCGATCAGACCCTCGACATTGCGGACGAAGTCGAATTGCTTTTCTTCCGGAAGCTCTTTGGTTGCATCAAATCCGACGGCCAATTTGATGCCCTTGGCGGCAAGCACATCGGCGATTTGCGACAACCGACCACGCTGATTCTCGAAATACTCGTGATAGGGCAAACGGTCTGTCGCAGCCGGCAGGATGACGGCTGCTCGGGTGGCCCCCAAAGACTCAGCCAGTTCCGCAAGTGGATGCAGAGCCCCGACTTGACTGGTGAATGCGTCATCATCGGCATCCAAGTCGATTTCGAGCGGGAAGCAGCCGATCTGCTCGAGTTTGCCGAGCCCCTCGCCCATCGCAGCCTTGAGGAATTTTGCCGCATCCTCAGGCGAAGTTCGCTGCGATCGACGCAGCATCTCGTACATGTCGATGTCCATCGACGAAAAACCGTAAGTCAGGGCCAGTTCAATCAGCTCACTCTGGCGTCCGTTAATGCCGAGCGACTTCGGCGAAAAATTCTTAAGCATTCGAGTTCCTATCGATCGCGCAGGATCGATTTTCGGTGAGGAAAATTGTATTGGTCGTGTGCGGTGACGCGAGAGTATCGCAGAAGCACCCCAAAACAGCCAAGGGGCGTTTTCCGCTTTCACATCGAGCAAAACTCTTGCGATTCGCGGTGAGTCTGGCGATTCGCGGTTCGACTGTGCAGTCGAAAGGCAACGGGTCTCAGAGCCGAGCATCAGAGGCGACTGGTTCATCGAGTCAGCCGAAATTTCCAGCGTCTGGGATTCGAAGCAAGACTGCTGGTGTTTACTCAGCAGTGGGGAAGCGTCCTCACCGCATAGCGGGACTTGCATCCGACCTGACTGTGAATTCCCGCAATTCTGGACGTTAAACCAAACGCACCCCGCAAACGTGTGGCGTTCCTGCCGGGAAAAGCCTGAGATTTAGCGTGATCCGACTTCATCCTGTTTCTCGGTGGTCCGAGTCTCTATAATGCAGTGCCCGCCTGCGGTCAGCCGATCCCACCTCATGACCGCGTCCCATCAGTTCGAGTGTCCATGAGTACGCGAAACGCGTTGCGGATTCCCTGTTGTTCGCCGCCGAAAATGCGATTTTTCGTATCCGCAGTATTTTTCGTTTCCGCGCTGGTCGTTGCTTGCGGCCTCTTCGGTGCAAAGGCTTTCGGAGATTCAACCGACCTGGTCCTAGTCGAGCGTGGACGGCAGATCTACCAGAACCAGTGTGCGAAATGCCACGGCGTCGAGGGGAAGGGGACCGAGGATTTCTATCCGGATCCGCTCATCGGTGACGCTTCGATCGGAGAACTCACCGAGATCATCGGCGAAACGATGCCGGAAGAAGATCCCGACCTCTGCGTTGCGGAAGACGCCAACGCGGTCGCGAATTTTATCTACCAGTCTTTCTACTCTGAAGCGGCCCAGCTCAGAAATCGCCCGCCCGAGATTCAGTTTTCGCGTCTGACGAGTTCGCAGCTCCGCAACAGCCTGGCCGACCTTTACCAGCACTTTCACTGGGCTCCCGAACGATCGACAGAATTTGGGTTGAGCGGGAGTTACTTCGACAGCAATCGTTGGAAGAAAGACAAGCTAAAACTTGAGCGCACCGACGCAATCATCGACTTCGACTTTGGCCGAGAAGCCCCGATTGAAGGCGTTTCAGCTGAAGAGTTTTACATTCACTGGTCAGGCTCGCTGCGACCGGTGCATACGGGACGATATGAAATCGTCGTCCGGTCCACTTGTTCGATGACGATGAAGTTTGGAAATCGTGACCGAGTGTTGATCGACAACCATGTGCAGTCGGAGGGAAAGACGGAGTTCCGACGGTCACTGAATTTGATTGGTGGTCGGCAGTATCCGATCTACATCGACTTCACGCAGCGGAAACGCAAGACAGAGCAACCGCCGGCCATGTTTTCTTTGCGATGGACACCGCCGGGCGGCGCCGAACAAGTCATTCCGCCAGAATACCTCACTCCGTCTGCAGGCTCTGGCACGTTTGCGTTGCAAGCCAAACTTCCGCCGGATGATCGGACGTATGGGTACGACCGTGGAACGCGGGTGGACCGCCAATGGGACGAAGCCGTCACCTCGGCGGCATTGGAATTTGGCGAA
>JBCCOI010000390.1:0-7297 GCA_039025515.1 Planctomycetota bacterium
ATTCACGGCGCCCCGTTGGGCTGCGAGCGGCAAGAAGATCCGCAACGCACACATCACCAGTTGGGTCAACGGCGTGAAGGTTCAAGACGATGTGTCGCTGCCGACAAAAACGGGCAATGGGCAACAGGAGAGCCCGACGCTACTTCCTACAAATCTACAAAACCACAAAGACCCCGTTCGCTTTCGAAACGTCTGGGTCATCGACCGAGGGCTCACGCAAGCAGAGTTTCCCGTGACTTCTTCAGAAGAGTCGAGGCAGAATGCCGCAAAGCTGGAATGGGAATCCGAAGCGGATGCCCAATAGAAGTTAGGACTTGTAGAAGATCACGACGTCGTTGATCCCAAGGTTGATTTCGTCTTCACCATCTTTCGAGACTTCGGATTCGAGAGATGCAAGGATGACGTGACCCGATGGCAGAGTCTCAACCGTCTCTTTTGACGACTCGGTGCCCAGCCGAATGTTGACGGAGAGACTTTCGTGCTCCCGGTCGTAGCGCATGCAGTAGAGATCTGATTCCACGTCGCAGTCGACCGTCAGATACTTGTCCTGCAGCAGCCCGCTTTTGCGAAAACGGTGCCGGATCGCGATCAGTTCACGATACCACTGACGCGTTTGAAAATTTCCCGTATCGACATCACCAATTTTCGCTTGGTAAAAGGCATCTGGATCGGTCGGCAGAATCCCGGAGTCCCAGTCGTGCTGCGGATACTCACGACGGCGACCCTCCACGACCGCTTGACGCAATAATGGATCACCGAAGTCGACGAAGAATCGAAAGGGGTTTTCACATGCGAACTCTTCACCCATGAACAACATGGGAATTGCGGGTTGAAGCAACATCAACGCGGCCGCCGCTCGATGTGCCCGATCGCCGACAAGCTGATGAAGCCTGAGACCAAGCGGATGGTTGCCGATGAAGTCGTGGTTCTGTATCGAGTAAACCAGCCCGTGAGTCTCCACCCGTGACGCGACGTTGCTTCTTTCGCGCTCTCGTCTAAGCGTCCCTTCCCAAACGAATCCGACTTTCATCGTCTGTTCGAGGTCCGCGCCTGGGAAATAGCGACGGTTTGAAAGTTGTTCGTCGGGACGCAAACAGGCGAAGACGCTGTGCAGAAAATCGTCGCACCACATGGCATCAAACCCTATGCCGTCTTCTTCCCGCGGCACCGTCATCTCAGGATCGTAAACGTTCGATTCCGCGATCATCAAAACAGTCCGATCGAGTGCAACGGAAGCGGTTGAGACAACGGATGCCAGTTCCGACGCGATATGCGGCTCCCGATCATCTTTCATGCTATGGATAGCGTCGACGCGAAGACCATCGAGGTGATATTCGTCGATCCAGTGCAACGCGTTCGCGAGAAAGAAACGTCGGACCGCATCGCCGTGGATGGGATCGTCGAAGTTTGGTGCTTCGCCCCAAACCGTTCGATGGCGCTGCGAGAGATAGGGTCCGAATTCCCCCAGATAGTTCCCTTCAGGGCCAAGATGGTTGTAAACGACATCAAGAAACACCGCCAAACCACGACGATGAGCTTCATCGACCAGTCGCCGGAGGTCTTCCGGACGACCAAAGGCTTCGCTGGGAGCAAAGAATGCGACGCCGTCGTAACCCCAGTTCCACTTACCGGCGGACGCGGAGACCGGCATCATCTCGATTGCGGTAATTCCCAACTCCACCAGCTCATCGAGCTGATCGATGGCGGACAAAAAAGTACCTTGCCGAGTAAAGGCACCGACGTGAAGTTCGTAGATCACTAAATCCTCTCGTTTCAGCCCCTTCCAATCGCCGTCTGTCCAGGCAAACTGGTGTGAGACGATTTCGCTGGGACCGTGAACTCCATCAGGCTGGAAGCGGGAAGCGGGATCGGGCCTGGGATCGCCGCCATCGATCCGATACATGTAAAGATCACCGATCTCCGCAGACGCAACATGCAAATGATGAATCCCATTGGGTAACTTTTCGAGCAAAACGGACGTGCGAGCTTTCGTCAGCTGTAGCTCGATTTGTGAGGCGGTTGGAGCCCAAACGGTGAAGTCCACGCCGCCATCGTTTGGTCTCGCGCCGAGATGATGGTGAAGCTGAGTGGGATCACATTCGAAGAAACCAGACATCAATTTCCTTTCGTTTGTTGCTTTTGAAAAAGACCTTCAGGAACCAACATGAAACGCAACTCCTCGCTTTGCATCCGCACTTTTCTCATTGCGACGGTTTGGCTCATTTCATGGCCGACGACTTTGCCGGGCGCGGACAAGATGGAATCCGACACAAATGCGATTCGTATCGCAACGTTCAACGTTTCTCTCTACGGGAAAAACGCGGGAGAAATCCGCGAGCGCCTCTCTGAATCCAAGGATGCCCAGGCCCAGAAGATTGCCGCGATCGTGCAGATCGTTCGCCCCGATGTGCTGCTGGTTAACGAATTGGATTTCGAACCCGACTCGGCACCCGCAAAACTGTTGGCGAAAAACTACTTCGGCAAACCTCAACGAAATCCCGGCAACGAGAGTTCCCTGGAAGCCATCGACTATCCGTTTCTCTATAGCGCTCCCAGCAATACGGGGATCGATTCGGGGATGGATCTCAACCGAGACGGGAAACGCGGCTCGGGCGACGATGCTTGGGGCTATGGAGTTTATCCTGGCCAGTACGCGATGACGGTCTTTAGTCGATTTCCAATCAAGCGGTCATCGATCCGGAGCTTTCAAAAGTTTCTTTGGAAGGACATGCCCGGCGCTCTTCGTCCGATCGATCCGAAATCCAAGCAACCTTTTCACCCGGATTCCGTTTGGGACTCATTACGGCTGAGCAGCAAGAACCACATTGATGTTCCGATTCAAGTCGGTAATGCAACACTCCATGTGCTCGGCAGCCATCCCACGCCTCCGGTATTCGACGGAGTGGAAGACCGGAACGGTGCGAGGAATCATGATGAGATCGATTTTTGGAACCGTTACCTCACCGATCAAGAAGATGATTGGATCGTGGACGATGGCGGAAAAAAGGGCGGATTCGTCGGATCGGAACCGTTCGTCATCATGGGCGATCTCAATGCGGATCCGGTGGACGGTGACGGTCGTCAAGAAGCGATAAGGCGTCTGATGAACGCAGAGATCATCCAAGCGACGACGCCGCTCAACTCTGACAAGAATCTAACGAACGCTCAGCGAGTAATGACGGCTAACTTTGGTCGCAATGGAAGGATGCGAGTCGATTATGTGTTGCCAAGTCGAACCATGAAGCTGAATGGCTCGGGCGTATTCTGGCCGCCAAGTTCGGATCCGCAATCAAAGTTGATCGACGCGTCAGACCATCGACTCGTTTGGATCGACGTGGAGCTGCCCCTATGAAGCGGATCGGAAAACGGAATCATCTGCGATCGGTTGTTTTATGAAGAGGAACGTGCTGTTGATGGCCAGCTCGATGCGGGGTGGCGGCAGTGAGCGTCAAGTTTGGTTACTGACGAAGCACTTAGATCGCGGGCGGTTTCAACCATTCCTTTATCTGACACACCTCGAAGGGCACTATCTCGATCAGATACCCAGTGACGTCCCGATTCTTCATTGCGAAACGAAGTCTTCTGGAAGTCGTCTTTACTTTCCCGGACGACACCTTCGCCAACAGTCGCTCGCTCTGACGGAGTTGGTAACGCAACATTCCATTGATGTCGTCTACGACAGAACGTTTCACATGACGCTCTTGGCGGGTGGTCTTCCGAGGAGCGTCCGGCGGGTTTCAACAATCGTGAGTCCGCCACACTTGGCCGTGCCCTTTGTGGAGAAACGATTCGTTTTCCTAAAACGCAAGCGGCTACGAAATTCCTACCTTCGTTCGGATTCGATCATCGCCGTCAGCCAAGCGGCGGCCGACTCGGCTCAAGACTACTACCGACTCGGAAACAAACCGATTCACGTGATCCGGAACGGAGTCGACCACGTCGGGCTGCGCAGTCAAACGCTCGAGTCACGCCCGAAGGATCGATCAGCGCAGGGACTCGATCATTCGCGGCAGCTCCTTTGCGTCGGCCGGATGACGGAAGAAAAAGGACATGCGGATCTGCTGCAAGCCTTTTCGCTGCTCAGACGCGAATCTGCCCAGCCGGTCCAGCTCAAACTCGTCGGCGATGGCCCGCTGCGAAGTTCTCTACAGGAGCTCGCACGTCAGCTCGACCTTGACGATGCGGTCCAGTTTGTGGGCGCGAGTTCTTCAGTTGCGAGCGAAATCGCTACAGCGGATGCACTTGTTTTGCCGTCTCGCTTTGAAGGACTTCCAAACGTTGTGCTCGAGGCAATGGCGATCGGAACGCCAGTGATTGCGACCCGGGCGGGAGGAACCCCGGAACTTCAGCCGGATCGCCCGACGGCATTTTGGGCTCAGCCCAACGATCCGGAATCACTCAAACAAGCGCTGCTCGAGTTCATGCAAAACCCTTTTTCTGCAAACGAACAGAGCGAGGCTGCGTTGAAACTGATTCAAAGCGAGCACGACTTGAACGATTCCATCCGCAGAATCGAAGCTCAACTCGCCCCCCAATCGTGAACCGGTTTCTACGCGGTGGCAGAGAGCGAACACAGCCGATCTGCGAAGCTGCTAAACTACCGCCAGAGACGGAAGCGTCTGTAGAGTCCTCTTCATTGCCTTACGCAGAACACATCAAGACGACGTGGAAAACAACAGCGACGCCCCCGCAAGTGAACCATCGGATTCGCCTACTGACGTAACGACCCAGAATGATCCCGCTTCAAAGGGGTCAGGTGAAGCTTGGGGCTCCCGCATCGGCGTGATTCTGGCGGTCGCCGGATCAGCCGTCGGTCTTGGAAACTTTCTGCGATTTCCCGGCGAAGTGGCGCAGAACGGCGGCGGTGCCTTCATGCTGCCGTACTTCATCTCGCTATTGTTGCTGGGCGTCCCACTTTGCTGGGCCGAGTGGACGATGGGTCGGTATGGCGGGCAACGCGGCTTTAATTCGGCACCGGGAATCTTTAGTGCCGTCTGTCGCACGTCCAAAGCTCGCTATTTCGCAATTCCCGCGTTGCTGATCCCATTGATCATCTACATGTACTATGTGGTGATCGAAGCGTGGTGCTTGTCCTATGCGATCTCTTATTTGAACGGGTCCTTGAACCTCGGTGACGACTCGCGGGAGTACACCTCGTTCTTTAATGAATTTGTTGGAAGTGAAGAAGACGGAGCCGTTTTTGGAGGCGGGACGAATCTCCTTTACTTCGTCGTAATCACCTTCGTGATTAACTTTGCATTGATTTATCGCGGGGTCTCCAAGGGGATCGAGACCTTCTGCAAGTTTGCGATCCCACTGATGGTTGTTTGCGCCGTTTGCGTTCTTGCCCGCGTGCTGACGCTGCCGGCCGAGAAAGTCAATGAAGGTCTTGGATTCATGTGGAACCCAGATTTCTCGGCGCTGCTGCAGCCGGAAACTTGGCTCGCCGCATCGGGACAGATCTTCTTCTCGCTCTCGGTCGGCTTCGGGGTCATCATCAACTACGCGAGCTACCTGAAGAAGAAAGACGACGTGGTGCTGAGTGGCTTGACCGCGTGCAGCATGAATGAGTTCTTCGAAGTGTGCTTGGGAGGACTGATCACATTGCCTGCCGCGTTCATCTTCTTGGGCGCGTCGGCTGCTTCAGGTACCTTTGGACTCGGATTCATGGCTCTTCCGAACGTCTTCGCCCAAATGCCTGCGGGGCAGTTCTTCGGTTTCCTTTGGTTCTTCATGTTGTTTCTTGCTGCAATCACAAGCAGCTTATCGATGCTTCAGCCGGTCATCGCCTTCTTTGAAGAAGGCTTTGACATGCCGCGTAGCGTTTCGGTTTCCGTGCTGGGAATCATCACGCTGATGGGCAGCAGTTTCGTGGTCTACTTCTCAGAAGGACTGACGGCGCTCGACACATTTGATTTTTGGATCGGAACCTTTCTCATCTTTGTTCTGGCGATGATCCAGGCGACGATCTACGGCTGGGTCTTCGGGATCGAACGCGGTGCCGACGAAGCCAAAATTGGCTCTCAGATGCGAATCCCCATGGTTGTTCAGTACATGCTGAAGTTTGTCGTTCCCGTGTACTTGGGAATCATTTTCATCGCTTTCGCGATCGACAAGCTTCCGGGCTATGTCTCGCAGATTGCCGCCAGTCCCGTTGCTTCCATGTCCCTGCTGTTCATCGGCGGCACCATTGTTTTCTTGGGAGTCATGGTGCACGTCGCCGGCGTGCGTTGGGAAAAACAAGGTCGCTTCGACCAATTCAAAGCTTAGAGTCACACCTCGCTTTTTGGACTTATCATGGAACCGTTCGGTTGGGTCGTCATGCTGGTTTCCGTTACGACGGTCATCTCGACGCTTTCTTACTGCCTCTACCGCGTACTCACGATGCCGCCGGTATCGGATGACGACTCTGATTGATGTCTCGGGTTTGCATCATCAACGTCGTGGGAATGACCCCACGGTTGCTGGAACACGCACCAACGTTGTTCGCGTTGGCGGGAAAGCCTTCTCAAGATCAACTCGCCTCGGGAACTGCACGGTTCACGCCGTGGACGGCTCCTTATCCGGCCGTGACGTGCACGTCACAGGCAACCATGCTGACTGGAAAACCGCCCAGCGAGCACGGCATTGTGGGCAATGGTTGGTATTACAGCGACACGCAAGAAGTGCGGTTTTGGCAGCAGGCTCGGTCGCTGATCCAAGCTCCCACGTTCTATGACGGATTCGAGACCGCCAAGATGTTTTGGTGGTTCAACCAGTCTTCGTCGGCGCGTTACAGCTGCACGCCGAAGCCACACTATGGATGCGACGGCAGCAAAGAGTTTGACGTCCTGGACCGAACCGAATGTGATTTGACGGAAAAGCTTGGTCCGTTTCCATTCTTTACGTTTTGGGGTCCGGGAGCGGGGCTTCCGTGCAGCCAGTGGATCGCAAACGCGACGGCACTGGTGATGAAGACGCATCGCCCCGAAGTAACGCTCGCTTATTTGCCGCATCTCGATTACGACTTTCAGCGTCTCGATCACCAGGATCCCGCCCGTGTGGCGGAGGTCGATGAGTGCTGCGAGACCATTGTGCGGGCTGCCGAAGCGATCGATGCGAGTGTCGTGGTGGTTTCCGAGTACGGCTTGGTGCCGGTCCAAACACCCGTCCATCTCAACCGGGTGCTGCGACAAGCGGGTTTGCTTGCGGTGCGCGACGGTCCATTCGGCGAAATGCTGATTCCAGGTCAATCACGTGCCTTCGCGGTCGCCGATCATCAAATCGCCCATGTCTATTTGAACGACGAATCCGCCGA
>JBCCOI010000391.1:0-7291 GCA_039025515.1 Planctomycetota bacterium
GAATGCGATGATCTCCTCATCCGCTGGCCCCGCTTTCATTGCAAGATCAATCTCAGCTCGACCTCGAAAAAAGCGCAACTTCAAAACTCACGCGTCGGGTTGCGAAAAACCAATGCCTGAAGCGAAAGCGCAACTTCAAAACGCGTGAGCGAGGGAACTGCGTGAATTGTCGCCTCGCTGACGCTTCGGGTTACCATTTTGTCTTCAGGTACAACCAAGGTTATTTCCGCGTTCCACCACTAGGGAGTGACTTTTGCGATTCAAGCAGCTTGGTAGATGATTCCATTGCGTTTGCGGGCCACCTGCTTTATGGAACCGGTGTGTTTGAGGACATAGGCGATCTTTTGAGCAAACCATCGCGGTCGATTCGTCCAGATCGCGAGCTCCTTAGTTGTGAAGCAATCAACATTCGTGTCGACGTTGGCGAGCGTGAGCAAGTTTTCGCAATGCTGCAACTCGAGCGTTGATTCAATTTGTTCGAGCGATACATCAGTGACGCGATAGTCTTGTCGCCACCGCCGTCGACGATTTTTGGCCGGAATGCGAGTCTGTTCGACGTGAACCAACGCGACTTCCAGGCAGAGGTTCTCGTGGGGAAACACATTCGTGAAGTAGATGAGGTCATCAAAGAGATCAAGCACGTCGCCGCGTTTGGGGCTCATCCGACGTGACTGCACTTTCCCATTCGCCCTGGCCTTCTTTGCAATCCGCGTCCGCACGATGACCGGTTTTACGACTCGGACGCGATGACGCTTCAGCAATGCGTTGATTTTTCGGCTGATGGCGGAAAGAGATGCGCACTGAATCTCAATCAGCTCGTCCCCACGAACGGCATCAATGCGATACCGACCGAATGCGACTTCCGTGTTAGCGTCACTACCCGCGTAATGAATTTTCAACTGTTGGTGAAGCGAGGTCTCCATCGGGCGATTCCTTTCAGCGCCGATATGATGCTAACTCAAAGTCCGAAGTCGCGGATCGTCGTGAGCGTCTTCAATTGCAAACCCCGCGTGTTGAATGCGGCCTCGCCACCCGCCAGACGATCGATGATCGCGACAACTTCACGGACTTTCAATCCAAATGCTAGGGCGGCATCGACGGCCTTGATCGCGCTGCCCCCGCTCGTAATCACGTCTTCCACGATGACGACTTCGTCACCAGGTTGCACGGGGCCTTCAACCTGCTTGCCGGTGCCGTGTCCCTTCGCTTCCTTGCGGACCATGAATCCCCGCAGCGGTAGATTTCGTTGACCTGCCAAGGTGACGATCGAAGCGGTGATGGGATCTGCGCCGATCGCCATTCCGCCGACCGCGGAGGGAACTCCAGAAGCTTCGATGATTTCAAGCATGCCGGCAGCGACCAAGTTAGCACCTTGAGGATGCAGCGTGATCTTCCGGCAGTCGAGGTAGTAGTTTGCTTTGGCACCGCTCGCGAGAGTGAACTCACCGCGCTGTAAGGCCTCGGTTTCCAATAGCTCAATCAGTTGATTCTTGTCGTAGCTCATGCTGCGGATGATAGCGTTCCACGCGATTATCGTCGAATCGTCACGGAAGACCCTTGGCCAAGAATTCCGTAAACGTCTTCGGCGAGGTCGCCGGCGATGCTGATGCATCCTTGATCGGTCGGCTGAACGGTGTTCGGACTGCCGTGAATGCAAATCTGACCACCCAGATCCAACCACATGTTGCCATACGGATTGTCCGGATTGCCGGCTTCGATGGCCCTGCCACCGCCGTCGTAGAACACGCGAGCGGTCTGCTTGTCTTGAATCGTGAACGTCCCCGGCATCGGCACGGGATCACTTCCGACGGCTACTTCGAATCGTCCCGCGTAGAGGTCGCCCAAGAACAGCGTCAGTTGCTTGGTCGACAGATCGACTTCCGCACGGAAAGGGCCGCGTACCATCTTGAGCTCCGTGCCGGGGAGAACAGTCACGGGATCGTCAATGCCATTGATCTTGGACAGCAACTGCCAGGGGACATCGTATTGCTCGGCGACCTGAACCAAAGTCTCGCTGGCGGAAACACGGTGAGGCTGCTCCAACAAATGACGTCGCGAGTAAATCACCTCTCGGGCAAGCGGATCGAGACGTCCGAACAACTGATTTCTCTGTGCCGGTGAAAGGTTAGGTGCCCCGTAGAAGACACTCAACGTTGCGAGTGCATCTTTCAACTGCCCTTTGGCATACATTGCGTCGGCGGTTGCAAATGCGTTGATGAGACCTCGGTCATTGCCGGAGCCAGAGGAGGATATCCCGCCGTCGCCGTTCACGCGGTCGGTTAAGCGCAGCTCCTGAGGCGTATCGGTGGACGGGAAGCCGCCCGCACGTGCGATCGATTCATCGCGACTGCCGTCCGCGCCTGGACGTGGCATCTCAAATCGGCTCGCCGTTGAGCCATAGGAAGCCAACGCGTTGGGTTGTACGACGCCTGCGGGTGCCGGTGGAAGCGTTCTTGGTTTGGCCGCAGGAAGCCGGGTGGTGAGCTCGCCGATCGCCGTACCCGAATCAGTCATGTCCATGCCGATCGATGGCGGCGCGGCTGCCCCGGCAACACCCAGGTTTGGACCCAGATCCGCAGAGGGAACATCGGCGAAAGAGCTTCCAAACGTCGCAGTCGGGTCGCCTTCGGGTTGAGCGTTCTGCGGGTCGGGCAACGCAGTGGGGGGCTCGTTCGGAACGATCTCGCTGGGGGGCCCCGTCAAAGCAAGTTCGGTCGAAAGGTCTTCCTCGATCAGAAAGTCCTCTCCGAATTCTTCGATCTGGAGTACATCGGCGATTTCGTCCGGTAGTGGTTCGGGTGGCGTTGTCAGGGAAACATAGCCGCCGTAGAGCACGGTGAGCATCAGGACAACGATGGCGGCGGTTTTGATCGTTTGCACGAGAGTCCTCCGTGACGGATTCGTGCGAAATGAGACAAGTTCATTCGATGCAGGCGTTCGTAGGTGATGCGAGCTTGTTTCCGCTAGTGCAGTTTCGAGGGTGCAGCTGAATTCACGCGAATCGTCAGTTGATAATCGGTCTCATTCGCAATAAGGGACGTTATGTCAACGCCGTCGTGAGTTGCTGCCGGATTATTAAGCAATCGCATTTGGCGTTGCTCGATCTCAACGCAGGCATGGCTTCAAGCTGCATGTGGGAGTTCTTCGGAATTGAATCGCTGAAGGGGTGTGATTGCGACACTGGCGAAAAGCTGTGTGAAGAACACTCATAAGAATTTTGATTCTTCGCAAATTTGTGTCGTTTGGCGTGGCGACTGCAACTCCGCAGGTTGCTTTTCGATTCGCACGGTCGGTGTCCATGGTTCTTGCCGCTTCTCATCTCACCGCCCAAGGTGAACAGACGTCATCCTCGGAGCACGTTGACGCATCTGTCGCTGTAGAGAAGCGACTGGTGATCGTGGGTGGCGGCATGTCAGGCTATGGACTCTGCGACCGCTTGGTGAGGTTGGGTGTTGCCGATGACTATCGCATCACGATCATCGGTGACGAGCCGGTGCCCGCGTATGACCGAGTCAATCTGTCTAGCTATTTCTCAGGCAGAACGCTTGACGATCTCGTGCTTGCTTCACGGCACTGGTATCAGAACAACGGAATCGATCTTCAGACGGGGCGGCGTGTTTGCGAGATTGATCGTTCAGCAATGTTCGTGGTTGATGATCACGGGGATCGGTATGCCTACGATCATCTTGTCTTAGCGACCGGCTCTCATGCCTTCGTCCCACCCATTGAGGGAAGCGATAGCGAAGGAGTTTTTGTTTACAGAACGATCGATGATCTTCGCGCGATTCGTGAGCACTGCCGATCGACAAAGGCCAGTCGTGGCGCGGTGATCGGCGGCGGTTTGCTGGGTTTGGAAGCCGCCCAGGTGCTGATGGACTTGGGCCTCGCGGTCGATGTCGTGGAGATGGCGCCGGGACTGATGCCGCGCCAGCTGGACGCGGAAGAATCGAAGGTGTTGGAAGATGGAATTCGTGAGATGGGTGTTTCCGTCCATCTGGTTCGACGGACGAAGGCAATCGTCTCATTTCCTGCAGGCAGGATGCGGCTGGAATTCGAGAATGCCGAAGCATTGTCCGTTGATTTGTTGATCATTGCCGCCGGCGTGCGTCCAAACGATCAACTCGCAAGACAATCGGGACTGGAGACGGGTGAACGATACGGAATCGTTGTCGATTCCGAACTGAGAACGAGCGATCCAAATATTTCTGCCATTGGCGAATGTGTTTCCTTTCAAGACCACGTCTTCGGACTCGTTGCGCCTTGCTACCGAATGGCCGACGTGTTGGCGGGCCGCTTGGGCGGGAGTTCGGAAACATTCGAAGGTGCCGACGAGTCTGCGGAGTTGAAACTTCTGGGCATCCAGGTGGCGACGTTGGGGAAGTCCATCGGCGAGTCCCCCGGGGGGCGATTGCTGAAATACCGCAGTGGATCCGGCTACCGAACGCTCTTGGTCGAGCGAGGACGTGTCGCGGGGGCTTCGTGTGTGGGTGACTGGGAGGAACTCGCGCAGGTTCGTCAGGCGATCGCGAAACGATCCAGATTGTGGCCTTGGCAGCGTAAGAGATTCATCAACACCGGATCACCTTGGACGCCGGGCGGAGCACTCCCGGTGACTCAGTGGCCAGCTGATGCAACCATCTGCTCCTGTTTGTCGCTGTCTAAACAGTCGATCGTGGAGATCATCGATGCGGGTGTTTGCGATGTCGAGGTGATCGGTAAGAGGTGTGGAGCCGGAACCGCATGCGGAAGCTGCCGGGGGCTTGTCGCTGAGCTTGCGGGGCGTTCGGATGAAGTCAATCGCGTTCCGGGTGCGACGGTGATGTTGGCCGCAAGCACGATCGCTTCATTGATCGTGATCCTGTGGTGGGTATTGCCCGCGATTCCCATCGCCTCGTCCGTGCAAGACTCTTGGTACTCCATCGACCGCGCGATTCGCAGTGACGTCGGTCGGCAGGTTAGCGGCTTCTCCTTGGTCGCCTTGACGTTGATCGGATTGATTTTCTCGCTACGCAAGCGGAACGACTGGTTTCGGTTTGGCAGCTACGGATTCTGGCGGGCCACACATGGTGTTTTGGGAACGGCCGTGTTGATTGGCATGGTTATTCACACCGGGCTAAAGCTGGGTAGCAATCTCAACTTCCTGCTTGGCGTTTGTTTCTTGGCGGCAACGTTCATCGGAGCCATCGCAGGGATCGTAAGCAGCATTGAGGGACGCGCCACCGGCAGTTTGGCTCTATTGATTCGCCGCTGGAGACCTCGGCTCACCCGAACCCATCTCTGGGTCACTTGGCCGCTCCCGGTTTTGATCGTCATGCACATTCTCAGTTTCTACTGGTTTAGCGATTGAGAATGTTGAACGCTGTTTTCCCTAAACGTTACGGCCGCGCGACGCTCAGTTGGATTGCATTTGCATTCCTCAACGCTGTGATCGGAGGCTACTTCACGGTTGCCTTGCTCGCGCCAGCATCGAGTATCAAATCGTCATGGTTGCCAGGTGAAACAACTCATGGGCACTACCAGATCGAGCTGAAATGCAATGAGTGCCATGGTTCTGCGTCCAGCCCGGATGCGACGGATGTGATGCAGGACGCATGCAATCGTTGTCACGCCGATCAGTTGAAGAGATCCAAGGATACGCACCCGGCAAAGAAGTTTTCCGATCCAACGAAAGCCGACTTGTTGCAGATCCTCAACGCTCAGGATTGTCTCGCGTGCCACCAAGAGCACATGCCCGAGCGAACGTTGGCAATGGGCCTGACGATGCCCAGTGATTACTGCTGGCATTGCCATCAGGACGTTGCGGAGTCACGCCCCAGTCACCAAGGCATGGCATTCGACAGTTGTGCGACAGCCGGATGTCACAACTATCACGACAATCGTTCGCTCAACGAAAAGTTCTTGGACGACCATTTCGGCGAACCCGAATTTTTCGATGTGGCGCAAGTGCCGCCGCGAAGATCGCACCCGCAAGACCCGCAGGCTCCTGTCGGTCTCGTGATGCGAGATGCGGATCACCCCAATAATGTTGAAGTTGACTCTGCCACACTGAAAGACTGGGCTGAAACATCGCATGCATCAGCTGGTGTGAACTGCAGCGACTGCCATGGAGCAGGAAAGCAGTGGAGCAATGAAGTCACGATGGACAGTTGCCGGCGTTGCCATGAGATGGAAGTCGAACGCTTCATGGAAAGCAAACACGGCATGAGGCTTGCCGTTGGGCTTTCGCCAATGACGCCCGACTTAGCACGGCTGCCGATGAGTCCACATGCAACGCATCGCGAGTTGGATTGCAATGCCTGTCATCAAGGCCACCGTTTCGATACCGAGTACGCGGCAGCGGAAGCTTGCTTGCAGTGCCACCAGGATGACCATTCCCTCGCGTATTTAGATTCCTCGCACGCCACTCTTTGGCAAGACGAGATCACCGGAGGCGGCCAACGAGGTACCGGCGTGTCTTGCGCCACCTGCCACCTGCCGAGGCTGGAGGGTGACGACGGAATCTTCGTTCAACACGATCAGAGTTCCAACTTGCGTCCGAACGAGAAGATGGCTCGTGAAGTTTGCCTTCACTGCCACGGTCTCGAGTTCTCTCTGAGCGCTCTCGCGGATACCGAATTAATACGTAGGCAATTCGATCACGCACCCTTGGAAACCGTTCCAAGCGTGCAGATGGCTCGTGACTGGTTTGAGAGCCGAGCAAAGCGACGCAAGCGGAGAGGGGGAGGTTAGCCAAGCAAGTTCCATTAAGTGATCGCGGTCAGGCGGAAGCCGCGTCTTCGTTTACGCATTTTTCTTTTCTACCTGAGGACGATTTGATGAAATCGCGAAAATCGATTTGCACCGTTGCGGCAATTCTCGCCGCGGCCGGATGCTGCATTCCATTGATGTTTTCGACCGGCTGCACGAGTAGCGAGGCCAGTTCGACGCCCGGCGGTGGCATCACTCCGCAACAGTTCGCCGATGGCGTTCACGCGGTCATGATGGCGGACCGTACCGTCTATGCAACGCACGTCGTGACCAATCTGAAGAAGCAGAAGGCTCCGGTCACTGCTGACGAGTATTGGGATGAAACCGACAATGCAATTCCATTGCCCGCGCAGATGTTTCGTATGGGGGCCGAGTTGGTCGATGAAAATCCGGAGGCGGGATTCAAGTATTCGCTTCGCAGCAACTGGCCATTGAATGAGCAGCACAAGCCGGAAACAGATCTGGAACAAGAAGCTCTCGATTTCTTGAGTGACAACCCGGGTGAAAACTTTTATGGCGAAGAGGAACTTGGCGGGAAGAAGTA
>JBCCOI010000392.1:0-7287 GCA_039025515.1 Planctomycetota bacterium
CCAGCTCATCATTTTATTGGGAACAGGGAACGCTATGAGAATTCGCATACCGCTCGTTATCTCATTTACACTTCTCGCCGTCGTCTTGGCGAGTGGCCAAGACCAAGCCCCGAAATCGCTATTCGACGTTGGTGTTTTTGAGGTACCAGAGGGCGATACGGAGGAAGTGGCCGCCTATCTTGAGGAACTCAATGAGCTGCAAGAACGCATCGGACGAGAGTATCGCGAACTCTACAACGAATACCAACGCGCTCGAGCAAAAGTGGCAAAGGCTCAGGCGGATGCAGCCAACGCGATCCTCGATGATCCCGAGATTTCGGACGACCAATTCTCGACCGCCGCACGAATTGGACTGCCGACAAAGATCCGAATGATTGGAAGCCTTTCTCCGGATCAAAAGCAAAGCTTACTCGCTATGGTAAAACGCCAATTGTCGCTGGGCGTTGACCGGGGAATCCAGCGGGCTGAGTTGTCGAATGCATCCAACCTGATCAGCTATCTTGAACGCAGCGGAGACATTGATCTCGCGATTGAAGCTTGTGATTCATTAAGCGAGTCATTGAAGGAATCCACCGACCAAAACGCTAAAGCATCTGTGGCTCGGTTTGAGGGCATCTCGCGACGACTCGGACTGCTGGGAAACCCGATCGAGTTGACCGGCGAATTGCTCGATGGCAGCGATTTTGACTGGAGTAAGTACGAAGGCAAAGTCGTGCTGGTGGACTTCTGGGCGACTTGGTGTGGGCCTTGCCTTGCCGAGGCACCGAACGTTTTGGCCAACTACGAGAAGTACCATGATCGTGGATTCGAGGTGATCGGTATCAGTCTCGATACAAACAAGACTGCACTTCAAAACTACGTCAAGTCGAAGAAAGTTCCTTGGGATAATCTCTTCAAATCCGGTGCCGGATGGAAACATCCGATGGCCGTCAAGTACGGAGTTAGCTCGATACCGTCCGTATTCTTGGTGGATCGCGATGGCAAAGTCGTTTCGCTGAGGGCACGAGGTGCTGAGCTTGGGAAGCAACTCAAGAAACTCGTGGAAACGAAAGAAGATTTGCAACGCGAGAATGTCAAACTGGGCCAGCAGATTAAATCGAATCCGCGTGACGCTTCACTGTTGAGCCGGCGGGCGAACAATTATCTCGCGTTAAAGGATCTAGAGTCCGCAAGATCCGACTGGAAGAAAGCAGTTGAATTGAAACCGGAGCTCGCCGTAAAAGCGTTTTACGCATTCAGAAACAATGAACAGTGGTTGATTGCAGCCGAATTCGGCAAGCTGGTGGTCGATCAGAAGCCGGACGATATCATGCGTTGGCTACGTCTATCGGCCGTCCTAGCCGCGTCAAAGAAAAGTGAACGCTATGGTGACTTTTGCCAAGCCATGACCAAACAATTCAGCGACTCTGAAGCGTGGCGTGATCATCGCATCACTTGCAAGTCCTGTTTGTTGCTGCCGGACGCGATTCCCATGAAAGCTCTGCCTCTGGAAGAGGTTACTCAAGGATTCGAGGGCGAAAACGACGACTACACGCTCTCTTGGAGTTGGAATCTTCAAGCTCTTGTTGCGTTCCGCAATGGTGACGCCGAGCTCGCAATCGAGTGCCTCACCAAGTCTGGCAAGCACAACCCCGTTCCCTATGCCAGAATTCTCAACGACGCGATCTTCGCACTCGCCCAGCACCAGTTGGGAGAGACGGAGAAAGCGAAGCGGGCATTTCAGTCGGCTTCGGCGGGGCTGGCAAGGTACCGCTCCGAAGAGTCGACCAAGTATCATCATGACGTCATGATTGCTGACATCATTCTGACAGAAGCTAAGCAGGCTTTCTCCGAGTAACCTCCGTTACTCAGTAGAGTAAAAACGGTTGACGTCGTTCACGGAAGGCTTCGACTGCTGGGCGATAGGATTCCAAGATGCTCTCGACGCGATCGGCCCGTTTGATCGCATCGAAGACTCTTTGATTGCCCAACAATCGCAGGTAACGATTTGCGTCCCAGTCATTGCGGAACCGCGATCGCAAAGTGACTGCGATTGCCAATCCGGTTTTCACCGGTTGCATCTCCGCGCGATCGGTGATCAAGACTTCGACGCCCCCGCATTTTTGATTCTCGTAGACGCTCGAATCGGGCGTGAAATGAATGGGGATAAATGAGACACCGGGCAACCGTAGGCGATGAAGATCTTGGGCAAATTGCCGGGCATCGATCCAAGGCGCGCCGACGACTTCGAAAGGTTTATCCGTGCCGCGCCCCACGGACAGATTTGTCGTTTCTAGCAGCCCAACCCCTGGGTACAACAGTGCCTGGTTGAGGCTGCGCATGTTCGGCGATGGATTGATCCATAGCAGGCCCGTTTGGTCCAGCAGATCGTCGCGACGCCAGCCTTCAAGCGGTACGACCGTCAGCTTCAATTTGTCCAGCGACAGTTCTTCTTGAAACATCTTGGCCAACTCACCGATCGTCATCCCATGTCGGATTGGTAAGGAATGGAAACCAATGAAGGAGTGCTTGTCGTCATCGATCATGGGACCGGTGACGACCTCGCCACCAATGGGGTTTGGGCGGTCAAGCACGATGAACTCCAGCCCCCGTTCGTTGGCGGCTTGCATTGCCAAGCCCATCGTTGAGATGTAGGTGTAGAAACGCGTGCCGATGTCCTGAATGTCAAAGACAAGGCAGTCGAGACCCTCAAGTTGCTCGGGACTCGGGGTTCTTGACGCACCGTAAAGGCTGAACACCTTGAGACCCGTTCCTGATTCCTGCGAGTCAGCGATCTCCGGAATATCGTGCACTCCGCGGATACCGTGCTCGGGACTAAAGATCGCTTTCAGTTCTACTTGATCAGATTGATGAAACGTCGGAACGATCCAGTCTCCATCGGAATCGACCGCCGTATGGTTGGTGATCAGTCCGATACGTTTCCCATGAAGCGGCGCGAAATCGTTTCGCTTGATCACATCCAAACCCGTCTTGCAGTTAGCGTGTTGATCAGGTGGGAGGATCTTTTTCACACCGTGAAGGGTCGAATCTGAGATTGGCCGGCGAATCGCGGAAACAACAACGGTTCCAACTCGTCCTGCCAAATGGTTGATAGCCCCGTCGCCGTCTGGGTGAACACGATTGCTCAAGAAGATGTAGAACAGGTCCAACCCGGGATCTACCCAAAGCACGGTGCCCGTGAAGCCTCCGTGCCCGAACGCCTTTTCCGTCAAGAGCTCGCCACGATTGGAGGAGTATCCGGTCAACTTGTCCCATCCGAGCCCTCTTGTTCCGCTGGAGACGGCGTAGGCTGCCGTCATTCGATCGACCGTTGATTCGCTGAGAATGCGTTTTCCGTCAAACGCTCCTTTTTGAAGCATCATCTGTGCATAGACGGCTAAGTCTTCGGCGGTCGAGAACAGACCCGCGTGTCCGGCGATTCCTCCCAATTCAAATGCGCGTGGATCATGAACCACACCCTGAATCCATTCTCCATCACGCTTTTCCGTCACCGCCGCTCGAAGCCGCAACTCACCGTTCGGCGTGAAGCCCGTTTCTGTCATGCCCAGCGGTGCAAAAACATGCTCCTGTGAGAATTCGTGCACGTTCTTGCCACTCATCTTTTCGACGAGATCGGCGAGAACAATAAAGCCTACGTCGGAGTAAACGAACTTGCTGCCGGGTTCGACATAGGTCGAAAGTCCGTAGATGTTTTCGAAAGCCTCTTCCTTGCCATCGACGTAGTCTTTTAGCGCGTTGTCTGGAATCAATCCGGCTTGGTGCGTCAGCAGTTGTGTAACGGTAATGTTCTTCTTGCCGTTAGCGCCAAATGCCGGAATGAGATCTGAAACGCGATCGCGTAGTCTCACCTTTCCTTGCTCCAGCAGAACCATCACGCTGGTTGCCGTCGCAACCGGCTTGGTAATGGATGCCAGATCAAACACCGTGTCTGTCCGCATGGGTTCGACATTTGGAAGCAGCCTACGACTCCCGAAGGCCTTTAAGTACACCAGCTTTCCACGATGTCCGACCGCGACGACGCATCCGGGCATCTTCCTGTCTTCGATACCCCGAGCAACAATCGCATCGATTTGCTCAAGATGTGACGAACTCATCCCCGTTTCCTCGGGCGTCGCACGTGGAAACCGCTGTGCGATCGCCGAGTCCAATAGACCAAAGATTAGGACGAGCGTTACCGGGATGGAAATGGCGGACGGCGGTAGAAACTTCATCTTCGTTGTTCCAACTTTGAGATAGACTCTCGCGAATAATTGAGGTGAAAGGCTACGGAGACCGCGTCACAGGCCGCTCATCGCTGCTGCGGAAGACACCAATGCGTAAGTGACGCAACCAGCACCGTACTGCTAGACCCAATCAATGCGAACCAAGGCCAAGCGATCGTGATCTCATAATTCGACAAGACGAACTTCACAGCGAGCAGCGTAGTTGCAGCGACCACAATGCCAAAGATCGCGGAACCTTGTCGACAACCGGGGCAAATCCTTGTTAATGCGAAAAGCCCGAGTAGTAACCCGACGGTCATTCCGGCAATTGCCAAAACATCGCTGACGACGCTACGCGTTACTCCGGAGGCTGCATACGCGATGAACATCTGCAGCAATCCAAACGCGACCGTCCACATCCGACTCGACCGCAACATCTGTTCCTGCGAAGTTCGGTCTCGTTTGAGAAAATCGTTGATGACAATCGTCGCGGAGGAGTTCAGGGAACTGGAAAGCGTTGACATTGCGGCGGCGAAGACGCCGGCAAGAATGAAGCCGATCAGTCCCATTCCTCCGGGCAGGTCTTCCACAATGAAGCGTGCGAGCACTTGATCGGCGGCGAGTTCGCTTTGCCCATCTGTTGTAAACTCCGGCTGGTGATAATACGCAGCCAAAGCAACTCCCAGGAATAGAAAGAAGGCGAATTGAATACAGATGACGATGCCGCTCGCGATGAGTGCAGAAGACGCGTGACGACGAGACCTTGCCGCGAGATAGCGTTGGACCAGCATTTGATCGACACCATGCGTTCCCAGACTTAGAAAGACGCCACCAATTAGTCCGGCCCAAAGGGTGAAAGGGTTCGACAAGTCCCATTCCAAGTCGAGCAATTGAAACTTCCCGGTCTTGGCTCCGAATTCGATTACAGAGTCGAAGCCCTCTGAAAGGCGACCGGCAATCACAAACACGATCAAGCCACCACCCAGCATGTAAACGAGCAACTGAAGGCAATCATTCCACACAACCGCTTTCATCCCGCCAAACAGCGTGTAGCCGATCGTCAGGCTACCGATCAACGCAATGCTCCATCCTATTGAGAGATCGAACATTGCTTCGAGAACAACTGCCGTCAAAAACAGTCTCAACGCATCGCCTGAGTTCCGGGCCACGAGAAAAATAGCGGCCGCTACTCGCTTCGTCGCTACTCCGTACTCCTTCTCAAGGACTTCGTAAGCTGAAAAAATGCTTCCTTGAAAGTATTTCGGCAACAATAGGAGTGAAACCAGCACGCGGCCAATGATGTAGCCGAATGTCAGCTGCAGGAACGTCATGTTGCCGTCCTCGGCGAAAGCAATGCCGGGGACACTCAAGAACGTAACCGTGCTAGTTTCGGTGGCAACGATGGATCCCAAAATCGCCCACCAGGGAAGATCGCGATCTCCAAGAAGGTAGCTCGAGAGGTCTTTTGCTCCCCTGCCTACCCAGCACCCCAACGTAACGACCAGTCCCAGATAGGCTAGGAAAACGACGAGATCGACCCGTTCAACTGGCAAATCCAAATCGATAGCCTTGGGGGATTTGAAGCATCTGATGTCGGAGTATTCTGCTTTCTTTGCTTCGACTTCACAAGATTTCAGACCAGCGACTACTCAATCGGCCCGAGAAAACACTTGTCGATTCGCACGACCGAAACGAGCAACCCCGCATCCGGCAACATCGACCAACTAACGGCCATCGAAATCGTTCGCTTGATGAACGCGGAAGATCGGTACGCAGTAAGTGCTGTAGGAGCCGTAGCGGAACGTGTTGCAGAAGCAGTGGAAGTGATTGCGGGAGCATTCCGCAATGACGGACGGCTCATTTACGTGGGTGCCGGTACTTCGGGAAGGCTGGGCGTTTTGGACGCGTCGGAGTGCCCGCCAACCTTTAATTCCGCGCCCGAGCAGGTTGTGGGGATCATCGCCGGCGGGCGGAGTGCTTTGACAACCGCGATCGAAGGCGCGGAGGACTCCGCGCAACTGGGAGAAGAAGACTTACGAAAGATTCAGCTCGCTGCGAACGATGTTTTGGTCGGGATCGCCACAAGCGGACGGACACCGTACGTCCTGGGTGCGGTCGACTATGCGAAGTCTCTGGGCTGCACAACGATTGGAATCAGTTGCAATGCAGGTTGTGAATTGGAATCACGAAGTGACATCGCCATCACCGCCGTTGTTGGGCCGGAAGTCATCAGCGGCTCGACACGCTTGAAAGCCGGTACGGCAACCAAGCTGATTCTCAACACGTTGACCACCGGCGCCATGGTTCTCATCGGCAAGACGTACGGCAACCTGATGGTCGATTTGCGTGCGACCAATTCCAAGCTGGTGGAACGCACGCAGCGGATTGTTTCAGAACTGACCGGACTACCTCGCGAAGAAGCGATCACGCTGCTGATCCGTTGCGGGGGCAACCTCAAGATCGCTGTGATTTCTCACTTGGCCGACTGTTCTCCAGACGAAGCGTTGACCTTCTTGAACGCATCCGACGGACATTTGCGGGGTGCGATCAAAATGGCGAGTCGCGGAGGTCGATGATGACGGCTGAAACGAGCCGAAAGGGCCCACGATTCGTGCTGGGCGTCGATGGCGGAGGCTCCAAAACCGTCGCAGTCATCGCGGTCAGAGAATCTGGGATTGAGGTTCCGTCCGAGATCGCGCGAGCCGAAACCGGACCTAGCAACGCTTTGACATCGGATCAAGCGACGTTGAACGTTGCGGAAGCGATCTCGCGTGCACGGAAGCAAGCCCATCAGTGCTTAGCGGCTGAATTTCAGATCGAATGCGCCTGCCTCAGTTTGGCCGGAACAGGTCGCAAGGGCATGCTAGACGTATGGAACAGCTGGGTTGAATCGAACAACATCGCTTCACATGTCGTCATCACGGATGATATCGCCCCGATCCTACGGCAATGCAGTGCTGATGGAATCGCTCTCGCCGTGATTGCCGGAACCGGTTCAATCGCGGTCGGTCGGAAAAACGATGGCTCGCGTGTCCGTTGCGGAGGTTGGGGGCCGATGTTCAGCGATGAAGGAAGCGGTTACGAC
>JBCCOI010000393.1:0-7281 GCA_039025515.1 Planctomycetota bacterium
GCGTGATCGTCAAAAAGGAGTTGTTTTGCCACGAGAGGATTCCTCTATGTGAATGATGTGTTGGGGTGTTTGTTGACCTTGCGTCACGGGACCGCATAAGCATCCCGCGATGAGATCGTTACAGCACCTTCGCCAAGATGTCACTCTCGCGGAGGATTTTCATTTCCTGTCCATCGACTTCGATGTCGCTTCCGCCGTACTTGCCGTAGATCACGGTGTCACCGATATCGACACTTAGCGATCCACGAGTGCCACTTTCCAGCAACTTGCCCGGACCGACGGCGACGATGGTTCCACGCTGTGGCTTTTCTTTTGCGGAGTCGGGAAGAACGATGCCGCCTGCGGTCGTGGTTTCCGCTTCAACGGGCTGAACGACGACGCGATCATCGAGGGGACGAAGACTAACTTTTGCCATGATTGAATTCCGTATTCTGTGGTTTGATTTGTTGTAATGAGTTTTGCGGTGAGCGGGCGTGGCTTACATCATTCCGGGCATGCCACCCATTCCGCCCATACCACCCATGCCAGGCATACCGCCGCCCATGCCACCCATACCTCCCATGCCGCCGCCCATTCCATGGTCGTGATGGTGGTCTCCGCCCTCTTCTTCCTCGACGGGGATTTCGGTGACGAGCGATTCAGTCGTCAACAACAATGCGGCAACGCTTGCGGCATTCGCCAGTGAAGTGCGAACAACCTTGGCCGGATCGACGATACCGGCATCAAGCAAGTCGCAATACTTTTCAGCGTTCGCGTCGTAGCCTTCGGTCTTGCCCTTCAACTGGAGGACGCGATTGACAACGACCGCGCCATCAAGACCCGCGTTGTTTGCGATGGCTCGCAAGGGTTGATCGAGTACGTTTCGAACGATGCGAACACCGAGCTGCTGATCGCCTTCGAGTTCTTTCTCAAGCTTCTCAACAGCGCTGCGGCAGCGAAGCAACGTCGTACCGCCGCCTGGAACGATGCCCTCTTCGAGCGCCGCTTGCGTTGCAGCGCGGGCGTCATCAATCAGTGCCTTTCGCTCCTTCATCTCCGTTTCGGTCGCGGCACCAACGTTGATCTGTGCAACACCGCCGGCCAGCTTCGCCAGACGCTCTTGAAGCTTCTCGCGGTCATAGTCGCTGTCGGTCTGTTCGATCTCGCGGCGAATCTGAGCGACACGGCCTTCGATTGCGGCTTTCGTTCCGGCACCTCCGACCATGGTGGTCGCATCGCTGGTAATACGAATCTTCTTCGCACGTCCGAGATCCGAGAGTTTGACGCTTTCCAGGTCGATCCCGAGGTCCTTGAAGATCGCCTTTCCGCCGGTCAATTCGGCGATGTCTCCGAGGATCGCCTTGCGACGATCGCCGTAGCCGGGCGCCTTCACGGCGGCGGCCGAAATGATGCCTCGCATCTTGTTGACAACCAACGTTGCCAATGCCTCGCCCTCGACGTCTTCGGCGATCACGAGCAACGGCTTCTTTTCCTTGCTGATCGCTTCCAGCAACGGAATCAGCTTCTTGTTGTTGCTGATCTTCTCTTCGAACAACAGCACATAACAATCGTCGAGCTCCACCGACACGTTGTCTTGGTCGGTGACGAAGTGGGGCGACAGGAAGCCGCGATCGAACTGCATGCCTTCGACGACGTCGACGTAAGTCTCGTTCGACCGGCCTTCCTCGACGGTGATCACACCGTTCTTTCCAACCTTCGTGAACGCGCTCGCCAGCACGTCGCCGATACCGGGATCATTGTTCCCCGCAATTGTTGCGACTTGCTTGATTTCCGACTTGCTCTTCTCGTCGACCTGCTTTGAAAGCTTCTTGATTTGAGCCGTCGCGGCATCGACTGCCTTGTTGATTCCGCGCGAGAGCGCCATTGGGTCCGCGCCGGTGGCAACCATCTTCAGGCCTTCGCGGAAAATGGCTTCGGCAAGAACGGTTGCCGTCGTGGTTCCATCGCCAGCCACGTCGTTCGTCTTGCTGGCGGCTTCTTTGACCAGCTGTGCGCCCAGGTTCTCAAAGGGATCATCCAGCTCGATGTCCTCCGCCACCGTGACGCCATCTTTCGTCACCTTGGGCGAACCCCAGCCCTTATCCAAAACCGCATTTCGGCCACGAGGACCGAGCGTGCTTTTGACAGCTCGCGAAAGCTTGGTGACGCCGGCCAACAATGGCCCGCGGGCGTCGTCGTCGAAAACGATTTGCTTTGCCACGACGTTGATTCTCCTGTGGAATTACACCAGGTTCGGAGACGCATCGCCATCAGTGATGTGATGGCGTCCCAGAACTCGAAGGGGGAAAAATTGAATTGGTCTCCGGCGATCATCACGCCGGCCTCGGTCACGCCTAAGCCGCGCCGTCGATTCGGACGAAATGGCAGCCGAGCGAAGTCATCGCCGTGGAAAGCAAGCCGCGTGCCAACTGCGGCAATGATGAGAAAAATCCGTCGGGTCGCGACCAAACCAGGCCGCAAAGGGAGAGGCTCCGCCCCAGCCGACGCCGGCATCTTCGCATTGCACCTCAAGTTTCGGGAGGGTGAGACTCTGCCGCGGCAAAAACCGAAGTCGCTTCGCTCCCGTGACGCTTCCCAGGGAGCGTCGCCTTCCAGAACCGGCGTTCGGCTTCCGGTTCCCACGTTGCCTCCGAGAGAGTGTCACGATGGCAGCCACGCAAACTGTCTGCCAGCGGACGTGTGCCTCGAAGACAAATCTTCGCCAACCTGCACGACCGCTACCACCGGCTCGGAAAGGTTTTTCAAGCTTCAGAACGGAGTGGAGAAAACGTTGACCGATTGCTATCCGCGGCGTCAACTTGCCCCGGAAGTGGTGTTGAGATTCTGCAACCACCTTCCCCCCAAACGTTGCGGTGCATTGCCTCCGCATCCCCGGAAACCTGTCCAACGGACTAAACCCATGTGGTTTGATCGAACCCGGTCAACTCTCGAATTCCAACGTCGCGCTCAACATACTGCGGCAGCTGCAGCCATTCTGCTGTCAGCCGCGATCACTTCCGTCCAAGCCGAAGCCGGATGCATGGATTGGCTGTTCGGACGAGCACCTCAGGCCGCAAGCTACCCGTACGCCGCAAACTACCCGGTTTATGGAGCACCGGCATCGACCTTGCCCGGGTACTCAAGTCTTCGTCCACTGACAACGCCCGCCTACGGCCCGACGACCAGTGGGGCTTTTCAAGTTCAGCGGCCAGCCTACGGAAGCGTCTACGGCCAACAGCTTTTGCCGATCGGATCGACGACCCCGGTAGGTCAATTTGACAATCCGTCGGTCTACACGGGACAGCCGATCACGTCGTCGCCGACGCTCTACTCCGGAAACACTGGCTACTCCGGAAACACTGGCTTCCCCGGAAACACTGGGCCCGCCGGTCAACTGAATGCTCCGGCAGCGAGCTTTCGTCCGATCCTGACTTCCCCATCGCAACCGCTCGCGACAATTCCTTCGGCACTGGGTATTCAGTCTTACCAATCGGTGCAGCGTGTGCCGATCGCAGAAACGCTTCGCGGTCGCAGTTCGCTCAGCCCGATCACTTCGTTGCCGTCAACAAACGTCAGCCCTTACTCGTCCAGCTACGTTGCCGGCTATCCCTCCGCCATCAATCAGCCCGGCGTTGCTTCAACGAGCTACGTCCAGCCGGTTCCGTCGACGTTGCCGCTATCCCAGCCTCGATGGACGTTCGGGTCTGGTTTACGGCGATTCTTCAATTCGCTTCTCGGTCGCGATACTCGCTATGTCAGTTCGTATTATCGAGCTCCGATCACTTACTACCGCCCGATGACCACCGTCGATCCGACGCTTGGCACAACGGTCACCGTTCAGCAGCCATGCAGCTCCTACGTTCAGCAACTGCAGCGTGTGCCGTACAACAGTTTCCAGCCGCTCGTCACGACGCCGAACTCTTTCCAACCGGTTTATCCGACGGTCGGCGAGATGACTTGCCAAAGTGACCCGATGGGGTCGTTCGGTTCCGTGCTACCTCCGTCGTCGACGCCGCCTTCTTTTGTGCCTGGCGGGTCCCCGATGCCGCTGGGAGGCATCGGCCAAGTGAGCGGAGAATTCGTCCCGGGTGATTCGAGAGTCATGCCAATTCCGTCGACTGACCCTCGGCTCGGGCCGGGCTCAGTCGGCCCCAGTTCGATCGGACCCAGCTCAGTCGGCCCCGGCAATGCGGCTCCCCTTGTCGGTGATGAGAATGACCTCCGGCCAATGCAGCAACCGCAAATTGAATCTCAACGAGTAGCTCCCGACGACGATGTTTCTCCATTTGGGACGGATCCCGATGCAAACGAATCACTCGACCCGATCGACCTCGTGCCGCCCGCAGAAACCGACGCCGACTCAGGCCTGGATGACGAGCCCGCGATCCGGCTCGACCCGCCCGTTAGTAACCTGTTTGGTAACGACGAGCGTTTCACGACCAAAAACACACCGCCGTCATTATCGAACGACTCGGATCGTTCCAGTTACAGCCGACTCCGTCCCATCGGAGTCCCGGGGAACGGTCCATTCGAATCACGTGGGCGAGCTGCATCAGATGACCAGCTCAAGCCTTTGCCGCCGTTGCCAGCTGAGGATTCTTCGCGAGCAGATCCAGCGCTGCGAGGATTTGATCAAGCCCGTCATCGTCGCGGGACGGAATTGAGACTTGCCGTGCCGGTGCGTGAGGCCACCATGCGGCAACGCGTGATTCAGCCCGTGGCCGCATGGGAATCCACCGTGCCGCAGACGAATCGCTCGACGACCAAACCACCAGCCGAGCGAGTGGAAAGACCGCGTGACACCGGTGGCTGGATACCGACGCGAAGACAATAGAACTCCGCCTTTTGCAGCGCGAGCAAGCACCAGATTGACACGCAAAGTATTGGCAGTTTGCGTTGACCTTGCCGATTTTTCGTGGCTCCAACCAACTTTGCGGGCTGCTCTACCGATCAATCTCTGAGAACAGGTTTGTTGACCCAGTCGGTATGGCGGAGCGAATGAAATCTCACGAGACAGTTGGCATCTGGAAACTTGGCGAGACGATTCATCAGTCCGACCCATTTCGCGTTGCTCGTTGCCAACCCAATATCGCCAGTGGCAGTCCACGCTGGGACTACGTCATCAAGTCGGGTTCTTCTGAACTCGCCCGGGCCGGCCTTGAAGCTTCGATCGGCGTTTCGTCCGCAATCACGCATCCGAACCTCGTTCCCGTTCTTGATGGTGACGCACGGGGTGAGTTGCCTTACATCATGATGCCCGCACTCGCGGGACAAACGATGGCCGAGTTGCTGATTGATTCGTCACGATGCCGATTGCCGGTTGCCCTTTGGATGGTGCGTCAACTCTGCCAGGCTTTGGAAGCCATGCATCGTGAAGGCTGGACACACGGAGACGTCAAACCATCCAACGTGATCGTTGGCGAGAACGGTCACGCGACGCTGATCGACCTCGCATTCGCTTATTGCGGCACACCGCCGGCATCGTTCCCTTTTGTCGGCACGCCTGAGTACGCCGCGCCAGAGCTTGTGCATAACGCGTCGGCACGCACGCCGGCAAGCGACGTCTTTGCGACCGGGCGTGTCTTGTGGGAGTGGATGACGCGCGTCGAAACGAGTGACGAATCACTTCTCACACCGATTTGCCGACTGGTCGAAACGATGGTCGCCGAAAGACCAAGCGATCGTCCTTCGGCAAGTTCAATCATCAAAGAGCTATTGCGACTCGAGATTGATTCTCTGGGAGAACACATCTCCCCTCCCACCGCAACCAAATCAACCCGACGCGCCGCGTAACAATGGAACGTTCGAGCGATGACTCGCGTTCCTTGGAAGGTTTGGGCATCGTTTCGATTCGCTGCTTATCGCTTTTCCTATTTGAGAAACGCAGAGGCCACTGTGATACACTGGGGGTAGGTGACTGAAATCTGACAAGGGTGAAGTGTCGTAGTTACTCTCACCATAATTCGGGGGCCATCACGCTTCGCCGCGATTCGACTCGGAACGTAGAAGCTTGGCGGCATTCGCACAGACAAAGTTTCAGTCCCATGGCCGAGGAAGACTTTACGTACGGTCTTTTAAACACTGATCCATGAGCAGTTTGCTTCGCCTAACGCTGTCCGAATATGACCACATGGTTGCCGTCGGCGCTTTTGAACGGCTCGAACGTGGCATCGAGATGATCTACGGAGAGATCCGCGAAATGAGTCCTGCAGGTCCGATCCACGATGATTATGTTCGCTTTCTCAACCAGTGGGCTGCATCGTTTCTGACGCCTACGACGGGGATGTCGCAGGTCCAATCGGGACTGGTCGTGGGGGAGAGTGTTCCCGAACCTGATTTGGTGATCATCAAACCGGGACGTTATCTGAATCAACGCGCTTGCTCGGAAGATGCACTTCTTCTGATCGAAGTTGCAGAATCGAGTTTGAGTTTCGACCTGGGTCAGAAAGCTGAACTCTACGCATCCGTTGGAATCGCGGAATACTGGGTGATCGATGTGACGGGTGCCCAGCTTTACTGTCACAGGGAACCGCTAAACGGTCGGTACGCTTATCTGAAGGTCCTCGCGAAAACGGAACTGCTTGCACCAATCGCATTCCCATCGACAGCTTTACAGCTCTCACGTCTCTTCGTCGGCGACGCCTAGAAAGTCATTGAGCGATCACGTAACGCAAGAGTCTAAGCAGAAGCCTACGTCGCCGCCGCGTTTCTTCTTCGGCCCGCGATCATGCCTGTGCCGACTAGGAGACAGATACCCAGCACGATCGTTGAACCAGCGATCAAAAACTTGAACGCCTTGCGACCCGCGAAAAGCTGGTTCCAAGTCAACCGCTGATCGGGATCCAATCCCTGAAGCGTCGCCATCATCACCGGCTGACCTTGGTCCGGACCCGGACCTCGTGGGCGGACGGTGCTGGCGAAAATCAACCCTTGCTCGCTGTGGCATTCCAAACATCCTTTGATGCCGAGCGACCAACCTGCGGGCCTGACGTTGTGAGCCATCGGCCAAGCAACGGCATCGATGGCGGAGGTATCCTCCAGCTCGATTTTTTCGAGCGTGTCTTCTTCCGTTCCTGCGGCATAGATGAATCCGGATGATACATAAACCGCTTGCTCGATCTCAAAGGCCTTCTCGATGGCTTCGATGGATGCGTAAACCTTTTCACTGAACAACACCTGTCCTGCTTCAATCTTCGCATCGGCAACCTTCCTTGCCTCCTCGTCACTCCATTCTTCTTCTTTCGTGCGGTAACGTTCGTCACCGAGCAACTCTTTCATTTCCTTGCTGCTCAGCTTCGGCGA
>JBCCOI010000394.1:0-7263 GCA_039025515.1 Planctomycetota bacterium
ATCGTCCCGCCGCCGCGTCCCGCCAGAATCAACGGCAAGTTCTCGATGTCGTGCTTGTTTCCATCGCGGATGGTCGTTCCCCAGAACACCATGCTGTTGTCCAGCAACGTGGAATCACCTTCGGAAAGCGATTTCAACTTTGCGATGAAGTAAGCCAACTGCTCGATGTGCCATGTCCCAATTCGCTCAAACTCGGCAAGTCTCGCGGGTTCATTGCGATGGTGGCTGATTCCGTGAAAAGATGAGTTGACGCCATCGAGGAACGAAAAGTTTCTCCCCGTTTGTGCGTTGCCCATCATGAACGTCGAAACACGCGTCGTATCCGTCCAAAACGCGAGCACCATGATGTCTAGCATCAGTCGCACGTGCTCCACGTGGCGCTCGGGGATTCCTGGACCAGGCCGGATGACACCGATGTCGCCCTCGTTGATCCATCGCTTTTGTGGTTTCAGCGAGACTTCGATGCGGCGTTCGATGCTACGTACGGATTCAAGATACTCATCCAGCTTCGTTCGGTCGTCGCGACCAATTTTACGTCCCAAGTCTTTGGCGTCTGCGAGAACCGCGTCCAACACGCTCGACTCATCTCGCTGCAACGACTCAATCACAGCCTTCTGATCCGGCGTAAAGCCTGAGATGGCGGGCCCGCGGCTACCACGAAACAATCGATCAAACGCGAGCTGCGGTACGATCTCTTTTGGCACCGGGGTGTGGGGATCTCGCCATGCGATATGCGATCCGTAAATCCTGGTGAAACCTCCACCCACGTTATCGACACCGGTGTAGGCTGCATCGACACCCAACTCGAGACTCGGCAACGGCGTCAAACTACCGATACCTTGTGCCATGAACTGGTCCGCCGAAGTTCCTCCCGTGTTCATGTCTCGGCCGGAAGTTCTCAACACGTGCCCACCGGAGAGGAACGCTGGCACTTTGGGCCAATGACCGTTCCGCATGTTTAGATCTGGATGGTAGAGATTCTCCAACAGCAGAAGATCGTCTCTGACCTCCGCAAGCGGACGCAGCATCGGCGTCAACTCATATTGCTCGGGGTGATCCGCGTTGAACTCGGGCGTCCAATTTGCTGGGTTCACGCCATTGGGCATGAAAAGGAACGCCGTCCTCACGGGTGGCGAATCAAGCGATTCATTTTCGCGTCCATGTACTCGCCGGCTACCTAACGACGCCATCCACGGAAGAGCCATTGCAACGCCAGTTCCTCGCAGAAACCGACGCCGCTCGTTGACCTGATCTGTCATGGGGAAACTCCTTGCCGGTATTGAAACGGATGGCTGAAGACGATCGCCTCGATCAAAGCGACCGAACGATCGTCATGCTGTCTCACTTTCTCGGTAATCTGATTGATCGTGCAAGCGTCGCCGTCGGTCAGAGAACGCGCGAGCGCGTAACCTAGCATCTTTCGGCAGTATTGTTCGCGAAAGTCATCACATCTGCTGATCAGCAGGGCCCGCAATTGGTCAGGCCCATCGAACGTTTCACCGCTGGGCAGGCGACCGGCTGCATCAATGTCGTTCTTACCTTCCTTTTGGCGAAATCGGCCCAGGACATCATAGTTTTCCAGTCCAAACCCGATCGGATCAATCAGATCATGACAAGCTGCACACGTCGGCTTCCGACGATGTGCTTCCAGCCTTTCTCGGACGGTCTTCTTCTCGTTCTCCTTTTCGCCACCCGGAAGGTCACCAGCATCGGGTGGGGGCGCAGGCAAATGCACACCGAAGATCGTTTCAAGCACCCAGCCTCCACGCAGCACGGGGCTCGTTCGCCGCGAGTAACTCGTCAACATGTGCACCGCGCCCATTCCCAGAACGCTCGATCGTGCCGAGCGCTCTTGTGCGATAGTGATAAAGTCGTCTTCTGGATTGGGCACTTCCTTGATGCCGTAGTGCTCGGCTAAACGCTTATTGACGACGATCGCTTCCGCGCCAAGCCAATCCGTGATCGGCAAGTCTTCACGAAGCATCCAATGCATCGTTTCGCTGACTTGACGCCTCAAGTCGACGACGAGCTCAGCCGAATATGCCGGACGGAAAAAATTCGTATCCGGAATCTTCGTCCTTCCAACCGCCTCCGTGCCCAACCACTGGCCGGCAAACCCCTTCGCGAATCGCTTGCTTCGAGGATCAGCGAGCATCCGTCGGATCTGATTCGCGAGGACTTGCCGCTTTTGCAGCCTGCCATCTTCCGCCAATGTGAGTAGCTCGTCATCCGGAAGACTGTGCCAGAGAAAAAAGGAAAGCCGAGAAGCGAGTTCGATCGGACTGAGTCGGTGATCTCCATCACCAATTTTCTGAGTCTCACTGATGAAAAGAAAGTTGGGAGAGACGAGGATGGCTTGAAGTGGCAGTTTGATTGCTTGTTCGAACGGTTCGCCCCGCCGAGATCCTCGCAAGTAAAGTTCCTCAAATCGCTTACTCTCTTCCTCCGTGATCCGCCGTCTCCAAGCAAGCCGCGCAAACTTGCTCAAGACCTTTCGCATTGCCTCGATATGATTTCCCGCCTCAAGGTCTGATTGCCCGGCAGCAAAAAGCTGTTTGGTCGCCGAAAGCTGCTCGTCGCTGGCAGGAGATACTTGTTCCAGTCGGACATCGATGAGTGTCGCTGAAGCATCTGTCGAATTCTTCCAAAAGAAAACGTGGACTCCGCGATCAAGCCGAAGTCGGCGCCGATCCTCCAATACTTTCTGCTTACCGCTCGGATTGATCGTCGAAAGCTTCTTTCCGTTCCACTCAATGACAATCTCGGCATTTCGCAGATTCGGCGAAGAAATGCGAGTTCGAATCTCGTAGTCTCCCGATTCAAAAATGGTTGTTTGCACAACAGCCCGCTGGCCGTGATGGAGGGTAACCGGTGACATGTCATCGGTCACGGATTCAACGAGCTGGTAGCCAGCCAGATCATCCTTGTCATACAGTCCGTCGGGAGCAACGAAACGCTGCTTGAGCCGCGGCAACGCAATCATCCGGTCGGTGATTGATCGAGCGACCTCTAGATATCGCTCCAACAAGAGCGGTGGCAAAAAGAGCAGCTCGCCGTTGTTGTTGAAGCCTTCTCCGCCGCCACTGTCCGCAGGAAAGGTCTCAACGAAATCAAATTCCAATCCCGTCAGGTCTTCGACCGCGTACTCGTACTGTTCGCGATTGAGCCGCCTCTGAACCGGCGATCCGACATAGAGGCCAAGATCGCATGCGGTTTCCTGTAAGTGTTTGTTGATCCAAGTTGCTGTCTCCAACCGCTCCGCTTCGGTCGGCTGAGCTTCATCCGCAGGCGGCATGGTGCGATTCGTCAACTGCTCGGCGACGCTGGCCCAGAGGGACTGATCGTGGCCGATCTCGGCCTTACTAAAAGCCCGCAGAAATCCGACATCCTCGCTTTCTTCTGAATGGCAGTCTCCGCAGTACTTCACCAAAACCGGCCGCACAACATCGACGTAATGAGTCTCAGAAATCGGCTCGGGTGGCGCACCGTCCGATCTGCCGATCAAACAGATCAAACCGAGAGCGATCGAACTGGCAAAGAATCGTGCCAAGGCGTGAGCCTCAAACCGGGGTGGGAACGTGTCGCGTCACGCGACAGTCGTTGGGAGGGACACCCAGTATCGCATCATCGGACCAGAAATTCAAATTCGATACACCTGCGGCTGCCACCGGAGTGCACCTCGACTTACTTGTCGATCATTGAAACGAGCCCTCGCGGTGATCCATCAATGTCGGGAAGTGCGATGTCTGACGTAGCGGAACTCGCCGAGAGTTTCGATCACCCAGGAAAACGAAAGCCTTGGCGGCTTCCGCTACGGTGAATTCTGTCACTTGATTGATCCCACGATGTCCTGACGCAATGAATGTGCACGCCGAGTAAGAGGGCATCGACCACAACCGCAGCCAAACAAGCCTGACTGCTTCACGCTTCACAAGTGAGTAAGCCACTACTTGATACGTTGCAGAACTCCGGCACCAAGCTTCAATGAAATCGCTCGACCATCTTGCAAGGAAAATGCAGCTGTCTCGCCAAGAGAATAGAACGGATCGCCTTCAATAACGCGAAAGTGATTTGGCTTGCCGTCTATGGGCTCAAGTTTCCTGATCGTCGACATCGGATCGCTTGAATTAATGTTGACAAGCGTCAAGCCACCCCCAATTTCTAGCACGAGTGTGTCGACAAAAATCGAGCGGTATATCCCCCGTAAAGCAATCCAGTCGTCATTCAGTTTCTCATCCTCATTGCCTGGAGTGTTGGAAATAGAGGGTCCAATCCAATCGAACACGCGATCTACGACGGATACTGTTTCGCCAGGATAAGGCTCCGCATCGAGCGAGTTTGCGTAAACAATAACACCGAGGCTCGTATTTACGTCTATGAACGTAGCCGTTTTGAACCCCGGCAGTAGGCCCATATGCCCCACGATGGGTCCTGACTTTCGTTTTATTGCGTGGAAACCAAGTCCCCAACCGTCACTCCAATCGTCCCGGACCCAATGCGTACGCTGCATCTCGTGGAGCGTTGACGATGCTAAGACATCTCCTGAGTCTTTTTTTCTGAGAACACGAAATTGCCATTTCAAGAATTCAATCATGTCATTCACCGACGAAGTCAGGCCTGCGGCAGCAGCTAGACCACGTACATCTGCGTGGCTAAACGCTTCGCGACTCCCGTCAGGTAGCCGTCGTCCGTAACCAATTGCAATTTCGTTCGAGCGGAAGGACTCCGCATTCATGGCCGTTTGCGGCATGCCAATTGGCAAGAACAGTTCCTCTCGTATGAAGTCGTGAAAACTGACGCCACTGATTGATGAGACAACCTCTCCAAGCAGTACGAAGTTCAAGTTCGAATACTTCCACGTAGAGGCGGGTTCAAAAACAGATTCATGGACCGCATCTCCTTCGCGGATTTCATCAATCGAAGGAAACGAACCGTTCGTCCAGAATGGAGAGTCCGCGCCCTCGCGATGTAATCCTGACGAGTGCGTAAGCATTTGCCTAATCGTGACGGGCACCGTGTCAGAACTCCTCTTCTTTAACCAAGGCAGATAGTCCGAAACGGGATCATCGAGTCTCAGTTTCTTAGCATCCCGAAGCTTCAGGATCGCCAACGCGGTAAACAGTTTTGATTGTGAAGCAAGTCTAAATTTCGTGTCGAGTGTCAATCGCCGGTGTGGCTTCGTGTTTACGTCCGCATATCCGTACGCCTTTTTGAAGACCGTTTCCTGGTCATGGACGATTGCAATGGCAAGCCCCGGCAGTTGCTTGTATGCAACCTGTGAATCAATCCATGCATCTAGCAACGTCAAGTTGGCTTTCACCGACGCCCGATCAGTCAACGCCTGAGCATCTGCTCGACCTGGAGTGAGTGTCACGATCAAAATTCCAAAAAGAAGAAGTGTTCTCATCAAGCAACCTTCATCCCAATAATCGGTTCGACAATAGACATAGGATCACGCAGCGGCGACGGACGACAAAAAACCTCAACCCCGCCGCTCGTCATAGAGCCGATGGGATATGCGGTGTGAAGAACATGCCGAACAGACTGTCGCATCAATGCGAGTCCTTTTCAGCCTCATTATGGTAGAGGACTTGTCGGCACACATGTTGCCTTGTTTGCAAGGCGCTCGCCGGCGTTGAAAACGCTTTCGACACCTCCAATCCCGGTACCTTGGGGCAAGCCGCCTTCCGAGGGTGGCAGGATTTGCGTACGGTCTGATTTGGCGTCTTTTGGAATTCGTGCTCGGATTCTATTTTGGGTAGGGAGCAGGTAGGGATTGCTACGTTCCAATCAGTTGCGCGTGTGTGGCGATCAGCGAGAAGTGTCGAAAACCCTGGGTGTGAGAATGGTCGTTCAAAATCATTACGATGCCATCGTGATCGGGAGCGGCCATAACGGATTGATCGCGGCGGCTTATCTAGCCAAGGCCGGTCAAAGCGTATTGGTTTTGGAGAAGAACAACTATTTCGGGGGCGCGACGGCTTCTCAAAGAGTCTTCCCCGACTATGACGCGATGCTTTCCAGGTACTCCTACTTGGTCTCGTTGCTCCCTAAGCAGATCGTTCAGGATCTGGACCTCCGATTCGAAACACGACGCCGAACGACGGCTTCCTTTACTCCCTGGACTGATTCGAACGGACAGCAACGTGGCCTCGTCTTTTCAAACGTCAATGAGTCTCGCTCGAAAGAATCACTCTTGGAGATGACGGGCTCGCACGAAAGCTGGACCCGATATCGCGAGTTTCTAGAACTCCAAACAACCATCGCGAAGGTCATTTGGCCGACGATGCTTTCGCCGCTCCGTTCGCGACAGGAGTTTGTACGCAACCTGTCGACTGAACAGCAGCGACAAGCCTGGAGCCGATTCATCGAACGGCCGCTTGGTGAATCGATCGAGGAGTTCGCAGATCACGACGCGTTGCGCGGTCTCTTGATGACCGATGGAAAGATCGGCGTTTTTACGCATCCCCATGATGCTTCGCTGCTTCAAAATCGTTGTTTTCTCTATCACATCATTGGGAATGAAACGGGTGAATGGAGGGTCCCGGTTGGGGGAATGAAGCAATTGGTCACATCCCTTGTCGGACGCTGCCGCGAGTTGGGTGTCGACATGCTGCGCGATGCCCCGGCGATTCACGTTGACGCTGGTTTGGTGACTAAGTCAAACGCAACGCGTAGCGAAGTGACTTTCCTACAAGACGGAAGCGAACGAACTGCTTCAGCGGAACACATATTGGTCAACGCGGCACCCAACACGTTTCGAACCCTGCTCGGGCAAGACTACACGCCGAGCAAGTCGGATGAGGGTTCGGTGATCAAAGTCAACATGCTTTTGAAGCGTCTGCCAAAACTGAAAGCGAGCAACATATCCAGCGAAGAAGGTTTTGCCGGGTCCTTCCATATCGACGAAGGCTACGAACAGATGCTCGAATCTCACGCTGCCGCCAAAGCCGGCGAGGTCCCGGATCCTGCGCCCGGCGAGGTCTATTGCCACACGCTCACGGATGATTCGATTCTATCGGAAGATCTTCGCAAACGAGGCTTCCACACGCTGACGCTCTTCGGGCTTGATATGCCGTGGCGACTCTTCGAATCCGACCACGATGAAAGGAAGGAAAAGGTGACCGAGCTTTATTTGGAGGGGCTCAACCGCCTGACCGACGAACCATTCGAGGATTGCTTGGCGACCGACCACGATGGGCAACTTTGCATCGAAACCAAGACGCCTCAAGATCTCAAACGCGAAGTCGATTTGGATCAGGG
>JBCCOI010000395.1:0-7249 GCA_039025515.1 Planctomycetota bacterium
GAAGGCCGATTCAGAACAGCTCCCGCAGAGGGTCAACAAAATCCGTTCCGCCTCGCGTTCGGTTCCTGTTTTCACAAGATCGGCTTGCACAATCCAAATCTCTTTTTGCAGATACGCAGTCGCCATCCGCATGCCATGATGCTGTTGGGTGATCTTGCGGTCGATGATCGCAACAATGAGATCAACATGCACCGCGCGGACTATCAGCTACGCGATGTCTCGGCGCCTTGGAGTGATTTTGTTTCAAATGTACCTGTCTTCGCATCGTGGGACGACCACGATTACTTCGACAACGACTTGAGCGGCATACCGAAGCGTTTTCGTGCGGAAGATCGAGAAGCCGTTCGGCAGGTTTGGCACGAGAACTGGAACAATCCATCCGCCGACACCGATCAAGAAGGTATCTACTTCAACACACGTGTCGGGCCCGTCGAAATCATAATGTTGGACACTCGTTCGTGTCGAGACGTCAAACGTCGAAAGCAAAAGGACTCGTATCTTGGCAAAGCACAGCTCGAATGGCTGAAGAGCACTTTGCTGAATTCGACCGCACCCTTCAAAGTCGTGAGCAGCGGTACGATGTGGAGTGACTATGTCAGCGCCGGCAAGGACTCTTGGGGGACATGGGACACCGAGAGTCGTGAAGAGATTTTCGACTGGATCGAGCAAAATAGAATCGGCGGTGTGTTGCTGGTCAGTGGCGACCGGCACGGTGCGCGTGGGTTTCGAATCCCCAGAGCTTCCGGTTTCGATTTCTTCGAGTTTGAACCTGCAACACTGGGCGGTGTCTCAGGCCCTCCAGGAATCATCGAGGATTGCAAGGAGCAGCTTTTCGGATATTTCGGGACGGACGCGAACGGCGATGACTTGATTGCCTTCGGTGAATTCTCCTTCGATCTCACGGCAAAATCGCCGGCGGTGACGTTCAGATTGATTCGGGATACCGGAGAAATCCTCGAAGAGAAACGCCTCTCCCTGCAGGAACTGACACCGAGCTAACGCACCGAATTCTTGCAACAATCCATGAATCGATTTGCCAGAGCACTCCAAAATGCGATACTCTGAAGATGGATCATTGAATCGGAGAACCTGATGCGAATCGCCAAGCTTGTCATCTTCTTTTTGCTCATGATCTATGGCGGGAAGTTCTCATTTGCTCAACCACTCGTCACCGGAGTGCCGTTTCAGACGAACAACAGTTCCTTCTTTGAGCAAACGGGCGTGACGTGGTCACTGCAGGGGAACAACTTCTTCGCAAATTTTGGCGGGCCACCTCCGGTACCATTTTTCGGCAATCCTGATCCGAATTCTGGTCTTCGCAGCGGATTCGGATTCAGCGGCGGGGGACTGAGGGGATCTCTCGGCTTCAGTTTCGCTCAGGGTAGCAGTCGTTCGAGTGTCTCAACGACTCCTTCGGTCACGACCATGAACGGTTACCCGGGATCAATCAGCAGCCAAACGATTCGACCCTTCGTCACGGGAATCACCCCGGTCGTGGGCGGTTACAGCTATGGTCGCCCGACCGAAGACAACATCGGTGCTCAGGTATTTCGATCTCACCAAGCCTCGCAGGCGGCGTATCTCCAATCGCGACTTCAAGCCGGCGCGCGAGCCAAACAAAACCGAGCCAACGAAGCCTTCGAACGCGGTCAACGTGCCGAAGAACGTGGTGACCTCAAGATGGCTCGCGCCAATTATCGACAGGCCCTCGCTGCCGACCAAGGAGTCCTTCGGCCGCAAATTCTGACGCGAATGAAAGAACGAGGCTGGTTGAAGTGACGGTCCACGGGATGATCAGTCTTGGTTCGACCACGTTTGGACCAACGCCTCCGTCCCCTGCCGGCGGATTCCGCTGTCGTTCAAAACCTGCTCCGTCGCATTGAAGAATTCCTCTCGGTCGAAGACGAGCACTTCGCTACTCTTTTCCCGAAACTCAACAACGAGCTGATCATCTGTGCAATCTCGCATCAATTCGACGGCATGATTGATGTTGAGCACAGGCTCGCTATTGATGCTTTGCAACACCGTGTATTGCGGGTCTGAGTATCCTTGCGTGATCGGATGCGGCAGAAATCCAGTAACGACTACAAGCTCCTCACCATCGAAACTCTGAGAGTCGGTGAATCGCCCTATCAAATCGCTGGATGAAAACATCAGTTTCGTGTTCCACGCCCGCGAGGCAGCTAGGCTTGCCGCGAACTCCAACGATGCCGGCGTGAAAACCATCGGCCCGGCGATAAAGTATTCTGGGTATCCGTTCTCAAGCGGGGACAGAGTGGAAACAAAGAAACATGCAAAGGATGGAAAAGCGAATCTTCACAACGAGTTTCCTTGCGGCGATCGAAATTCAGACTGATGTTGCCCGAGGTGACTTCATGCTCCGCTGAGCAAACGAACAGTGGGTATCTTAAGCACGACGTGGATTGCCGTTTCAATTGTTCACCGCAGAAGCCAGGCATAGGAATCCAAGGAGGCGTTTTCAGCCATTTCGACGAACTGGCGGGAGTCTGCTGCTTATTTGCAATGCGAGCGTGAGATTGTTCAGATGGCAAATCGTCCACCCGTCACCGACAGCTTGGCATTTCCTCTCGTACTGCTAGAGTTTCAAGTCTTTGTTGGCTGTCAGCGTGCGCGGGCCATGCTCGTTGAGTTCTACATTACTTGTTTCCTCCCTTGCATCTGCAATAGGCGAAATGTCGACGTCCGCGGAAATGAAACGGTCGGTCACGCTTTGGCTCGATGAGCTGAAGGCGGGTTCGAATAATGCAGCCTCCGAGCTTTGGCAGCGGTATTTCAACCGACTCGTAACGCTCGCCAAGCGGCAACTCGGAAATGCCCCCAAACGCATTTTCGACGAGGAGGACGTCGCCATTGATGTCTTTCACAGCCTCTGCCAGGGCGCGGAATCCGGAAGATTCGACAAACTGGACGACCGCGATGAGCTTTGGAAGTTGCTGGTCGTGATGACGCGACACAAATCGCACAATCAAATCCGACACCAAACTGCCGCCAAGCGCGGTGGAAGAGACGTGCGAGGCGATTCGGTCGTCGATCTTGTTGGATTCGATCAGTTCTTCAAAGAAGACCCGACGCCGGCACTGATGGTGCAAATCCGAGAGGAGCAGGAGCGGCTACTCGGTTTACTCAGTGAACCGAGCCACCGCGAGATTGCCCTCGCGCGACTACAAGGATTCTCAATCGATGAAACCGCCGCAAAAATGGGGATCTCGGGTCGAAGCGTGAAGCGAAAGCTCGCACTGATCCGCGAAATCTGGCTCGAGGAGATGGATGACGAGTGATTCGATGGATGATCGCCGAGGGATCATTACGTTCCTTGAAACGATGGTTGCACCATCAATGCCTTCTCCACAATCGACGGCAATGCAGTGATCATCTAATGATCATGGCCGCGAGGTTGCTTCAAAAAGTGCATCCTTCGGGAACCCATCACGGGGTTCTCCGGGCCAGGGCTTGATCGAAAGCTGTGATCCCGCGATGAGGTTTTTCAAGGACTGTGTCATTAGAACGCCGCTCGGGATCAAACGGGCGATCCGTTCCGCAGCATCAACCGGCGGTCCACGCATCTCGGCACCTTGAATCGTGCAAGCACCGATGTCCAAGCCGCACGCAACGTTCAATTGGATGTTTTTCGCGAATTCGATGATCGCCACGGCACACATCACCGAGCGCACCGGTCCGTCAAATGACACGAGCAGAGCGGTGCCCGGCAGTCCACCGACTTCTGTCGCCTCCCCGGTCGGATAGACCTTTCCACGATACCGTCTGAACTGACCGTCAGCCGCTGCCAAAAAACGCTGACAAAGCCGTGAGTCACCCCGATCTTCAACTCGTATCGAAAGCACGGACGCGAGCACCAAGTCAGAATGTTGCGAGCCAGCTAACTCATCCAAGAATGACTTGATCTCGTCCACGATGCCCTGGCTGTCACCGACGAATGGTAGGTGATCTTCCCCCGGCAGCTCGGCAAACTTGGCGTTCGGAATTTGCTCGGCAAGGTAGCGTCCTTCCTCCACTTTCAAACAACGGTCGCCCGAACGATGGATGACGAGTGAGGGGACTCGAATGCTGGACAGGATCGGCCTGATATCGATCTCGGCGTTCATCTTGGTGAGTGCGACGGCGGCCCCGGGACTCGCCCCCATACGCAGGTAGCTGCCCCACCACTCGCGGAACCTTGCATCATGCACCATCGACGGTGCCCGGTCTTCCAAGCCGAGCGGTCCGCCCCACTGCGTACCGATCTCCTGGAGGAACAACTCGCGTTGCTCCTCCTTCGGCCCCCAGGGATAGTCCTCCGCCCACAACCGTCGTGAGTACGATCCGATCATCGTGAGTGCGATTGTCTTTTCTGGGAACGTCGCCGCAAAAAGGGCGCAGAGTGGCCCTCCTTCGGAGACTCCACAAAGCACAGCCTTGGATGAGCCGGCGGCATCCATTACCGCTCGAACGTCGTCCATCCGCGACTCAAGGTCCGGCAACTCATTGATAGGAACCTTATCTGAAAGTCCCGTTCCACGTTTGTCGAAGAGAATGACCCGCGAAAAGCTCGCGAGTTGGCGTAGAAATCGCGCGAACGAAGGATCTTTCCAAAACCACTCGAGGTGTGAGACCCAGCCCATGACGAACACGACGTCAATGGGACCCTCGCCGATATCTTGCCAAGCAATGTTGACGTTGCCGCTTTTCGCGTAGCGAATCGAACTCGGACGAAGCTCACCCTCTTCCAACATCAACTCGGTCAGTGAATTCTCAGAAGTCGAGTCACCGCGGCTTCGTCCCGACGTACGATCCTCCGCAAGCCTACGACTCCAAGTTGACTGTTGAGAACCGCTTAGACCGGCGAGTTTTCGCAGAATCACATCAAACGAAGGCCTTTCACTCGCATCCTTCTTGAGGCATTCCGCAATGAGTCCTTCCATGACCGGATCCACCGAAACGCCATGGTCTGAGATTCGAATCGGCTCACGATTGAGCACGCTCACCAATACATCGCTGGATGTATCTCCGGAAAACGGAAGCTTACCCGTTGCCATCAAGTACAACACGATCCCGAAACTGAAGACATCCGTTGCGGTCGTCAGCTCTTGCCCACGCGCCTGTTCGGGCGACATAAAGTGGACACTTCCCGTGATCACACCGGTGCGTGTCAGCGGCTGGTACCCGCCTTCGGTCTCCTTCGCCAAACCGAAGTCAAGGATTTTGAGTAGCTGATCGTGCCGAATCATGACGTTTTCGGCTTTGAGATCTCGATGAATGATCCCCGCATCGTGTGCCGCGCTCATCCCGCTCGAAATCTGCTGGGCGAAGTCGACGATGGACTTTGGGGAAAGTGGTTTTCCGCCGACGTACTTTTTGAGTGTGACCCCGTCGACATACTCACAGGCGATGTAGTGGGCACCCTCGACCTCTCCAATCTCAAAGATTGTCACGATGTTGGGATGATTGAGATGACTCGCCAGCCTCGCCTCGCGCCGAAATCTACGCATCCACCGCGAGTCGTTACGGCGTTCGCGGTTGATCATTTTGATCGCAATCTGTCGGTCCAGTCGTGAATCTCTTGCGAGGTACACGACGCCCATGCCGCCGCGAGCAATCTCTTGAAGGATTTCAAAAGGTCCGACCGTCGAACCGACCCAATGAACCAACTTGAGCTCTTCGAAGATCGAACGAATCTGAATACGGAACGGAGGAAAACGCTCGACATACTCCGCCATGACGGCGTCCGTTTTGAACTCAAGTTCGAGGTAGAGCAATTGTTCGAATAGGTGTGGCCTCGATTCTTCCTGGACTTGTTCGAGGAAAGGCTCCAACTTTGCATGGCGATCCTTCCGCAAAGCATCCTCGAATGCATCACATAGACGATCGACGGTGAGCGAATCTCGGATCTCGTCGCGGTTGGGTTCAGATGGACTCATCGAAACGAAACTGTCTCATGACCAAAGCTGGAGCAGTAGGTGACGCTAGGGATTTGATCGGCTTTCGGCAACCGACCAAAAAATGCAATGCGACCTGTCCCCTCAAACTTCTGCATCGGTAGCTAAGGGTGCAAGCATCAAACCTGCTTCGAAATCCACGCTTCCCACCCCATTCTGGCTGCAACTCATGCGTCAGATCAACTGGGACGCGACGCCAGACGCGACTAGTGCCCTCAATGAACTTCAGGCAAATTTTCAACTTTGGCGTCAGTCCCGGGGCTCGTGGAATCGAAATTCCCTCCCATGGAAACGATGTTCGACTGATGAATGCGGGGGTTTGATGCGAAACGAAGCCCAGCTGCGTGTCCGCGATGTTCGCTTGTTTGGAAGAGAGGCTTGCGAACGTTGCTTGGGAACGGACACGTGGCTTCGATCGCTCGGTGGTCCCAACAGTGACTCCCCGTGGGGGCCACCGAGCATCGACTTCGCGAACCGTCAATTATTCCTGCCAAAGACGCAGGACACCGACCAGATTGTGGTGTTGATCGGTCCACAAGGGAGCCTCTGCGAGCTCCGCGACCGTCGGAGGCTCGGCTTGTGAGATGGGGTCTACAGAGAAAACGTCATGGCCGTGTTCAGCGATAACCATCCAAGTCGAATGGGTCGTTCCGATGGATTCGTCGCCGATGCCCTCGATCATGCGGCTATCAAGACCCGCGTCACTGCTCAGTCGATGAACGAGCGGGGAAAGCTCCAAATGATTGTTCGACGTATGGATCGCCAACACACCGTTATCCGTCAGTCGTTCTCGATACAGCTGCATCGCTTCCCGCGTCAGCAAGTGAGCCGGAATGGCATCGCTGCTGAAAGCGTCAAGCACGAGCACATCGAATCTCGTGTCCGCCATCCGCTCCAGCACAAGTCGTCCGTCTCCGAGATGGTGAGTCAACTTGGATGGGCAATCACGCATAAAGGTAAAGTACGTTTTCGCAATTTCGACGACACCCGGGTTGATCTCAATCAAATCGAAAGAGTCATTCTCCCTTCCATAGGTCGTCAACACGCCGCAGCCCAAACCGACCACACCGATCCGTAGCGAAGGATTGGCTTTCTGCATCGATTGGACCACGTAACCGACACCGCTTTCATATCCGTAGTAGGTCGTTGGTTGAGATTGGTGTGGCGCGTACCTCTGCATTCCGTGCAGGGTCGTTCCATGGACCAAGCAGGTACCCATCGGCTTTTCACGCACTCGCAAGACTCCAAAGAAGTTCCGCTGCGACGCAATGGTCCGATTCTTTGAAACCATGGCC